>NZ_CM011002.1:787540-1007027 GCF_000158095.2 Roseibium alexandrii DFL-11
TGCAAAAGAAAACCGGGCCGGAATTAGGTGTTGCAGTTTGTATTGGTGCACCAATCAATTAGCTGTCCCGGCCTTGAGCCGGGACCCGTAATCCGTAACAGGTTGGTCCCGGATCAAGTCCGGGGCAGCATTGGAAAACAGCCGCGTTGCGCGCCTGCAGTTGATGCTAAGGCCCGGGCCGGTCGGGCAGGGGAATGAACTCCTCTTCGTCGCCCGGCACGATGTCGAACCGTCCCTGACGCCAGTCTTCCTTGGCCTGTTCGATCCGTTCCTTGGACGAGGAAACAAAATTCCACCAGATGTAGCGTTCGCCGTCCATCGGCTCGCCGCCCATCACGACAAACCGTGCGGGTGCCGGAGAAGTGTTTTCGATGACAAGGTTATCGCCCGGTTTGATGACCATCAGCTGCGCCGGATCGAAAGTCTGTCCGGCAATCGTGATCTGCCCGGAGATCGTGTAAATGCCGCGCTCTTCCCAACCTGCATCCAATGGAACCTTTGCGCCCGGCTCCAGTTGAATGTCGGCATAGAACATGTCCGAAGCTGTTTTGACCGGTGCCGTATGGCCGTAAAGCGATCCGGCAATCAGTTTGACTGACGCGCCTTGATCGGAAAACTCCGGCTGTTCGTCCGTGCCATGGTGCTGAAACGTGGGATCCGTTTCTTCCAAGTTTTTGGGCAGTGCCACCCAGCTTTGCAGGCCAAAGAGAGGACGCTTTTCATTGAGGCGTTCCGGCCGCTCGCGCTCGGAGTGGACAATGCCCTTCCCAGAGCTCATCCAGTTGAGTGCGCCGGGCGCAATGGCGATTTCGGTGCCGAGGCTATCCCTGTGGTACATTTCGCCTTCAAACAGATAGGTGACGGTTGCAAGGCCAATGTGCGGGTGCGGGCGGACGTCAATGCCGCCGCCGACCAAAAGCTCTGCCGGACCCATCTGGTCGAAAAAGATGAACGGGCCGATCATCCGGCGCTTTGCGGATGGCAGCGCCCGGCGGACCGAGAAACCGCCAAGATCTGATGTGCGTGGCACGATAATCGTCTCGATCGGATCGCAGCTTGCAGCGTCTCCCGGAGTTGGATCCGGGCAATTCAACCAGCTCATGGGTCTCTCCCAATGTCACGTATGATTTTCTTCTCACCATAGATAGGGGATGTGCGCCGAAAGTGTCCATTGAACAGTCCGTTTCGGTCTTGAGCAGTGATCTGCGAGCAGTATAACGGATTGGAAATTTGCCTAATGCCGCTATCTTCTTGAGCCAGTATGAAACTCGATCCCTTTTATCTCATCGTTGACAGCACTGACTGGATTGCCCGGCTGGTGCCGATCGGCGTGAAACTTGTGCAGCTGCGCATTAAGGACCAACCGGAAGAGGAAATCGCCCGGCAGATCCGCAACGCCAAAAGCATCTGCGCAGATCACGGTTGCCAATTGGTCGTGAACGACTATTGGCGGCTCGCTATTTCCGAAGGCTGTGACTTCATTCATCTGGGTCAGGAGGATCTGGCGGATGCTGACGTTGATACGATCCGTAACGCGGGCTTGAAGCTGGGCGTTTCCACTCACGATGGCGCGGAGCTTTCAACGGCCTTGGCAGTGCAGCCAGAGTATGTGGCGCTCGGCCCGGTCTATCCAACGGTTACCAAGAAATTGAAATGGGCGCCGCAGGGGCTGGAAAAGATCACCCGCTGGAAAGCGGACATCGGCGATCTGCCCCTGGTAACAATCGGCGGATTGACCGTTGAACGTCTTTCGGGTGTCTTTGAACACGGGGCGGACAGCGCCGCGGTGGTGACCGACATCACACGGAGCGCCGACCCGGAGGCGCGGACTCGCGAATGGATCTCTGCAACGGAACAGTGGCGGTAGGCGTCAGCGGTGGCCAATTCGTAGACTTAACGATAAGCATCCGGATTAAGGATTGCCTCAGTTGTCACCCCGCGCGAACGTAGTGAAGACCCGGGGTCTACGCGTTCCCAGAGAGTTCACTGGAGGAGCCGAGCTGGAAGATGTAAAAACATCCTTCCTCATGCTGAGGAAGTCCGAAGGACTGTCTCGAAGCATGGGCAGCCAAGGTTCGTGTTTGTTGCCCATCCTTCGAGACGCCGCACAGCGGCTCCTCAGGATGAGGTCCGTGTTTAAAGAGTGCGGTTCGTTGGAAGTCTGACAGACCGCTTGCCCTACGGCTAGCATCGAGGCGAGTGGGCCCCGGCTCGGCGCTATGTTTGACCGGGGAGGCACTCTGAATGTTCGAAAAACTACCCGAACATGTTCTTGTCGTGCGCGACTTGCTCGCGCAGGAAGTCCTGTACGGCCGCGACGTGGCGCAAGGGGCGGGAGCTCTCGTGGGTGACCATCCAATAGGCGCGTTTCAATTTCATGTCCGGTAGTATTGGCACAAGACATGGATCTGCGCGGGCGATGAAGTCGTGCAGGATGCCAATCCCAGCTCCGGCCTTGACGGCCTCTGTCTGGCCGAGTGCGGAGGCAATTTCGAACCGCGCGGTCCAGCCCTTGAAGAACTCCGCCCCATAATTGAGCGAAGCCGAATAGAGTAGGTCCTCCACGTACCCGATCAGATCGTGCGCGCTTAGATCGCTGGGAGTTTCAGGTATGCCGCGTTCCATTAGATAGGTCTTGGAGGCGTAGAGCCCGAGGGCGTAATCGACCAGTTTTCCAGCGATAAGGCGGCCCGTTTCCGGCCGCTCGATGGTGACGGCGATGTCTGCCTCCCTTCTGGACAGGGAGAAAGAGCGGGAAACCGGAACAAGCTGAACTGTGAGACCCGGATGCTGGCGGGTGAGCAGGCCGAGGCGCGGGGCAAGGTACGCCACCCCGAACCCGTCTGGTGCACCAATGCGTACGGTGCCGGAAATCTCCGGTGTGTCGTCGCCAAGATCGGCTTCAGCTGCCAGCGCTGCGGCTTCCATCATCTCGGCGCGGTCGAAAAAACGGCTGCCTGCATCGGTCAAGACGCAGCCTGAGGTCGAGCGGTCAAAGAGCCGTGCTCCGAGACTGCCCTCCAAGGCGGTCAACCGCCGGGCGACGGTGGCATGGTTGAGACCCAATCGTTTGGCTGCCGCCAGGATCTGCCCCGTGCGGGCCACGCCCAAAAAGATGCGAATGTCGTCCCAGTTCATATGGTTTAGTCTTTGTTGTCGCCCGGACGCGGCGCAGCGAAGATCCGGGGTCCACTCGATTGCAGAGTGGCTGGTTTCGTTTTCGGCGCGGGTAGGCCCAGCTCCGGCTCCGCTTAGCCGGGGTGACAGTGGGGTGGTGTTTTCGCCCGGTTTGTGATGCCTAATTATTATCAAGCTATTATGGAGTATGTGCAATCTAACTATAATAAATGCACAACGGATGCGGATTTTCGGTTCTTGTAGAATGCAAAAATAAAAGCGAAAACAGCTGCAGCTTAATTTCGGTGGCGCTTATCAGCTGCCGTTGGTTTTGACGTTTTGGGAGAAACAAACATGGAAAAGATCGGTCATTTTATTGGCGGCAAACAGGTTGAGGGCACCTCGGGCCGCTATGCAGACGTCTTTAATCCGGCAACCGGTGAAGTTCAGGCGCAGGTCGCGCTTGCTACCACCGCCGAGATGGAAGCTGCCGTTGCCAACGCTGCCGCCGCGCAGCCGGCCTGGGCCGCGCAGAACCCGCAAAAACGTGCCCGCGTAATGATGAAGTTCGTGGATCTCATCAACCGCGACATGGACAAGCTGGCCGAGAAGCTGTCTTCCGAACACGGCAAGACCTTTGTTGACGCGAAGGGCGACGTGCAGCGCGGTCTGGAAGTGATCGAGTTTTGCATCGGCGCGCCGCATCTCCTGAAAGGCGAATTCACTGACAGTGCGGGCCCGGGTATCGACATGTACTCCATGCGCCAGCCGCTGGGCGTTGTTGCCGGGATCACCCCGTTCAACTTCCCAGCCATGATCCCGCTCTGGAAAATGGGCCCGGCACTTGTTGCCGGTAACGCGATGATCATGAAGCCGTCCGAGCGCGATCCGTCCGTTCCGATGATGCTGGCAGAACTTCTGAAAGAAGCCGGCTTGCCGGACGGCGTTTTGAACGTCGTCAACGGCGACAAGGAATCCGTCGATGCGATTCTGGACAATCCGACCATTCAAGCTGTTGGCTTTGTCGGCTCCACGCCGATCGCCCATTACATTTATCACCGCGCTGCCGAGAATGGCAAACGGGCGCAGTGCTTCGGCGGTGCCAAAAACCACATGATCATCATGCCGGATGCGGACATGGATCAGGCAGCGGACGCTCTTGTTGGTGCAGGTTATGGCGCGGCAGGTGAGCGCTGCATGGCGATCTCCGTTGCCGTTCCGGTTGGTGATGAAACCGCAGACCGCTTGATCGAAAAACTGGTCCCGCGCGTCGAGGCACTGAAAGTCGGTCCATGGACTGCCGGTGACGACATCGATTTCGGTCCGGTCGTGACCAAGGCCGCACAGGAAAACATCCTGCGCTTGATCAACTCCGGCGTCGACCAGGGCGCGAAGCTGGTCGTCGACAATCGTGACTTCTCCATGCAGGGCTATGAAAACGGTTTCTTCGTTGGGCCGCACCTGTTCGACCACGTCACCAAGGACATGGACATTTACAAGACCGAGATCTTCGGTCCGGTGCTGTCAACCGTCCGTGCCAAGACCTACGAGGAAGCCATTGGCCTTGCCATGGATCACGAGTATGGCAACGGCACCGCGATCTTCACCCGCGACGGTGACACGGCCCGCGACTTTGCCAACCGGATCAACATCGGCATGGTCGGCATCAACGTGCCGATCCCTGTGCCGCTTGCCTACCACACGTTCGGCGGCTGGAAGAAATCCGGCTTCGGCGATCTAAACCAGCACGGTCCGGATGCCTTCAAGTTCTACACGCGGACAAAAACGGTGACGTCCCGCTGGCCGTCCGGTATCCGGCAGGGGGCGGAGTTCTCCATTCCGACGATGAAGTAAGTCTTGTTTAAACCGACAGTTTGAGGAGCGGGCGGACCATCTGGTCCGCCCGTTCTCATTTGTAGCTTCAGGCGGCGGCCGTCATCTTGGCCTCGACTATCCGGTCGGCGGTGTAATGTGCCATTGACACGAGACCATCGATTTCAGCCATGATGGCTTTGAAGCCTGGATCAGACATGACTTTCTGCCCGGCGGCTTTGGCCGTTGCCAAGTCGCGCCACATGACAACATCGGCAAAGAGACCTGCGTCGTCGCAGGCCTCATAGGCGGACCAGGACAAAAAGCCCTCATAATTGCGAACTACGTCCTGCGCTGCGCGCCTGGCAATGCGCGCCTTTGCGAGGTCCTTGACTTTGAAAACCACCAGTTCGAGGCACGGAGTTGTCATGACGGATTACCCTTTTCGGTTTTGCTGTTGCGGAAACAATGTCCGCTGACTTTGTTGCATAGGCCTCCTGCCAGCTTCCTGTCAGGAGAAACCGCTGATGATTGGGGTAAAATCCGCGCTCAAACCTTGGGTTAGATGGAAATTTCGAAAAACCGCGTGTAAGAGTCGTTGAAACAAGACAAAGGGGCAAAAAGCCTCAGTGACATCGCGGGGGGAGCGCGGCGATAAGCAGTCCATGACAAAAGGGAATACCAAACGGGCAAGAAAACTGGGCGCGAGCATGACGACTGCCGATGCGGCTGATGGGCCGATCGGCGTGCCGGATGATGCCTGCGCGAAGGCTCTGCGGCGTGCCGGATTGCTTTTGGCGTTCGCCGATCTCATTTGGATTGCCCAGGCCGGGTTGATTGCGTTTGCTGCTGCGCTGTTGCTTGAACCCTTTTTTGGTCCGGCAAGCGCAGACATCTCCCTTGAAAGCTCTGTTCCGGTTCTCGTTGCCGGTTTCGGTGTCATATCGCTGGCGTTTGTTCGCATGGTCTTGCAGACAAGGGGCATGAATTCGGCGCGCCGGGCAGCCCGGAGTGTGCAAAGTGCGGCGCGAACCCGGTTGCTTAAAGCTGCCGTTGAAGTTTCGCCCGCGGCAGCTTTTCCATCTTCTGGTGCCTTTGCCGCCCATTTGACCGAGCAAGTGGATCTACTTGGGCCGTATTACCAAAACTATGTGCCGCAAATGATGCGGGTGAAGGTCGTTCCGCTAGTCATTGTTGTGGCAGTGCTGCCCGTCAGCTGGATTGCCTCTCTCATTCTGCTGATCTGTGGCCCGTTGATCCCGGTCTTCATGGCCCTGATTGGTATGCGGGCCAAAAAAGCCAGTGCGCACCAGCAGAACGAACTGACACGGCTGAGCGGGACGTTGCTGGACCGGATCAGAGGGTTGGAAACGCTCACTCTGTTTGGTGCACTTGATCGCACGTTGCAAAGTGTCAATGACGCTGGAGAGCGGTTCCGGTCCGGCACAATGAATGTCCTGAAGATCGCGTTTCTGTCTTCGACGGTGCTGGAGCTTTTTTCTGCGCTTGGGATCGCCTTTGCCGCTGTCTATATCGGTTTTTCGCTCCTTGGAGACATCTCGATCGGTACTTGGGGTGCGCCGCTGACGTATGGCGGCGGGCTCTTTGTTCTGTTGCTTGCACCGGAGTTTTTCGCACCCTTGCGTGGATTTGCAGCCGCCTACCATGACCGGGCAGCAGGTTTGGCAGCTCTGGAAAGCCTTGCCGGTCTTGAAGACAGCTTTCCGGCACCCGAGGCAAGTCATGCTGAAAAGAGCGAAGCGGTCACGTTCCATGTCGGAAGCAGCGTACCAACCATCCGGTTTGAGGACGTTTCGATCCGGTTCGGCGAGCTGTCTGTCTATGATGGTCTCACATTGGATATCCCGTCTGGCCAAACGCTTCTGCTGTTTGGTCCGAGCGGTAGCGGCAAGACAACGCTGATCGACTGTATCCTGGGTTTCCACACACCAGCAGACGGTGCCGTAACAGTTGATGGGCAGGCGCTGACAGCAGCAGTGGCCAAGGAATTGCGCCAGAGCGCTATGTGGCTCGGTCAGTCGCCAAAGCTGTTTCATGGCTCGATCAAAGCCAACTTATCGCGGGGCGCGGGACCTGGCGAAACCGTCAGCGACGATGACCTCTGGAACGCTCTTAGGCTTGCCGGTGCGGAGGGACTGGTCCGTGGGTTACCGCGCGGACTCGGCACACAGCTGGGCGAGGATGGTTTTGGCCTTTCTGTTGGCGAGATTCGGCGGATTGCGCTCGCAAGGGCTGCCGTGCGCAAATCGGCCAAACTCCTTTTGGCAGATGAGCCGACGGCAGGACTGGATGATGAGACAGCTGCAGACGTGATCTCCGGGCTGCAAAAGCTCTGCGCCAGCCGGACCGCGGTCATTGCAACGCATAACCCGGCCATACTGGCTCTTCCGGGGCAAAAGATAGATCTTGCCCGTTTGGCTGGAGCGAAAGTTTTGGAGACATCCGGATGAACGCTGTTTTGAGCTTTGTCTCCCGTCACTTTCGGCACAACCGCCTGTCCTTTTGTCTCGGGATTGCAGCTGCGCTGGTTCCGGCAATTTCCGGCCTTTTGCTGTTGGGTGTTGCGGGCTGGTTCATCACGGCCGCCGGTATTGCCGGGGCAACAGGCGTATTTTTGAACATCTTTGCCCCGAGCGCCATGATCCGGGCCTTGGCGATCTTGCGAACGGCTGGCCGGTACGGCGAGCGGATTCTGACCCATGACGCGACATTCCGCTATCTCGCGGATCTGCGCACAAAGCTCTTTGCCGCCATGGCGTCGCGTTCCTTGTCCGGACAGCGATCCGGTTTGCTGTTGAACCGCCTGACCATCGACATTTCCGCTCTGGACGGTGTTTATCTCCGGCTGGTTGTTCCTTTTGCGGTGATTTCGACGGTCTCGCTCGCGGCTCTTGCGATCTGGTTGTTCATGCCGGCGCTCGTATTTGCCGCTGGCGCGGTTTGCCTCAGCGGATGGTTCGGGCTCGCAGTCTATGCGGTCCGCAGTGCCGACAAAAAACTTGCCCGCCGGGCGGACGCGGCGAATGAAGCAATGCGTTTGAGAGCAACCGATATGGTAACCGGGCGCCGGGATCTTGCGGTGTTTGGTGGGCTGGAGCCCGTTGCGGAAACCATTCGGCAGGCGGATGAAAGCCAAGGAGCAGCGGAAGATCTGGAAGATCGCCGAGCGGTTCGCTTGACCGGGTTTTCGGCCGCGCTCGGACAGATGTTCGTAGCCCTGATGCTGGTGGCCGTTTCGCTCTCTGTCATGACGGATGACATCTCTCCAGGCCTGGGCATTGCGCTTGTCCTTGCAGCCATAGCCTTTCCGGAGATTATTGGATCCATTCTGCCAGGGCTTGCAAAACTGCCCCGTATTGCCTTGGCGGCGGACCGGACAAGCACTCTTCTGGCGCCGTCTCAATCGGACAAAAGAGCGGGTGTCGACCAAAGAAACGACAACAACCGGGAAGAGCCGGTCACCGGTTCAATTCTGAAATTCGAGACGGTGTCATTCGGTTATACGGGGGCTGAGCGCACGGTTCTGGAAAATCTGTCCTTTGAACTTGCAGAGAAAGAGACGCTGGCAATCGCCGGGCGCAGTGGATGCGGCAAGAGCACCGTCGCCGCGCTCGCCTCCAGAATGCTGGTTCCGGGCAAGGGCCGTATTCTATTGAACGGCCGGTATCTGGCGGATGTCGCCGAAGCAGAACTTCGGTCACGCGTCACGGTCTTGAGCCAGCGACCTCATCTCTTCAATGATACGGTCGGTGCGAACCTCAGGATTGCGAACCCGTCTGCAAGCGATACCGAACTCTGGATCGCGCTGGCGCAAGCGGCCATCGCCCAGCGGATCTCTGAAAGTCCGGATGGACTGGATGCGGTCATCGGGGAGGGGGGGCTTGGCCTCTCAGGCGGGGAACAGCGGCGGATAGCTTTGGCACGTGCGTTTTTGACCAATCCGGATCTGTTCATCCTTGATGAGATGACGGAAGGACTGGACACGGCGACGACGATTGATGTCCTTGAGCGGTTCTTCTCGTTCCGGGGACGCGCTGCGGTTCTCATGATCGCGCACAAGCGTGTTGAATTGGAGACGGCCGGCAGTGTGTTGTTTCTCAATCAGAGAAAGGCCGATCTTGCTGCGGAATAAAGTGATGGCGGATTATCTCGCATTTGTAATTTCGTATTCTTTTTTATGTAGTTAGACGCCCAGCTATATCGTTTGGCTGCATTGACCTCAAGATACACCTGGGTCACCATCTCATCAAAGGCTTAGGCCGGACGGGCTTAAAAGGGGAACCCGATGGAACTCAACGTCGTCGATCTGTCGCGGCTGCAGTTTGCCATGACTGCAATGTACCATTTCCTGTTCGTGCCGCTGACCATCGGGCTCTCGATCCTGCTTGCCACGATGGAAACGGTCTATGTCATGACCGGTCGCGAAATCTGGAAACGGATGGTGAAGTTCTGGGGAACCCTGTTCGGCATCAATTTCGTGCTCGGGGTCGCCACGGGGCTTACCATGGAGTTCCAGTTCGGCATGAACTGGGCCTATTTCAGCCAGTATGTCGGGGATGTGTTCGGCGCGCCTCTGGCCATCGAAGGCTTGATGGCATTCTTTCTCGAAGCGACCTTTGTCGGCCTGTTTTTCTTCGGCTGGGATAGACTGACGAAACGCCAGCACCTCGCTGCGACCTGGGCCGTTGCTTTCGGAACCAATTTTTCAGCGCTCTGGATCCTAATCGCGAACGGCTGGATGCAGCATCCTGTCGGTGCGGAGTTCAATCCCGACACAATGCGGATGGAAGTCACCAGCTTCTATGAAGTCCTGTTCAACCCGGTTGCCCAGGCAAAATTTGTTCACACTGTATCGGCCGGTTATGTAACCGCTGCGATGTTCATGATCGGGATCTCAGCGTGGTACATGCTGCAGGGTCGTCACCTGCAGATCGCGAAGCGGTCTATGGCAATCGCCTCTGCATTCGGCTTTGCGTCGGCACTCTCCGTCGTCGTTCTGGGCGATGAGAGCGGCTACGAAGCCAACTTGAACCAGAAGATGAAACTCGCAACCATCGAAGCGATGTGGCACACGGAACCGGCCCCGGCCGCGTTCAATGTTGTTGCCTTGCCCGACATGGAAACGCGGGAAAACATCTTCGCAATCGAAGTCCCTTACGTCATGGGTTTGATCGCCACGCGGTCTCTTGATACCGAGATCCCGGGAATTACCGAGCTTGTGGAGCGGTCAAATGATCGGATCCGGCAGGGCGCTATCGCGTGGAATTCCTTACAGAAAATCAGGGAGAATCCGGCAGAGGCAAGCGAGGAATTGCGGGAAACCTTCCGCCAGAACGCTGATTCTCTTGGATACGCCTATCTGCTGTTGCCCTATACCGACAATCCGATGGAAGCGACTACAGAGCAGGTTGATGCGGCTGCCTGGTCGACAGTGCCGAATGTCTGGCCGATGTTCTACGCTTTCCGGATTATGGTGGCGTGCGGTTTCTTCTTCATTCTGCTGACCGCGGTGTTCTTCTACTATTCGTCCGCGGGACGGCTCGAAACACTGATCGAAAAGCGCCGGTGGATCCTGCATGTCGCCGTCTGGTCTATTCCGCTGCCATGGATTGCGTGTGAGATGGGCTGGTTCGTCGCCGAATATGGCCGCCAGCCATGGATCATCGAGAGCATGTTGCCCACGACCGTCGGGGTTTCAAGCTTGTCCGTAGCAGAAGTCCTGTTGACGCTCGTCGGCTTTGTCGCGCTCTACAGCACGCTCCTAGTCATCGAGATCGCGTTGATGATCAAGTACATCAAGATCGGACCGGAGGACGGCGAGAAGATCGCACCAAACCCGCCACCGTCCGTTTCGGCGCCCTCACCAGCCTCAGCAGTTCCGGCGGAGTAAACGATCATGGTCCTACACGAACTCATCGATTACTCGACCTTGAAAGTGATCTGGTGGTTGCTGCTCGGCATTTTGCTGATCGGTTTCGCCGTAACCGACGGTTTCGATATGGGCGTAGGAACGCTCCTGCCGTTCATCGCCGAAACCGATATCGAGCGGCGTGTCGTGATCAACACGATCGGTGCCACCTGGGAAGGCAATCAGGTCTGGTTCATCTTGGGGGGCGGTGCGATCTTTGCAGCCTGGCCGCCACTGTATGCCATCAGCTTTTCCGGTTTTTACCTGGCCATGTTCGTGGTCTTGGCGGCTATGATCCTGCGGCCGGTGGCATTTAAGTATCGCTCTAAACGGCCTGACCCTAATTGGCGCAGCTCCTGGGACTGGGCACTCTTCACCGGGTCTTTTGTACCTGCGCTGGTGTTTGGTGTTGCGGTCGGGAATGTTCTTCTTGGGGTTCCATTCCGGCTCGATAATGAACTTCGCATGACCTACGACGGCTCGTTCTTTGGGCTATTCTCGCCATTTACGCTCCTCTGCGGTCTTTTGTCGGTCACAATGTTGGTGATGCACGGGGCGGTCTGGCTGGTGATGCGGACAACCGGGGAGATTGCTGCGCGGGCCAGAAAGGCGGGCACCTTTGCAGCTCTCGGCGGGATCCTTCTCTTCGGCGTTGGCGGTTATCTTGTCGTGAGCGGTTATGTGGAGGGGTTCCGGATCACGTCAGAGGTTGATCCGAACATGCAAGCCAACCCGCTCGCCAAACAGGCGGTTGTTGAGGGCGGTGCCTGGATGCGGAACTATGCGGACTATCCGGTGCTTTGGCTTGCCCCGATCATGGGGTTCCTGGGGATGCTCGGCACGCTTTTACTGCTGCAAACGCGTCTTGAAATGCCGATTTTTGCGTTCTCGAAGATGGCCGTATTTGGGATCATCGCCACCGTCGGTGTTTCGATGTTCCCGTTCATCTTGCCGTCCTCGGTGCAGCCGGAGGCGAGCTTGACCGTTTGGGATGCCTCTTCGACACATCGCACGCTCTTCAACATGCTCGTGGCGGTCGTTATCTTTCTTCCGATCATCCTGGTTTACACGGCCTGGGTCTACAAGGTGCTGTGGGGCAAGATTGATGAAGAAACCATCGAACGCGACAATCACACGGCCTACTGAGGCACGCAGAGACGGAGACGAAATCTCATGTGGTACTTTGCCTGGATCCTGGGAATGCCGCTCGCCTGCTGTTTGGCGATCTTGAATGCAATGTGGCTTGAGCTGCGCTCTGAAGACGAACGGCGCCGGGGTCTCAATCCGGACTAAGAGTAAAAAGCCGCGTATCTGCAAGCTGCGGCATCCCGAAAACAAAACACAGAGACGAAACGGTTATTGTCCTGCGGCCGATTTATGTTTTCAGGGCTCGATCGAGTGTGCCTCGTTGGTTGCCCGAATGGTCTATGTGTTGACCTTAGGTAATAATTCAAATTTCATTTGTATTTTTCAGTTGCCCGGAAAGTCCGGTATTGGCAGGCTTCGGGTTAGTGGCTTTGATTGCCTTTTCATTCGAGAGAAACACAAGCAATCATCGCTGGAAGAAAGGCGAGAATGCAGAAGTTTACGTTGTTGAGACTGATTGCCGTTTCCATTTTTCTCGTTTTTTACGGGGGTGTGCCCGCGCGGCCTGAGACTGTTGGTGCTGTTATTTTTACGAATGCTAAGATGGACGGTTCCTTCAACCAACTTGCAGCGATTGGGTCTGAGCGGGCCGCGGCTGAGTTTGGACTTGAAATCAGGGAATGGATCAGCACGGATCCGGACGAGACAATGAACGTCATCCGGCAGTTCGCGAAGTCCGGTGTGAATCATATCCTGACGCTGGGATTTGAGAGCTCGGAACTGGTTCGCACCACGGCATTGGAGTTTCCGGATGTCAAATTCACAAGCATTGATGGGGTTATAAGTGACCTTCCCAATGTCCGGTCTATTCTCTTTGCGGATGATGAGAGCGGATTTCTTGCAGGCTATGTTGCTGGCCTGAAAACAAGAACCGGGACAGTGGGGACCATTGGGGGCATGGATATCCCACCGGTGCGTCGGTTCATGTGCGGATTTGAAGCCGGGGCGAGATATGCCAATGCTGATGTCAGTGTTTTGTCGTCTTTTGTGGGTCAGGACATGTATGCTTTCCGGAATATTCAAGGTGGAAAGGCGATCGCAGACAAGATGTTTGCAGATGGGGCTGACGTTATTTTTGCACCGGCAGGAATGGCCGCGGAAGGCGTCGCACGGGCAGCCAGAGAGCAAGATGCCCATGTGATAATGGTGGATGCCAACAAGAACGGGTTTTTACCAGGAACCGTTCTGACCAGTGCCTTGAAACGGGTTGATGAAGCGGCCTATGCGACTTGGAAAGCTGCAATCGATGACACATGGACGCCGGGCTTGGTTGTAATGACAACGCGTGACAAAGGCGTCGGCTGGGCGGTTGACGAGCACAACAGGGATCTGGTTTCCGATGTTGAAGACCAGGTGAATGCTATCGTCGATGGATTGGCCGCTGGCAGCGTTGCGATTGTGCCTGGGGACAGCGTTGCCGGCTGTGCTGATGTTCTTTGACGTTTTGCTTTAAATAAAAAGCCCCGGAGCGGTTTGCACCGGGGCTTGATAATTAAAGGCGAAAGCTCAAGCAGCTTTCGCTTTCGATGCCTTGAGGTTCTCCAGGATGTTCTGCGGAGATGAAACACCGTATGGGTCGGTTTCGCAGTTGTCAGAGAAACCGTCTTCTTCGAACCACTGCTCGACGATGCCGTCGGTGACGACTGCGCCGTAGCGCCAGGAACGCATGCCAAATCCAAGATTGTCCTTGGCGACCAGCATGCCCATCTTGCGGGTGAATTCACCAGAGCCGTCCGGAATGACTTTGACCTTGTCGACGCCTTGTGCCTTTGCCCAGGCATTCATGACGAATGCATCGTTGACGGAGATACAGTAAATCTCGTCGACACCTTCCGCCTTGAAGTCGTCGAACAGTTTTTCAAAGTCTGGCAGCTGATAGGTGGAGCAGGTCGGGGTGAATGCACCCGGAAGGGAGAACAGCACGACCTTCTTGCCTTTGAAAAAATCATCGCTTGTCTTGTCGTCCCAGCGAAACGGGTTCGGGCCTTCGATGGATTCGTCGCGGACACGGGTGCGGAAGGTGACAAAAGGAACTTTTTTGCCGAGCATTTATAGACTCCAGTAAATGGATTTTGGATTTGCTTTCAGATCGGTAGGAGGTGCAGTGCCCAGGAGAAGGTGGGCCGGCCCGTTGTCCAGTCTGAAAGCGAAAGGACGGCCCCGACCTAGCGCACTTGCTGCGCTGCGGCAAGGCGCGACGGCTTAATGAGATGCGGCAAATTCACAGATTGCTGAGGCTGAAACCACGCGCGCAATGTGGTCTCAACCGCTGGTCTGATTTGCTAGTGCGTGCCAGTCAGGGACACCTTGAATTTGGCACCATCGCTCAGGCCCGAAATCTGGAAAAAATGGGCCGGGCCTGTTTCCGGCCGCACCATCCAGACCTCCATCGGTTTTGCATTGGCGATATCAAGTTGGATATGCCGGACAGTCCGGTTTTCCCCTCCGGCGGAAGTTTGCGTATCACCAAGATCTTTGACCTTCGCCTTAAAGACGGACATCTCCTCCGTGTCGATGATCGTCAGAGAACTTGGCAGCACATAACCGTTCGACTGCCAATAGAGCGGCAGGCCGATCAGTGATGTATCGAAATGGTCTGTTGTCAGGCGTTTATGCTGCGGAGCGTCCCGCTTGTCTGACAGGAGAATGCCGGCGACAGTCATCGCATCTCCCGCGTACGGCACAACCGTCGCAATAACCTCTTTTGCCAAGCCTGCAAGCTCCTCGGTTTCAAGCTGTTCCGGTGTCTTCATCTCGGCTGTAAATGCCAAATAGCTGCTGCCGGATCGCTGGATCTTTGTCCAATAGGTTTTCTTGTTCTCAACCAGCTTGTTTGAGGCTGCATCAAGATAGCCGTCAGCGGAGATTTTCTCTTCCAAAACGCTGTTGATGCGCACTTTGCTGAAGAACGATTTTGTTTCGATCTGAGTGGACAGTTTCAGCCCATGGCCACCGTCTGGATGCCGGACGTACTCATGAATGATTTGGCCGACCGGCTTTCCATTGAGTTCAATTTTATAGGTGAGGGGTGACGCCGCATGTGCGCCCGACAGGCTGCCAAGGACCAAACCGGCGAGAACACTTGAGGCGAAGATAATGGATCTTAAGAAGCGCATGTTGAAGGAGGCCTGTGTTTTTGATCAAACGGTGCGGTTAAGACAGGTGGAAAGGGCGTTTGCCCGCATAGTCCGATAAGTTTCCATAACTGCTGCAGCAACCATGAAACTGGGAAGGAAATGTGCTACGCGCCTATTTAAATGAACGAACGTTCGTTTGCAATACTCGAGATTTCGCTTTTCGTACGCATTTGAAATGCGGGAGTTGGTTCGCTGTGTTTCACGCATAACCAAAATGACAAAAACGCTTGTACCGCCGACGAGCGGGACGGCTATTGCGGGATCACAAGCCGACCCGTTACAACATGGATGGAATCACGTGTTGCAGTACGGAATTTTCATGCAAAAACTATTACAAGCGGTGCGCTGGCTTTGCATGGGGCTTGCCATCATCGTTTTTGCCGGTCAGCTGGCCATGGTGCTGATGCGGTATTTGCTCGGCGTCGGCTTTGTCGAACTTCAGGATGCTGTCAGTTATTCGTTTGCTGCGCTGGTTGCACTGTCCGTCGCTGTAACCTTTGACCGGGACCGTCACGTGCGGGTGGACGTTTTCCGCCAGACTTGGTCGGAAAGCGTGAACCAGCGGATTGACCGGGCGGGAGACCTGCTGTTCGCACTTCCGGTCTTCGGGCTGATGCTGTGGGCGGCGTATCCGCTCGTCAAAAGCTCCTGGCTCATTCTGGAAGGCTCCCAGGAAACCGGCGGTCTCCCGGGTCTCTTTGTCGTTAAGACCTGTCTCGTCATCCTCCCCGCATTGATCCTTTTGATTGTGCTTAAAAGACTTGTTGGTGCTGTCCGCCGGAGCGTTTCATGAATCCCGATCTTCTCTGGCTTGTTGTTCTGGCTCTGGCCGTCTTTGCCGGGATCCTTTCTGGTGTGCCGGTCCTTTTGGCAATCGCAGGTGCGCCGACGCTCGTTGCTTTGATCGCCGCATCTGCCGGGCAATTTGATCTCGGTTACTTCCAGGCCGTGCCGCAGCGTGTCTTCGGTGTGATGACCAATCCGCTCCTGCTTGCGGTTCCATTATTCGTGTTGATGGGGCTGTTGCTGGAGAAATCCCAGCAAGCGGAAAAAATGCTGAAAAGCCTGACGGCCGCGCTTGGCGGAAACCAGTCCGCGCTCGCCCTGGCGGTTGTTCTGGTCAGCGCGCTGATCGCGGCCTCGACGGGCATAATCGGTGCGACGATTGTCATGCTTGGAACAATCACGCTGCCTGTACTTTTGAAGGCAGGGATCAACAAGCATATGAGCAGCGGCCTGATTTGCGCCAGCGGTACGCTCGGCCAGATCATTCCGCCGTCAATCGTTCTGATTTTGCTTGGTGACCAGATCTCCAACGCCTATTTCGAGGCGCAACAGGAAGCCGGCAATTTTGCGCCTGACCCGGTCACTGTTGGTGATCTCTTTGCAGGTGCCCTGTTGCCGGGTCTGCTGCTGGTGGTGCTTTATTCCGGGTACGTGGTCTTTAATCTGCGCGGTAGGGCGTCGGAGACGGAAGAGAGCGCAGACACGCCGCAGTCTTCGCTTTCGGAGCTTTTGAAAAACATCGCGCCAACACTCGGGCTTATCATTGCTGTGCTCGGCAGCATTTTGATCGGAGTTGCGACACCGACAGAGGCGGCCGGCGTTGGCGTGGCCGGTGCACTGGTGATTGCAACAGCCGGGCAGGGAGCACGCGCGTTTTGGACGGCATGTGCTTGTGCAGTTCTCGCAGTTTCACTTCTGATCCTTCGGCAAAGCGGACTGTTCGGTCTTGAGTTCGCCGGCGGCAAGATCGCCTGGACGCTGCCAACACTTGCCGCAGTCGGAGCAGTTGTTGTGCTTGGAGCACTGCTTGCCGCGGTCGTGATGGCTTTGCCCCGCCGCAATGTCTTGGGCTCCGCCCTCAGCGAGACAGTCATTATCACCGGTATGATCTTCGGCATTGTGATTGCCGCAAGTATCCTCTCCCTGGTATTCCGCGGCTTTAACGGTGACGAACATGTCTCCGAGTTGCTGCAATCTCTGCCGGGGGGCGCCTATGGCATGCTGCTCCTCACGATGCTCGTGATTTTCCTGCTCGGTTTCATACTGGAATTCGTCGAGATCATTTTCATCGTTGTACCGATTGTTGGGCCAATCATCCTGCAGACGGACATCAGTCCGGTCTGGTTCGCCGTTCTGATCGCGCTTAACTTGCAAACATCTTTCTTGACGCCGCCCTTCGGCTTTGCCTTGTTCTATTTCAGATCGGTTGCGCCCGATACGATCCGGACCCGGGACATCTATGTTTCGGTCCTTCCGTTCGTCGGCTTGCAGTTGTTTGCTCTGGCCCTGGTGGCCACTGTTCCGGCTCTGGCAACCTGGCTGCCGGACGTTTTGTTTAAATAGAAATCATCTGAGGGAGACTTTCCATGAAAAGACGTGATTTCCTGAAGGCTGGGGCCGTTGCAGCACCCGCCACAATGCTTGCAGCACCAGCGATCGCGCAGGGCAAGATCGAATGGAAAATGCCAACGTCCTTTCCGGCCAAGGCACCGGGTGTCGGCACCAATGCAACGACGTTTGCCGCGCGCGTCAATGCTATGTCGGATGGTCAGCTGACGCTAAAAGTCTTTTCCGGCGGCGAACTGGTGCCGCCCTTTGGCGTCGAAGACGCCGTTGAGCAGGGCACGGCCGAGATCGGCCATTCCACGCCGTATTATGCGGCTTCCAAGAACTCGGCCCTTCACTTCTTTTCTGCAGTGCCGTTTGGCATGACGGCGGTCGAAACAACAGCCTGGCTGCAGTATGGCGGTGGCCAGCAGCTTTGGGACGAGATCTACGCCGAGCGTGGCCTCAAGCCTTTCTACTCCGGCAGTTCTGGTGTCCAGGCAGCTGGCTGGTTCAAAAAACCGGTCAACAGCCTCGAGGACCTTGCTGGTCTGAACATGCGGATTGCGGGTCTTGGCGGCGAAGCCATGCGCAAGATTGGCGTCAATGCGGTTCTCCTGCCGCCTCCGGAAATCTTCCCGTCCTTCCAGTCCGGCGCGATTGATGCGGCAGAGTGGGTTGGCCCGCTGCTCGATCAGGCGTTCGGCCTGCAAAAGGTCGCCAAATACTGCTATGTCCCGGCCTTCCACGAGCCGTCCGCAGCCCTTGAGATTGTTGTCAACAAGGATGCTTTTGACAGTCTCCCGGCACATCTTCAGGCGGTGATTGAGAATGCCGCCGCTGCGGCGTCCGTCGAGACGACTGCGCAGTTTGACTACTACAATGCGTTGTCCCTGAAGAGCCTTCAGGAAGACGGCGTCACGTTCGGTGCATTCCCTGATGATGTGATCGCGGCGCTCAAGACTGCTGTTGCGGAAGTCATGGCGGAAAACGCTGAAGCGAACCCGCGCTTTGCGGAAGTTCAAAAGAGCTACAACACGTTCCTCGATCTCGCCAAGGACTATGCGACCCTGGTCAAGGAAGCGACTTTTACACAGCGTGTCTGAACAATTTGAGGCCGGGCGCAATCCCGGCCTTTTCTTTTGGTATACGAACCACCGGCATCAAGTTCCTGCGCTCTTGGCTTGTTAAGAAAACAGTCATTGGACTTTTTTGAGCAGCCAACGGGCTCGTTCCAATTGTTCTGAAACTGTAGACAGTTTGCTCGTCAGACGCTTCTTCTTGTTTTCCTTGGAGCTTTCGGCAAGGTCGGTCTTCAGGGTCTTCTTTTTGTTTTCCAGCTTGGCAATCACCTTCTCAACATGGGCAGCTTGGATTTTCTCAGCTTTACCCTGTTCCAGCCGGTCGTAGTAATCGTTGAGCTTTTCGATGCTTTTGCCTAATCCCATTGGTCTGAATCCATTTTGCTGATCGCCCTGCAGATCTTGAAATCACCGGGATCGCGTGTCTTGAATGGTTGTGTGGCCTTCGGCAACAGGATTGGTATTTTGTCGTAGGGCGGAAGTGTCGTCCCCGGCCGAGGAACGGTCAAGTATTTCGTCCTCATCAAGAGAGAGGATACGTTCGACTTCCGCCATCGCTGTTTCGGTTTCCATGTGAAGTGTCCGAGCCGCTCCCAATAAATCCCGCATTGCGTTGTAAGCGTAATTTGAGTCATTCAAGAATGACGTGGCTGCCGCTGCGCTGATTTTTCTTGTCCGGAGTAGTTCTTCCACAGTCGCGTATGTATCCCGCTCGTCGGTTTGTACAAGGATACGGTCCATATCCAACCACAAGCTGCTCCGCTCTTCCGGTTGAGCCATGTCCAATTGACGGATCTCGACCAGAATGCGGGCAATCTGAACCCTGAGATCATTATAAAGGTTTGTTATGACACCTTGATGATGCCCGGTGTAGTTTGTTGCGTTCCGCCGGAGGTGCTTTATCGCCTTGACTGTCCGGACTATTCTACCGGCTGCATCGCGCAGTTGATAAACCTCTTCCATAACGTCTGCCGGCAAGTCCTGAGCGCCCACGCGCGTCGCAAACTCAACAATTTCCGAATACAGCACCTTGATACGTTGTTCGTATCGCTCATCGATATCGAACTCCATGGGGGTTTTGCTCTGGTCCACCAGTGCTGCGATGTCCGATGTTTGAAACAATTCATGCCGGTGAAGATTGAGACCATGCGCGATCAGTTCGACCGCGTTGTCGTAGAGGTGAGCCACTTCTTGTTGCATGGCAATTCTTATTGTCGCCGGAAATTCATCCACTGCCTTGGACAGGTATCTGGGGCGGCTGGTGTCTTCCCTGGGCGCTACGAAGACGTGTTCCAATAATCGGATGAGCGGACGTATCAGGGGCAGCATGACAACAACGCCCAACACGTTGAAAATCGTATGGAAGACGGCAAGTTTCAGGGCGTAGTCGGTATCAGCTATCCCGACATGCGCGCTTACGTAATCGACGCTGTCCCGAATAGTGCCGATAAAGGTCAATGCTATTCCGGCAGTCACCAGATTGAAGATAACATGCGCAAGGGCCAGCCGTTTGCCCTGATAGTTTGAGGTCAACGAGCCAATGATTGCCGTAATCGTGGTGCCAACGTTGGCTCCGATCGCCAGAGCCAGCGCGTTCTCGTAGGTAATCTGCCCGGCGGCAAGGGCGGTAATAATCAGCACCATGGTGGCATGGCTTGATTGCATGACAACCGTGGCCGCAGCTCCGATCGCCGTATAGGTTATCAAGCCCAGGACACCGGTCAGTGCAAAACGGGTGAGGTCGAATTGTTCCTTGAAGGATTCAAATCCAACCTTCATGTGATGGATCCCCAGAAACAGAAATCCAAGACCGGCAAGAACAAATCCCGCGCCACGAATATACTTGTTGCTTTGGAAGACCAGGATAATGGCGATGGCCAGCATTGGCAGAGCGAAGGCTGATATTTTGACCTTGAGGCCGAAACCTGCAACCAGCCACGCTCCGGTCGTTGTCCCAATGTTTGCGCCAAAGATGATTCCGATGCCTGCGATCAGTGTAATCAATCCGGCGCTCAGGAAGGAGATGGTGATCACGGAAACCAGAGAGCTGGATTGCATGATTGTCGTTGTGACTATTCCAAAACCAAGCGCTTTGGGAACAGAGCCTGTGGCTCGTGCAAGGGCCTTCTCAAGGAACCCGCCGCTGAACAGCCGGAACCCGTCTTCCAGCATCAGCATTCCGAACATGAAAATCGCGACACCTGCCGCAATTTCCTGAAAGTCCGAACTCGCGTAAAACGCCAGGCTAAGAGCCAGCAATATCGCCGGAAGGGTCAGTTTCTTCATCATGGCGGAATGTGTCCTAGGGGAGCATCATCCCACGCAGCACAAAATAGAACAATGCTGCGAGAAACGCCGAGACTGGAACCGTGATGATCCAGGCGGAAACGATCTTCAGCAGGGCGCTCCGCTTCACCAGCTGGCGTTTCAGGGCCTTTTGCAAGACCTTGCGCTCTGCGGCATCGATAACAGCCTCAGACCCCATCTTCCGCAGTTGTGCAAGGATCCGTTTTTTGTCGTCGCTCGGCGCATTCTGAAATTGCATCAGGACTTGCTCGACCTGATCGAAATTCGGGTCATCTTTGTGATGTTGCATGACATCCTCAATGACCCGCCCGAGCCGCTGTTCCAGGAACTCCCTTAAAAACCCGACCCCAAACACGGCTCCCAGCGCAACGTGAGTGGAGCTGATCGGCATTCCCAGTTGACTGGCGATAATCACCGTGATTGCTGCGGCCAAAGCCACACAGAAGGCGCGGGACCTGTCCAGCTCCGTGATCTCGGTGCCAACGGTTCGGATCAGTTTGGGACCAAAGAGGGCAAGGCCTATGGAAATACCCAGGGCGCCGATGACCATAACCCAAAGCGGAATGGCGACTTTGGCACCGCCATCACCCGCGGTCAGAACATCCACAATTCCGGCGAGCGGTCCAACCGCGTTCGCAACGTCATTGGCTCCATGGGCGAAACTCAAAAGAGCAGCAGACAGGATCAAGGGTATTGTGAACAACCGGCTCACACCCTCCCGGGTGTTTTCCAGTGCCGGGACAGCTCTGGCAATCATCGGTTTCACCAGGATGTATGCAAGGAGAGCGACGACAAGCCCCGCCATGATTGCGGTCGGGAAGTCGATTTTGACGATTTTCTTGATGCCCTTCAGGGCGATATAGCTGGTAAAGGCCCAAGCCATGATGGCGATCATGGCCGGAACGACTTTTTGAGCTGCTGATAGTGGGTCGTCCTTGAAGAAGACCAGGCGTTTCAGGGAATAAAGGAACAGCGCGGCAATCAACCCGCCTGTCACTGGTGAGGCCACCCAACTGAAGGCGATCTTTGCCATTGAGTCCCAGTTGACAATGTCCCAACCGGCAGCCGCGATCCCGGCTCCGGCAACACCGCCAACAATGGAATGCGTGGTGGAGACCGGTGCCCCCAACCAGGTCGCTGCGTTGAGCCAAAGGGCGGCCCCCATCAGCGCGCCCATCATGACCCAGACAAAAACATCCGGGTCCGCGACGTTTGCAGGGTCAATAATGCCTTTCTTGATGGTCGCCACGACGTCGCCGCCAGCGATAATTGCGCCGGCCGCCTCGAAAATGGCAGCAATGATTATCGCACCGGTCAGACTAATCGCGAAGGATCCGACCGCTGGCCCGACATTGTTGGCAACGTCGTTCGCTCCGATGTTGATGGCCATGTAGGCCCCAATGACGGCCGCGGCGACCAGAAGATAGAGCTGATCAACGCCGGAAAACTTGGTTCCCGTGAAGATCATGACCGCAACAATGAACAGCACCGCCGTTCCCAGCCGTCCGACTTCGGACCGGCTCAGGCTGGCAGCGCGTTCGATTTTCATAAAGTCCTTTGGTTTCATCTCGCTTCCGCCTGAATGAGTGCCATTCGGTGCTTTAGGAAAACGCTGACAAGGAACACCAAGGTGACTTGGTCAGCCGACGTCCGCCCACATCTTGCTTTCTGGCTTTGGAATTTTACTGAGCCAGCTAAAAAGTCGCATACAAGATAGCCGTACTTCAGGGTTGCCGGGTTGACCCAGGTCAATGCCAACCACGACGCGGCGAGCAGTGGTTTGGGATCTTATTGCGCGTTCGGGGTATGAAGTCTTAGGCTTCGCAATCAGGATTTCGTTTTGTTTCGCGCAGCACGATGAAAATCCCGCTGGCGATGATGATCGCCGCGCCGACATAGGTCCAAGTATCCGGGATCTCGCGCCAAAAGATCCAGCCAAGCAAGGTTGCCCATAGTAACGACGTGTATTCAAACGGTGCGATCGTGGACGCGGGGGCAACGCGAAAGGCCTGGGTGAGCATGGTCACACCTGCCGTCCCGAAAGCGGCAATTCCGAGAAACAGAAGCGCATCTTCTGCCTGTGGTGGCACCCACAAGAACGGCATCGTTATCGCAGTGATCAGACCGCCGGACCCTACCAGGTAGAGCATCAAGGTCCAGACGCTTTCGCGCTCATCGACCAGCCGTGCGCTCAGCATCAAGACGGCATAGAGGAAAGCCGTTGCAAGCGGCAGAAGAAGGGCCGGCTGAAAAGCGCTTGCACCTGGCCGGACGACCACCAAGACACCGATAAACCCGACCATCACGGCGGACCAACGGCGCCAGCCGACTTGCTCGTTCAAAAACAGGGCCGAGATCGCCGTGATGAAAATGGGCGCGATGAAAACGAGGGTCGTCGCTTCGGCCAGACCCAGATATCGGAAGCTGGTGAAAAACGTCATGGCTGCCAGCACCCAGACACCGCCGCGGACCAGATGAGCGATCGGTTTATGTGACTTTAGAGCGGAAGGACCCGCCAGCTTCCAAATCATGGCCACAACAATCGGCAGTGCGATCAGGTTCCTCAGGAAGAGGATCTGCAGGACCGGGTAATTGGCAGACAAGGCCTTGGCAATCGCGTCGCTGATGCAAAGACAAATGACCCCGGCGCATATCAGGATGATACCGGCCCTAGCATTGGACCGCGGTTTATAGGCTGCCGAACTCATGAAATACTCCTAAAAAAGAGCGCCAATAAATCACTGAAGCTTGTCAACGGCAAGCCGTATGTAGCAGACAACGCGTTATGTTTAGATGATCAAAATCGCACTATCATATTGGAAAAATTGAAATTTTTGATCGATTGATCGGGTGTCACCCGCAACGGCTATTCATCCTGCCGCCCAAGGATGGGCGCAGCGGCCGAAGGCTGTCCGGGCCAGGCTCCTGTTTGGGCAAGAGATCGGCAGAATTCGCTATTTTGCGTTCCAGGCGGCCAAGTGATATGGAGGCGCCATGACAACCCGTGATCGCCTTTACACCGCCCATCAGCCGCGTTTCGCCGTGGCACCGATGATGGATTGGATGATTCAAAAATAAGGCTCTGAAAAAACTGGTAAATTTTATTCTGGCGTACCGTTTTGGCGTACCGATTCAGTCGTCAACTTAGTCGTAGCAGGTGTTAGAGCCGATTTTCCTGAATAAGTTTATGTCTATACGCATTACCTTCACGCGGACCTGAGGCGGGTGAGCAGAGCTGTGAGACTACTCTGGTTTGTCCTTTCCGCCTCGCCGGATTTGGAGCGTTCAGTTCGAAACATGCTGCACACGCGGAGTGCTCAGTTGGGTACGTCAGCGCTTACAAGCCTTAGACAACAAGTAACCAGTCCTTCAAATAGCTAAGTAAATTGACTGGGCCGTGTACTCATAAATGGTATTGTTCGGTTCTGGCGGTAGCCCAGACTTAAGATGTAGATATGACATTATCGGCACACCGACATATCCGTAATCGGTTAGTTTTGCAGTAAAGGTCTACTCTGAGCCCCAAAATTTCCATTTCTGGTTGTTGCAGCATCTGTCGCGAAGGGCGGGAAACGAAAGTCCGCTACACAATATAGAAATGGCGGATATGTGTTCTTATGCGGCCACTGAGATAATCATGAACGATTTCTGGTAGCAGGCATCGACAAATGCTCTATTGCCTCGAATTTCTGTAACCAGGTTTTTCACCGGTCCTTTTGATACAAATCGCTTTCAAGCAAAATTCCGCAATTCACGAACTCCTTTACTAGCGCAAAGCGCGCAACCGCCATAGATTGCACCTTTGTTGTTTGCAGCGTCTATCTGTGGGGAGAAAACTTTGAAGCCTATCGGGATCCGCAGAACGTTCGCCAACATTTGGACTCGAGTGCGCAGTCAATCATCTACGGTTTGGCAACAAGCACGTTTGCTAGCACAGGTAATTCGAGGTCAATTTCAGCCCGGACTTGTAAGTATTGTACGGAAAATTGTTGGGCGGCATTTACAGGGCAACTCAGAATTTTGTTTCAATCATTATCCTACCCCAAAACGTTTCACAATATGGGCTATTAGCCACCCTGCTTTGTTAACGGCATGTGTCGCCACAGTGTACGCCTTACCATTCATTTTGGAATGGATGGGTTGGGTCCCGGATTTCC
Organism: Roseibium alexandrii DFL-11; assembly: GCF_000158095.2. Lineage (NCBI taxonomy): Bacteria > Pseudomonadati > Pseudomonadota > Alphaproteobacteria > Hyphomicrobiales > Stappiaceae > Roseibium > Roseibium alexandrii. The sequence goes on from NZ_CM011002.1 coordinate 812,559, forward strand.
TCACAGGATCCAACGAGCACCTCAACGTGCAGGACTTTTGGACCATCAATATTGGAATACTTTCGGTACAAGGAACACTAGTGGGCTTGGTGTTTCCGCTCGTGATTGCCTTCGTTGGATTGCTCAATCAGGGGCGCGCTTCATTTGCCTCGCGCCTTACGGTGTATATTGAATCATCGACGGCAATTTTTGTAGGAGTGAGTTCCCTTTTACTATGCGTCGCCATCGTGTTGCAGCTCTCCTTCGTGTCGAAGTTGGGGCGTTCAGAAGCTTTCGTCACGCTCCTCAATATCAGCTGGTTCTCAATCAACGCATCCGCACTCGCGTACTTTGTACTGCATACTATCGCATTTCTGCATCCGACCAGGCGTGCTTCAATTATGCGTTCCTATGTATCCAACATAGTCTGGCCACGCGAACTCTCGGACATTGTGACTTTGAACCGTTGGGTCAATGCTGAACGGTATGGCTACCTTCCAAAAGGTGACGATAGTGATCCATTTTCCAGGAATGATAGGGTGCGAACGTGGTATACTCCATTGTGGGATGGCGGCGAAATACTTGTCAGTCGTGACTTTCACAGAAAAATGCGCTTGACGGATGTGCGTTTTGGCGTAATTCAACCCATTGTGCAGACGTGGCTGGAAGAAGCACGGGCGTTAGACAATGGGCAGACGCATGACTTTGTCATTCCAATAATTCCGGGTTGCGATTACTTCGGCGAACACGCTCTCATCCGCACCACGCTTCCTTTGACGCGAGTAGCACGTTGGGGTGTGCGAACGGCATTCAAGTTTGAAAAAGCGCCCGATGTAGATGGTGTTATTCGCGAAACCACTTCAATACTGCGCGAGATGCTTGCCGACCTCATCGTTCTGATCGACACGCGTCAAGTCCACGAATTTTCTGATCAACTTTCCGAAGTGATAGAATTCCATGCATTTCTTTATCGGCTTGCCCAGCTTCAGGATGAAGATATCAACTATGCACAGTTTGAGTCCAGTCTGACTCTATCCCACTTGTCACTTGGCGATGAGTGGATGAGAGCTTACCGAGATCTTATTCGTCGGGCGATTGAACGCCTCGCTCACGAACCTGAGTACACAAGCCAAATCACATTTCTCGCAGCGAATATCTATGGACGCGTATCAGGCGTCGTAACTCCCAAAGCCGTTCAGCCAGTCTTGTCACTGGCTCGACTTGTCGCTTACCGATTGATGGACTGGGCAATTGCGGAATACACGGTTGAAAGCAACTCCAAAGCTAGCACAAAAGGCGCCTTTACACTTTCTCGCCTTGAGCAGCCTTATGCTGGAGCGTGGCGCGACCTTGTCGCGGGTTGGGAACGTTTGCTTCAGAATATCATCTCAACGCCCGTGCGCAGTGAACGTAGATTGCGTTCTTGGAATAATCTCAAGCGCAATTCGGAAAACATCGCGGAACACTTGAATACGACAACTCTAACAATGGCTCGTGCTGTTTGGTTGGGCGACACATTAGCTACGAGTTGGATGTGCGACTTGATTCTAAAATGGCGAAGCCAACTCGACAGCGCATTGGACGCACGAGGTTACGCTTGGAAAGTAAAATCAGAAGCACTTACGCTCGGCGACTTGGAGCACGACTGGAACTCAATACAGGAATTGTCTCTTTCTGAGTTCGAAGATGAACTCACCCCGTCCGAAGTATTTGGCTCAATCATGAGCAACGCATGGTACGATCATGTTGTGGTTGCTGCTGGTGTTTGCACTCACTGGGCAATGAATAAAGATGCAGCTGCAACCGCTAAGCAGGCGGCACAAATGCTGTTGCACGGAAAATATCACGATAGGGGTGATGCTGGTCACGGTGTGACAGCGCTTTCTGGCATTGATATCTTAACGTCAGCTTTGCGTATCTCTGGCTCTGGAGAGAGGTTTGCCGATACTAGTTATGCGGGGCAAATCGACCATCTGTTGGAGGCGTTAGGCGGTTTTGAAGACCCTCCCATGGTTTCAATGCGGAGCTACAGCAGCAGCGGAGGTCTATCATTTGAAACCCTTACGGGCGCCCTAGCTATCATGATAATGGCAACTATGTCCGGAGAGGCCGCTATTAACAGTGAACTGCGTCGTCTCCTCACTCGGGCTAACGATGAGGCGTTGCGGCGACAAGAGCGATTTCTGAAAAGCCTAATAGCGGTGTTTGAACGGCTTGACCCTGAGCGCCACGAGCCACTGTTAGCAACTCTATCACAATCGATAGAAGAACATCTCTTCGAGCATAGACGCGCATTGGCGAAGGGCTTTGTTGAACTAGCACTTTCTGAAACTGAGAGACATCGTGAAGTAGCTATTCTTGAAGCTGAGATTGATCCTAACCGATTGGACAAAATCGCTACTGCCGCGAGCTCAGAAGCTTTTATCCATTCCGCATTTCCGCTTCATCTCTGCGAAAATATCACGGCGACTACTGATGAATTGAATAGCTTTAGGTTCCGCCTAACTGGCGTCAGCAAGGGAGATTATACGACGCCACCGATGTCGCAGCCAGTCACGAATGAGACTGAATGGTGGCAAAATATCATGTCAAAAAAAGTCGCCGAGGTTGTGTGGCACGATGTAATTAAAACGACGAACTTCCACAACTTGGAAGGGCTAACACCAGAAGAGTTCTGGCAAGCGTTACTAGCGGGCAGTGCTAAAATGAAAGACGCTGGCCTGACCCCAATCTTGATAATTAATGAATTTGACGCTCCTGCCTGGTTGGATGATTGGCGTTGGCCTCATCGAAAAAACGGCATACCCAAACCTTCAAACTTAGTCGTTTCACGAGATGAAAAAGGTCTAGATGCCTACCTGTTCACAATGAACGACATACCTGTCTACTCAGCGCAAACTGATAAAGGTTTTACTTATCTCATCCCAAAAGAGTTAATAGTGAGATTGCGCTATCATGACTACGGGAACGGTTTGTCGGTCTCGATAGAATTTGAGCCAGACGCTGATGATCACTGGAAGGGGGCGATGAGTGCAACCTTTCAGCGAGCGGTCGAAATAAGCAAAAGCACATCATATCGTATCAGGTGGGCTAGCCCCATTCCTAGCAGCAACAATGGTGGTGAACGGCGCAGTTAACGGAATGCGCATTGCTGAAGCGGGCCGCCAACTTTATTACCTTCATGAACCTCGCAGCGATCCGTCTTTAGCAACGCGTTTATGAAACCATCGCCTATTCACAGTACTTTTTGGCCCAATGCCAATCTTGGTATCTATCCCCAAACTGCCGAAAATGGCTATATCTCATGAGTCCCTGCCAGCCTCTATGCCCGGTTACGCTTGCTATTTGAGGAATAGTCCAACCTAGCTCTGCAAGCCATGAAGCGCCCTCATGTCGAAGGTCATGAAAACGCAGATCACTAATATCCAATACTTTGCAGGCTCTGCTGAATTGTGTGCTGATTGTTCTGCTTTTGTATGGAAAGAATAGCGGGCCCTTGTTGGGCGTGCTGCTTAATAGGCGCAGTGCTCGATCAGGTAAATTGCACCAAAGATCGTTTCCCTTGCCTCTTACCGGATCTTTCATATCTCTAACTAGAATTCTGTTTCCATCAAAGTCTAGACGGCGAAGTGATGTGATTTCACCTTGCCGGCGCGCTGAAAATATTGCGAACAAAATAATCCTAGGCATGTCTGCGGATTCTGGATACCGACGTTTTGTTTCTTCGAAGTATCCCAGAAGCCTATTAAGTTCGTCCAGAGTTGGTCTTCTTGCTCGCGGAGCATCCTTACCGATTATCTTGAGCCGTCTTGCCGCAGCGGTCGCGTTTCGTATTTCCTGCAGATCCAACGGTATATCCCAGGCGGGCTTTGCTATTGAAAACACCGTTGATAGACAGGAAGCATAAGTTGCTACTGTTTGAGGTTGGCATTTTGCACCCAACGACCTGAAAAAGCTTACCAATCTAGCAGATGAAATATCTTTGCATTTTTCATAAGATATCTCATTGGTTTCGATAGTTTTCAGAACTTGCAGCTGGCTTCGTCCAATGTTGCCGTCTGCGGCTTCAATAAATTTTCTTATTGCATCGCCTAGTGTAACGTTTGGGTCCTTAGTGAAATTGAAATAGGGAGAATTCACTTCACACTCCCTTCGACTTAGCCACTCTGACGCCAAGGTAATTTTTTCAAAAGTCTTTGACTCTCGATAGACGATTGCTCCGTCGCGCTTTATAAGGATCTGCGCTGAATAGCGGACGCGACCGTCGCTGAGATATCTCTTCACAATAGTGCCCATGGGAGATCTCCAGTACGCCTGCTGAAATTGCAGTACGACTTAGTCGTGCTTCCATCAAAAACACTTAGAGAATCGTACTACAACTCCTGTATTTCCCATGAGCAGAGAACTTTATAAGTCACTGAAATCAGATGTAAAAAACACCGAAAGAGTGCAATTTCCAAATGTGCGATTTGCGGTTGCACCGATGATGGAGTGGACTGACCGCCATTGCCGCGCATTCCACCGGCATTTGTCGGCGCACGCGCTGCTGTACACCGAGATGGTCACAACCGGCGCTGTGATTCATGGTGACCGGGAGCATATTTTGGGATTTTCCGATCTGGAGCATCCGGTTGCGTGCCAGCTTGGCGGGTCTGATCCGCAGGCAATGGCTGAAGCGGCACAGATCGTGGAAGGCTTCGGCTATGACGAGGTCAACATCAATGTCGGCTGTCCGTCGGACCGGGTTCAGTCAGGACGGTTCGGTGCGTGTTTGATGGAAGAGCCGCAACTGGTTGCAGACTGTGTTTCTGCGATGAAGGCGGCTGTCGCCATTCCCGTCACCGTCAAATGCCGGATTGGCGTTGATGATCAGGACCCAGAGCCCGCGCTCGATGCCGTTGCCGATTTGACCTTCGCCGCTGGATCCGACGCGCTTTGGGTTCATGCCCGGAAAGCCTGGCTTCAAGGCTTGAGCCCGAAAGAAAACCGGGATGTTCCACCGCTCGATTACGACCGGGTGGTGCGTTTGAAACAGCGCCTTCCGGACAAGTTCATCGGGTTGAACGGAGGTCTCGATACCCTTGAACAGGGCGAGCCTTATCTCAAACCGCTGGATGGCCTGATGTATGGCCGGGCCGCGTATCATTCACCGGAAATCTTGGGCGAAGTCGACGCCCGTCTTTATGGCGCAGAAACCGAGACCATCTCGCCATGGGATGCGGTGCGCGGTCATATGACCTATCTGGAAGATCAGCTCTCCCAAGGTGTGAAACTGGCGCACATGACCCGGCATATGCTCGGATTGTTCCATGGTCGGCCAGGTGCGCGGTCCTGGCGCCGGATTCTGACCGTGGAAGCCATCAAGCCCGGCGCCGGACTGGAAGTGGTTGAAAAGGCACTCGACGCCGTTAGTCCGGCGTATTTCGAAGTGGATGCAGCCGAGTAACCCTTGGCTATCTTCTATGGATTCATGATCAGCCGGTCGCCCTCAATCCGCCAGCTTCTGAGGCGGTCGAGCGCGGTCATGCCGAGCAGGCTTTGACCGAGTGAGCCGTCCCGCGCGACAAACGCCCGGACATTGCGCAAGGTGTGATCGCCGATCGTCAAATTGTCGATCCGGCTCGGGGCAACAAGTGTCCGCCCGTTGGCTGTTGCAACAGGCACGGTGAACGACAGATCGCGTTCCGGAATTCCGGCCCTGGCCGCATCTTGATAGGTGAGGACTACGGCGCTGGCACCTGTGTCGAGCAGAAAGCTTGTTTTCCTGCCATTGGCGCGTCCGTCGACCACGAAATGCCCGCCAGCATCCCGCACGATCAAGATCGAGCCGTCAGCCTGGGTGACCGCCATTCCCGGAGCCAAAGACCCTAGGACCCGGTACCCTGCCTGAACCAAGTCGGTTCGGTAGGTATAGCCGACCACAAGCAAGGCACACAAACCGCCCCAGAAGAGCGTTCCTTGAATGATATCGCGCACTTTCGGCTGTCCAAAGATGAAACTTGCCAGGAAGACAAAGGCGAGAGTGGAGAGAGCGACAACCCGCGGTCCGGTGTCGTCGAAGTTTAGGTTTTCCGGGTCCGTCGGATCGCCGAAGAACAGATAGAAGGCAGCAGCCGCCATCACAGTAATCAGGATGACAATTGCAAAGCCCCGGTATTGCCCGCGCCCGCTCACGTAAGCGCCGCTTCTCCGGCAGAAAAACGCATGCGCCGGGTATCCAGGCTGTTCATGATCGCCTGGCGCTGCGTATCGTCGAAACTGCTCCAGGACGCGATTTCATCAAGCGTGCGGAAACATCCGGTGCAAAGGCGGCTGACCTGGTCGATCTGACAGATTTTGATGCAAGGTGACTTCATGGTTTCCATATGGCGTTTGAAGGTGTTGCTGCCAATGCTTCTTTCAAGGATTTCACAAATATTATTGCCTTGATCCGCCAGTCGCCAATGTGAACGGTGCAGCTATGATCTTGATCGGTAGAGTAACCGCTGCTTGGGTTGTGTTCCCGACAAAACTGCCGAGGTCATCGCCGAGTGTTTTAGGTCCGGTAACACTGTTTTGATCGGTCAGGCCACTTTTCAGAAGGGCGTCCCGCAAGCCGGGGGAGTACTCGGCCAAGGCTGCAAACTTGCTGTGGCTGGAGGTTTCGCCGGCGTCGAGTTCGGTCACGTCAAAGACGATCGCCCCGAGCTCCGCCAGTTCTTCGTCATCTGAGTAGGCGCCGACCCGCTCAACCCCGCCCGCTATGGCCCGGGACAGGCGAAGGGCCTTGTCGTCTCTGGAAACGACGATGATGTAAGGTTTCGGTGGCTTCCCGAGTTTTCGAAGGCTGGATTTGAAGAGATCAATATCAATGTCCGGAGCCGCCAGAACAACGCTGTTAATCTTTCTATCGAATTGGCGGCGTTCCGCTAGAGGCATTTGGCGTGCGGTCTCCAGCAGCAAATAATTGCCCATAGAGTGCGCCAGGATTGAAATGCTGTCCGCCTTGCTTTTCGCAAGCAGACGGAAGGTTTGCTCCAGACTGTCGCGTGCGAGCGCGGCACTGTTCAGGTCGTAGACATACCCTTGCAGCTGTCCACGCGAGGCCCAGGTGAACAACACAGGGACGACCGGCGCCTGGGAATCATGGACGAATTGCGTAAACCGGTAGAGGCCTTCAGCAAACAACGTGTTATAACCGTGAATGAACAGCATCACGTCCCGTTTGCCCTTGGGGCGCGCAGAGAGCTGCTGGTTCAATTGCCTCAAGAATGCCTGTTCGTCCTCGATATACCCGGCCTTGCGGGCCACGAAGTCCGTTTTGGGGTTTCCGGGAAGCTCACGTGGCCATTCGACCGCACCTGCCTTGTGGGTTGGGGGGACGGAGATCGTCGCTTCCGCATAGTTGATTGTTGGAGAGCGCTCGCCATTGAAAAAAGTATTTGGAGTTGGGTCTTTTTGGCGCGTTGTTACGATGAGGACGTCGTGATCCTGAGCACCAGCGGCCGGTTCTGTATTGATTGCAAGAGTGCCTGTCGTTGGCCGGCTGCCGCAGGCGCTGAGCAACAAGGCGATGAGCAGCGCGGACATGGCCAGTCTCGCCGGCGAGGGAACTGAAATACTCAACATCAACGGCCATGCCTCTTGCTCGGTCCGGATCACCGGCTGGTTACACGGCCACCATAAGCACTCCGGTCAGGAATCCAAGTCCGCTGATTTGCTGAATTGCCCCTAGGACATCTCCGGTTGTTCCATTGATCTTGGACAGTGCCACCTGTGCCACACTCAGGGCCGCAGTGACGCCGACCACAATGCCGATTCCGACGGCTTGCAGCGGCAAAGCAAAAAGGGCTGGGAGCAAAAGCACCAGCATTACCAGAACACATTCGCGTAGAGCAGCATCTGACGGTTTGCCGAACCGGGCCCCAAGCCCATCGGGCCGGGCCAGCGGCAACCGGTGCCATTGCCACACCATCAGAAACCGGCTGAAGGCTTCAACAGTCACAATGAGCAGGGCCGTGTCCGCTGCTCCGAAACTATCCAGCAAAGCTGCGATCAAAGCAACCTTCAGAACAATGGCAAAGACCAGTGCGATTGCGCCAAATGCGCCGATGCGGCTGTCTTTCATGATGTCCAGTCGCCGGGGGACCGTAGCGCCCCCGAAAAAACCGTCGGCCACATCGCTCAGGCCGTCTTCGTGCAAAGCGCCGGTCACGATCGTAAGGACGGCTGCGGCCATCACTGCAACAACGAGTGGGGAGAGGCTGGTTGCTCCAAGCACCAGAAGCAGGCCGGCAGCCGGAAGGGCCACAAATGCACCCGCGAGCGGAGCAGCTCTCGAGATCCTGGCAAATTCGGGAAGCGCTGCCGGATCATCGGCCGCATTGATCTTCTCAAGAGGCATGCGCGAAAAGAATCGGACGCAGGCCGCCATGTCAGCGAACAGTACCGCTAGAGATGACACCGTCGCGGTTGATTGGTCCCAAGAAAACTCAGGCTTTGTTTCGGATGCAGTTTCAGTGTTTTGGTCGTTTTCAGACGGCATCCTGTTCGGTCCGGAGCTTGAGTTTTATCAAGGGGCGGTTATAGAACGGCCTATCGAAGAGACCAAGAGGCGGCCTAACTTTCCGCCCACCAATTGGAACTGTGAGCACAATGTCCCTGTCCGAAACCGCGCTGCCCTTCGACGATATCCGCAACCTGGTCAAGTCCATGCCCGGCCCGGACGAAGAGGCGCTTCAGAAGGTGAAGGCTCGGGATGCACAACTCACCAAGCCTGCCGGGTCTTTGGGCCGTTTGGAAGAGATCGCGGAATGGCTTGCTGCCTGGTCCGGCAAGGCCCCGCCGAAAATCACCCGTCCGATGGTGGGGATCTTTGCAACGGCACATGGCGTTGCGGACGAAGGCGTGTCGGCATTTCCAAGCGCCGTGAACCGTCAAATGGTCGAAAACTTCGCAGCTGGCGGAGCTGCCATCAACCAGATCTGCCGGGTCAACGACATTGGCCTCAAGGTGTTTGATCTTGCTGTCGATATGCCCACACCGAGCATCACCCAGGAAGATGCGCTGGATGAAGCCAATTGTGCGGCCACCATGGCTTACGGCATGGAAGCGCTGGCGGGCGGTATCGATCTCATCTGTCTCGGTGAAATGGGCATTGGCAACACGACGGTTTCTGCTGCTGTCCTGAATGGCCTGTTTGGCGGATCGGCCGCCGACTGGATTGGCCGTGGCACCGGCGTGGACGACGAAGGTTTGGCGCGCAAACGTGACGCCGTTGAAAAGGCAGTGAACCGGCTGAACGGCGAAAAAGACCCGCTGGAAGTGCTTCGCAAGGTTGGCGGACGCGAAATCGCAGCGATGGCCGGACTGATAATCGCAGCGCGGCTTCAACGCGTTCCCGTGGTGGTCGATGGTTTTGTGGCAACGGCGGCTGCGGCTGTCGTTTACGCAATGGATCCGGAAGGGCTGGATCATTGCCTGTTTGCGCATGTCTCGGCCGAGCACGCTCACGCCAAGGCGCTGTCGCACATGGGCAAAGATGCACTGTTCGACTTCGGCATGCGTCTCGGTGAAGGCAGCGGAGCAGCGTTGGCGGCCGGGATCATCAAGACCGCGGCCGAGGTGCATTCTGGAATGGCAACGTTCGCTGATGCCGGCGTTTCAGAAAAGTCTGAGTGACGAAACTCTTCTCACGACCTTATGCGCTGCGTGCGTTCTCAAGGTCGAAGTCGGTGCTTTCCGTGTCTGCCCAAACGACGTCCGGTGAATAGTTCATCACCCGGGCGCGGGGCAGGGACATGATTGCCTCGGTGCCGACACCCAGCTGGGATTTGATCACGAATTTCCCGTCATGCATTCCAACGAGTGCCTGAACGATTGACAGTCCGAGCCCTGTGCCGGGTTCCGCGCTCTTGATGGCGTGAGACCCCTGGCCAAAAGCTTCCAGCACTGTCGGAATTTCGTCTTCCGGAATACCGGGGCCGGTGTCGGTGATGGAAACATATTGCCCATCGTCGCTGGTCCGGCCGACCTTGATATGCACTTCACCGCCCACCGGCGTGAACTTCACAGCATTGGAAATCAGGTTGAGGACGACCTGTCGCAGTGCACGCTCATCGGCCCAAACACGGGGCATGTCCGGTTCGAGGGTGTGATGCAACATGATGTTCTTGGCGTTGGCGCGCACGGTCATCATCGACCCGCATTCATCGACAACCTCTTCCAAATAGAGCGATTCTTCCTGCAGTTCGTGGCGGCCTGCTTCAATCCGTGAAAGATCAAGGATCTCATTGATGAGGTTCAGAAGATGCTGGCCAGAACCATGAATATCTGCGGAGTAGCTCTTGTAAGTGTCGTTCTTCATCGGACCGAGCACCTCATCCTTCATGATTTCGGAAAATCCAAGGATTGCGTTGAGCGGTGTGCGCAGCTCGTGGCTCATCGTTGCAAGAAACCGCGATTTTGCAACGTTTGCAGCTTCAGCGCGGCGGCGTGCTTCGTCCGACATGGCGTTGGCCGTTTCCAATTCGGCAATCAGATGGTCCTTTTCCGCGCGGTATTCCAGCATGGTGTTGGCGTTCTTCAAGAGCTGATTGCCGAGAATGAAGAAGAAGCCCTGTGCGCCAATCGCCATGGCGGCCAGCGTGTAATGGATCGGGTCGATCTGTTGCAAAAAACTCGCCGTGACGATGAGCGTCATCGGCAAGGTGCTCGCCAACAAGCACCGCGGCAACGTTGCCGATTGCATGGTGTTCATTGCGACCACGATCAAGAGCGTCGCAAAGTGAAAGATCACAAACCCGTCGCCCGCATTGTCCGATCGCGGAAGAAGAAAAAATACTGCCCAGGAGCATCCATAGAGAAGGTCTCCGAGGGTGAAGCGGCGGCGCCAATAGATCCGGGCTTTTTGGTCCGACGGTGCGCGCTCATAGGAGTGGCACGTGACGACCATCAAGAGATGCGTGCAAAGCGTAACAATCAGCCAGGCGCCGAGAAAGAACGGGTTCAGCCAGATTACCGAGATCGCGGTGACGATAAGCACCAGAAGGGGAACCGCAAAAGCCGCGTTGATCCGCGTGTCGGCGAAGAGATGCTGGCGTTCCAGCTCAAAGGTTGAGTGCTGCCGGTCAGACGTGCCGAGGCGGCTGCGGACATTTCCGGCCGAACGGGCCATCTCGCGCCGGCGGCGCGCTCTATCCCGATCAATTGCCTGACTGTCGTCGTCTTTTACTGACGCGGCGGTGTCCATTCGGCCTGCCCAAGGTGTTCAATTGGTTATTTCGATTATGCTTGTTTCCTTGTTTTGACTCACCATTCCTTAAGATCGTCCCTAGAATTGTGGTAAGCAAAAGGTTAACCGGATCGCTAAAATTAAGGCATTGATTGAATTGACGAAAATCCAAGAAATTGAAGCTCTTGCAAACGCAGTGCGTGGGTGCCGGATTTGCGTCGAGACGCCTGAAAAGGCGCCATTGCCGCACGAGCCCCGGCCAGTTCTGCAAGCGTCTTCGAAGGCGCGGATTTGCATTAGCGGTCAGGCACCTGGAACCCGTGTGCACAAGAGCGGACGCCCTTTTACAGATCCATCGGGTGACCGGCTACGATCCTGGATGGGGATTGGGGAAAATGTCTTTTATGACCCGGACCTGCTTGCAATCGTTCCGATGGGCTTTTGTTTTCCTGGACTGGATGCCAAGGGCGGGGATTTACCGCCGCGGCCGGAATGCCGGAAAGTCTGGCACGACCGTTTGTTTGCAGCCATGCCGCAAATCGAATTGATCTTGGTTATCGGTCAATATGCACAGGCTTACCACTTGGGTAAGGCGCGCAAGGGATCTTTGACGGAAACCGTTGCCGCATGGAAAACCTACTTTCAAGAAAGTGGACAGTCTAACCGTCCGCTTGTCCTGCCGTTGCCGCACCCGTCCTGGCGCAATAATGCTTGGCTGAAAAAGAACCCGTGGTTCGAAGCCGAGCTGCTGCCGGTCCTTCAAAAAGAAATCGCCCGGCTGTTGGGCCGGGCGTAAGGTGAGGGGCGGCACACTTGTTGATGCCGTGCCAGCCCCAGGGGAAAAGTCTTAGTTCGTTGCCGTTTTTGGGCTTGAGATCGGCAGATCCTTCTGCTGGCTCCAGCCAACCATGCTGTCGTCATAAACGGCGACATTCTCCTGGCCGAGTAGCTCGCTCAAAACAAACCAGTTTGTTGCGGCCCAGTGGCCTGTGTTGCAGTAAGAGACGACCGGTGTGTCAGAGCCGGACACGGCATCCTGTGCCAGCGAGGCCAAAGCTTCCCGTGATTTCAACTGGTTGCTTTCAGTGTCGTAGAACTTTGCCTGGTCGAAGTGGGTTGCGCCCGGCAGATGACCGGAGCGGGTGGCATCCTTGTGCTTCTCAGCGCCTTCAAACTGTGCCAGCGGCCGTCCGTCGAGCAGAATGGCATCCCCGCCAATAAGGGACGCCACATCGTCGGTGGAGACCAGCAGCTCGGGACGCGGCTCGGCAATGAACATGTCGCCCTCAGGTACGACATTCCCGCTTTCCAGCGGTTTTCCTGCCTTCATCCAAGCGTTATGGCCACCATCCAAAATGGCGATTTTGTCGTGGCCGAGATACTTGAAGGTCCAGTAGATCCGGGTCGCGGCTCCGAAATCGAGGTGAGATGTTCCCGCCGGAACCAGAACGACGGTCCGGTCTTCATGAACGCCGAGTTCAGACAGCGAAGCCTCCAGCTTTTCAATAGACGGCAGAACGCCAGTCACATCGCCGCGCGAGGTGCGCCAGAAACCCGGATATTCACTCCACACAGCGCCTGGAATGTGGCCCTTGAGGTAATCGTCCTTGCCGGATTTGGCGAGCGGGGAGCGAATGTCGAGGATCAGCAGGTCGTCATCGTCCTGATTGGTCTCAAGCCAATCGACGCTGACCAATGGAGAGGCCTCCAGCGCCTGCGCATCGCTGCTCAACACAGTCATTTGAAGGAGGACAGCACATGCGGCGGCCACAATCGCTTTTGTGCCAAGATGCAAACGTGTCATACCGGTCTCCGTCCGAAATTCGAATAAATTTCTATCAGATCGTGGAAATTGCACTGAGAATGCGCTGTTTCAAGCGAATTCAGCTCCATTATTGGAAGAGAAATCTCAATTTCTCTTGCACTCCCCCTATGTAGAACGGTATTGCGGGATCTGGACCCGGCAGGCAAAAAGAATCCTGTCATTTTGGGCGTCCCAAAGCTTGGTGACGCCACGTTTTCTCAGGCAAAACCATGATCGACCGTATAGACCGCCGTATTCTCTCCATCCTTCAGGAAGATTGCACCGTGCCCGTTGCCGAAATTGGCCGTCGGGTTGGGCTGTCGACCACGCCGTGCTGGCGCCGCATCCAGAAGATGGAAGAAGACGGTGTGATCACGGGCCGGGTGGCGCTGCTCGATCCGGCCAAGGTCAACGCAAAGGTGACAGCGTTTGTTGCGATCACCACGAGCCAACACTCTGAAGACTGGTTGAAGAAATTTGCCGACGTCATTCAGGAGTTTCCCGAAGTGGTCGAGTTTTATCGCATGGCGGGGCAAGTGGACTATCTCCTGCGGGTCGCGGTGCCGGACATCGAAGCCTACGACTCGTTTTATAAACGCCTGATCGCCAAGATCGATATCTCCGACGTTTCGACCACCTTCGCGATGGAGCAGATCAAGAATACGACTGCACTGCCGCTCTCTTATGTGGCGACCGAAAAGCCGAAAGCTGAAAAGGATAATTAGGCTCGCCAGATGCTTTAGCGCTTAAATTGAAATATGACCGGCATATTTTCACCATGTGTCAGCTGCCATTATCAAATTACTGTTGAGCGGTTCTTGGCTGACGTGTTTCTTTTCAGATGAATTCTCGGGCGATTAAGAGCATTTCAAGGATCGGCTTATGGGGTCTTTTTTTCGGGTGATGAGGGCCGTGCGGGCTCAATACCTGAACGCACTAAATGCTGATGCGCTCAATAATAACTTTGGCGGGCCGCTGTTTTTATTTTTTGTTGTTACATCGGCCATTGCTGTCCTCTCTCTCTTCGTGACAGAGAGCCAGGGTCTTTTTGACTTTCTTGGCGGCCTTGACCGGATCGGGCGGGAAGACTTTTTGGCTTTCTACCGGGCAGGAGATCTGGCGAAGGGCGGCCAGGCAGATCTGGTATACGATCCAGCTGTTTTCATTCAGCCATTTTCGGAACTGAACAGGGGCCTTCTTTTTCTCAATCCGCCACATGCCTTGCTTATCTTCGAGCTCTTGGCTTTCCTGCCTTATCAGATGGCACGAGTGGTTGTGCTTCTTGTGAACCTTATCGCTATCTACGGGATCGTCAGGGTTGCGCACTTGAGGCTTGGCTTCAGTCCATATGTTCTTACGTTTCTCGTCTATGGCTCTTACAGTTCCCTGGTCTTGCTCCAGATTTCGCCAATTGTCATCTTCCTGATCGCCTACGCGCTGGTGAACAGTGTCAGCCGGCCTGTGTTGAGCGGACTAGCGCTGGCGGCGGCGACAATCAAACCGCAATTTGGGCTTCTCATTCCGGTCTTCCTGATTGGTCAGAAAGATTGGCGTACGTTTTGGATAGCTGCGGTTGTCACCACAGCATTGATCAGCCTGTCAATTTTCAGATTTGGCTGGCCCGTCTGGGCAAACTATATCAGCACTTTCACCGATGGATCCGGATCCGGTCATTTCAACCAAGTTTATATTGGTATGATCACAGTCGGTCAGTCGCTTGGAAAGCTATGGTTTTCAAGCGACTACAGGGTTTGGGCGCAAATCCTGGCTTTGGTCCTATGCGGGGGAGGCATTTGGTATGTCGCCAGGACCATATCGCGGAAGTTTGCAGTGCCAGTGTGTCTCATGGCCATGGCTGCGGCATCGCCATCTTTCTTGTTTTACGACTGGCTGATAATCAGTGCCAGCTTGCTATTGCTCCTTCAGCTTGTGCCAAGTTGGCCGCCGCACCTGCAGATTACAGCTGGTTTTCTCTGGATTGCCCCTCTTGTTCAAATGATGCTGTTCAGTGATGGGCAAGTTGCCGAAACAGTCGAAGCGGCCAGGTATCTTTCGGCATTTCTGCCGCTGCTGATGTTGATTGTTTCGATCCAGATCTATCTCTTGGTTCGAAAACAGGCTTCCTATCAATAGGGGGAGAGACTGCAATCTTCAGCCGGATGTGTAGGTCTTTACGGGTCAAACAAGTGGATGCCGGGCGCGGAAGCGGGCGATTTCCGCGTCTGAGACCGGTTTGCCGGTGAAAATCTCAGCGTAGTGGGGCATGCGCGCGAGGCGTGGTTCCAGCGGTTCGGACGGCCCGTCTTCTTTCATCGAGATGTAGCCGATCTGGGTCTGATAAACAGTGTTTGCCCGCACACTTGCGTATTGCGGTGCATCGCCGAACCGCAAAAACAGAGCTTCCAAAGCTTCGACGCGCACTTGATCAGCCTCGTTGAGCAGTTTTGCCAGCTGCGGGTCGGTGTGCGCCCAGTTGCGGACGGCAAATTCCAGGCGGGAATCGAACAGTTCCGGCATTAGCCACAGATCGAAGATGTTCAGCATCGCTTCTGTGACGGTCTCAGCGTAAGCCTCTGTCTGCTGGACGAGATTTCCCGTGTTCTTGGTTTGCCAAAGTGTAATCAGCGCGTCCAGGAGATCCTGCCGGTTGGAAAAATGGCCGTAAAAACTGGTGCGTGACAGGCCGAGCCGGTCAGCAAGGGGCATCACCTTTACAGCGTCAATACCGCCATCCAAAAGCGCTTCATATGCCGCCTGGACCCAAATGTCGCGGGAGCCGCGCCATCCCGATGTTTTGCTGATCAGATCCGTGTTCATTCTGATCCGTTATCAGCGCAAATCCGCAGAAACAAGCAAAATTGACACCTATGTTTTCAAATCCGACATAAATGTCGTTTTTGCGGCTTTTCAAAGAAGCCCATGCGGCCTTAACTGAGGGCATTCCGCGACCATCGCGGGCATGCGCACAAGAGGGAGAGGCATGTCGAAAGATCCGTTGCTGCAGCCGTATCAGCTGAAACATTTGACCTTGAAAAACCGGATCATGATCACCTCTCATGAACCTGCCTATCCTGAAGACGGGATGCCGAAGGACCGCTACCGGGCTTATCACGAAACGCGGGCCAAGGCCGGTGTCGCCCTGACCATGACGGCCGGATCTGCTGCGGTGTCGCGCAACTCTCCACCGGTCTTCAACAACATCCTGGCTTACAAGGACGAGGTGGTGCCTTGGATCAAAAGGCTGACCGATGCCTGTCATGACCATGGCTGCGCAGTGATGATCCAGCTGACCCATCTTGGCCGGAGGACCCACTGGAACAAGGGAGACTGGCTGCCTGCTGTCTCATCTAGCCATGAGCGGGAAGCTGCCCACCGGGCCTTTCCGAAACAGGTCGAAGACTGGGACATTACCCGGATCGTTCAAGATTATGCCGATGCCGCAGAACGCATGAAAGAAGGCGGCATGGATGGCATTGAACTGCAGGCCTATGGCCATCTCATGGATCAGTTCTGGTCCCCGGTTACCAACACACTCGGCGGTCCTTATGGCGGTTCCTTGGAGAACCGGATGCGGTTTTCGATGGAAGTGGTTGATGCAGTGCGTGACCGGGTCGGCGATGATTTTATTGTCGGGATCCGGTTCACCGCAGACGAAGACCTTGAGGGCGGGATCACAGAGACCGAGGGCCTGGAGATAGCCCGGCGCTTGAAGGCAACGGACAAGATCGACTTCCTGAATGTGATCCGCGGGCATATCGATACTGACCCGGGCCTGACAGACGTTATTCCGGTTCAAGGCATGCGCAACGCGCCGCATCTCGATTTTGCCGGGCGGGTTAAGAAGGAAATCGGACTGCCGACGTTTCACGCAGCGAAAATCCCGGATGTGGCCACTGCGCGCCACGCGATCGCCGAAGGTCTGCTCGACATGGTGGGTATGACCCGCGCCCACATGGCGGACCCTCAGGTCGTGAAGAAGATTGCGGAGAAGCGCGAGGACGATATCCGTCCTTGTGTCGGGGCGACCTATTGCCTGGACCGGATCTACCAGGCTGGTGATGCGTTGTGCATCCATAACGCGGCGACGGGACGTGAACTGACCATGCCGCATGAGATCCCGCCGGCGGACGAAAAGAAAAAGGTCGTTGTTGTTGGAGCAGGGCCCGCCGGTTTGGAGGCGGCACGTGTTGCCAGTGAACGTGGTCACGACGTTACGGTCTTTGAAGCGGCGCCCGATGCTGGTGGTCAAATCAGGCTGACGGCGCAGTCCGAACGGCGCCGGGAGATGATCTCCATCATCGATTGGCGTTTGCAGCAGTGTTCCAATCGCGGGGTCACATTTCACTTCAACAGATTTGCAGAAAGCTCTGATATCGAATCTGAAAACCCGGACACAGTCATCATTGCGACTGGAGGTTTGCCACACACTGATGTGCTTGGTGATGGAAATGATCTGGTGGTGTCGGCCTGGGACATCATCGCGGGTGACGTTAAGCCGGGCAGGCGGGTGCTGGTCTATGACGATGCCGGAGATCATCCAGCCTTGCAGGCCGCAGAGATGATTGCAGCATCAGGGGCACATGTTGAGATCATGACCCCGGACCGGTCCTTTGCGCCCGATGTCATGGCGATGAACCTGGTGCCTTATATGCGTGCGCTTCAGGACAAGGATGTACGCTTTACGGTGACTTATCGCCTAAAAAGCGTGCGCCGGTCCGGCAACCAATTGGCAGCTGTGATTGGAACGGACTACTCGGCTCACACCGAGGAGCGAGAGTTTGATCAGATTGTCGTGAATCACGGCACTGTTCCGATGGATGAGCTCTATTTTGAGCTGAAACCGAATTCGACCAACCTGGGCGCGGTCGATCAGGACGCATTGATCTTCGGCCGGTCTCAGCCGCAAGGCGCGAATCCGAACGGGGCCTTCGCGCTCTACCGGATCGGCGATGCGGTTGCTGCCCGTAACACACATGCGGCAATCTATGACGCTTTGAGGATAGTGAAAGATATCTAGAAAAGCGGCACAGCTGACTGAATTTGCAGCACGTCTTACTTGGATAAAATCATGCCGTTTTTGTGCTATGTAAAATCACAATTGCGCGTCAATTATCCGCCAGATCAATGGCCACCAGAAATGGCTTTTACAGGATGATGCAGAATGCACAGCGACGCTGATATTCTTTCGCTTCTCATGTCCCGGACCCCCGGCTATTCCCTGCCGCAGGCCTTCTACGCCGACGAGGACGTGTTTCAGGCGGACATGAAACACATCTGGCACAAGGAGTGGGTGTTTGCGATCCCATCTGCGGAATTGCCGAAAACCGGGAATTACGTGACGCTCGAATTCGGCGCCTATTCGATCATCATCGTGCGCGGCGCGGATGGTCAGGTCCGCAGCTTCCATAACTCCTGCCGGCACCGCGGCAGCCGCATTTGCTCGGCTTCCAAGGGAAGTTCTCCGAAGCTCGTATGCCCTTATCACCAGTGGACATATGAGCTTGACGGCAAGCTCTTGTGGGCGCGGGAGATGGGAGAAGACTTCAAGCCTGAAAATCACGGATTGAAGCCGGTTCATTGCGCCGATGTGTCGGGCATGGTGTTCATCTGCCTTGCAGACGTTGCCCCCGACATCTCTGACCTCAAGGCTCAAGCTTCCCGATATCTTGGGCCGCATGACCTCTCTAACCTCAAGGTGGCACATCAGTCGACGATCACAGAGAAGGCCAACTGGAAGCTGGTACTTGAGAACAACCGCGAATGCTATCACTGCTCCGGTTCGCACCCGTCACTCTGCCGGACCTTTTCTGACGATCCGAACCTTGTTGGCGGAGACGATTCCAGCAGTTCCAATGTGGGCTTGGCGCATGTCGATCGCTGCGAAAAAGCCGGCTTGCCTGCCAAATACGTGATCAACGACGGCGAACAGTGGCGGTTCGTCCGCATTCCATTCCTTGGGGACGCGGTGAGCTACACGATGGACGGCAAGGCTGCGGTCTCCCGCCGGGTTGGATCTGTCCCGTTCGACAACGCCGGAACCTGCCTGTTTTTCCATTATCCAAACACTTGGAACCACTTCCTCTCCGACAGTGTCCTGACCTTTAGCGTGCTCCCGGTCGGGCCGATGGAAACACGGGTCACGACGACGTGGCTGGTGCACAAGGATGCCCAGGAAGGCGTCGACTATGATCTGAAGCGGCTGACCGAGGTTTGGGTGCACACCAACGACGAAGACCGGCAAATTGTCGAAGAGAACCAGATTGGTATCAACTCTCCGGCCTATGAACCCGGACCATATTCTCCTGTTCAGGAGAGCGGCGTGATCCAGTTTGTCGACTGGTATGCCCAGACCCTTGAAAAGGGTTTGGTGCGCCGGTTTCGTGTGGCGGCGGAGTAAGTCATGGCGATGATCCCGATGCCGGACAAGGACACTCCTGTCTGGACCGATGCCGAGATGCTGGAATGCGTGAACGTTTTGCCGGAGGCACCGAACGTAAAGACCTTCACATTCCGCCCGCCGTCCGGCAACCGCTTCGTTTATAAGGCCGGCCAGTTCATCACGCTTGACCTGCCGGTTCCCGGCGGAAACGTGCAGCGCACCTACACGATTTCATCATCGCCAGTCACACAGGCCTATCTGTCCGTGACTGTGAAGGCACAGGAAGGCAGCATCGGGACGCGCTGGATGCTTGGTCATCTGGTTCCTGGCATGCAGATCAAGGCCTTTGGGCCTGCGGGCCTGTTTCATTTACCGTCTAATCCTGACGGCAAATTCCTGTTCATTTCCGCAGGATCTGGTGTGACGCCTATGATGTCGATGGCGGGCACGTTGTTCGAGCGTGGTGAAGAGCCGGACATCTGCTTCATTCAGTGCGCCAACCGGCCGGCAGAGCTGATTTTCCGCAAGCGCCTTGAATATATGGCGTGCCGGACCAACGGTCTGCAGCTGCATTTCGTGGTCAATCAAAGCGATCCTTACGAGGTTTGGACCGGCTATCGCGGTTACTTCAACCAACTGATGCTTGGTTTGATGTGCAACGACTATCTGGAACGCGATGTCTATTGCTGCGGTCCTGAAGGGTTCATGGAAGGTGTGCGTGAGATCCTGAATGCGCTCGGTTACGACATGGACCGGTATCACCAGGAAAGCTTCCAGGCTCCGGCGGAAACCAAGGAAGAGCTCACCGAGTTCGACGACGTGGTCCCGCAGGAAGACACCAAGGCGCATATCGTCTTTACCGGCTCCAACGTGTCGGCCTGGTGTTCTGAGACGGATACGGTTTTGGCTGTTGCCAAGGAGGCCGGGCTGAACATTCCGTCCGGTTGCACGTTCGGCGTTTGCGGTACCTGCAAGGTCAAGAAAGTGTCCGGCGACGTGCATATGGTGCACTCCGGTGGCATCAGCGATGAGGACGTCGAGGATGGCTTCATCCTTGCCTGTTGCTCCAATCCGATTGGCACGGTCGAGGTCGAAGTCTAGGCCGGACAGAATAAAACATTCAGAAATTGAGATGTATCAATGGCTCTGGCCGTGATCGTGCCGTATCCTCCCAAAAAATAAAACTATCTTGGGAGGATGGTATGAAAACGGGTTTTACCACAGCTGCCGCCATCGCGATTGGAGCGTTTGGGCTTGTCGGCACTGCAACGGCCGACGCGGCTGACAAGGCAGATGCTCCGGACGGCGTAACGGCCTATTCGGTTGAGGCGGGCTTCGAAGATGTCCGGTTCGGGCTTGAAAACGCGATCATCAACCGCGGCCTCGTCATCGACTACACCTCCCATATTGGCGACATGCTGGCGCGCACGTCCGACGATGTCGGGGGAACAAAACAGATCTATGCCAACGCCCAGGCGATGTTGTTCTGCTCTGCGGATCTGTCGCGAAAAGTGATGGAAGCCGATCCGGCCAACATCGCCTATTGCCCTTACACATTGTTCGTCTACGACACACCGGGAGCGGAAGGCACCGTCACGGTCGGGTTCCGCCGTTTGTCCGAAACCGGGTCAGACGCGTCGAAAGCCGCGATCGGTGACATCAACGCGCTGCTTGACGCCATTGCGCAGGAAGCTGTGTCCGAGTAACGGAGCAGAGGGTAAAGCGGATCACTCAGTCTTTGCTGATTGAAAGGCGCTGGCGCACCTTGTCGGAGTTCAGTTCCCGAAACGCTTCGCGTCCGACCCGCTTCACGGTTTTGTTCTGATCTTCAAAAAGCTCTTCGGCAAGCTTAAGGGCAGGGCCGTGCAAACTGGAAGACCGCTTTCCGATCTGGCGCAAGGCCCAATGCACCGCCTTCCAGACAAAATTTCGGGGGTCGCTGGCAGCTGTTCTGATCAGTGGCAGGTAGCTGAGGAATTCGGTGTCCGGGGATTTCTTGGCGTGAACGGCCCGCCAAGCGATCAGCGCGAAGGCTGCACGCCGGAGGAACTCTTTCTCGTTGGCGGCGAGGGGCGCGATCAAGGCGTCTGACCCTTCGCGCCGTGCAAGGACGTTGGTCAACTGATCGCTGTGGTCCCAGGACCTGATTTCGGACAGCCAATGCAGGGCGCGCGCATCCGTCAAGTTCACTGGTGGAATGATCAAAATAGCGAGCAGACGCGCTTCATGATATCCGCTGGCCCAAAGCTCATCGGCCAGGCTTTCCTGTTTGCCGATGCGCCGCGCCAGGGGGCGAAGTTCTGCCATTGGAACGCCGAAGGCCCTGGACGTATCAATGCCGAACCGCGCCATGCCGGCGCGGTTTTTTTCTGAGCCCAAGGCCGTCAAGGTGTCCAGAACACGGTCGAGAGACCAGTCTTCACCTGATGGTTTTGGGCGGCGGGACACGTTGACTTAGCTTTTGTCAGCGTTCCGCAAGCGGGCAACCAGGCTGGAGGTGTCCCACCGGTTTCCGCCCATGGCTTGCACTTCTGCGTAAAACTGGTCAACCAGCGCGGTGACCGGCAGGCGGGCGCCCGTGTCGCTGGCGGTTTTCAGGCAGATACCCAGGTCCTTGCGCATCCAGTCGACCGCAAAACCATAATCGAACTTGCCGTCACGCATGGTTTCCCAGCGGTTTTCCATCTGCCAGGATTGTGCTGCGCCGCCGCGAATGGCGGAGATGACTGTTTCCACGTCCAGATCCGCCTTTTCGGCGAAGTGGACGGCTTCAGATAGTCCCTGAACCAGACCGGCGATGCAGATCTGGTTGCACATCTTGGTGAGCTGACCGGCGCCGCTCGGGCCCATCAGGCCGACAAATTTGGAAAAGCAATCGATAGCCGGTTTGGCTTTGTCAAAGACATCTTGATCCCCGCCGCACATTACGGTCAAAACGCCGTTTTCAGCACCGGCCTGGCCGCCCGACACAGGTGCGTCGATAAATCCGCAGCCTTTTGCTTTGGCCGCCTCATAAAGTTCGCGGGCGACTTCTGCGGAAGCTGTCGTGTTGTCAACGAAAACCGCGCCGTCCGTGAGGCTGTGAAACGCGCCGTCCGGACCGGTCGTGACAGACCGCAAATCGTCGTCATTGCCAACACAACAGAAGACAAAATCACACCCCTCAGCCGCTTCCTGCGGGGTTTTCGCGAACGCGCCACCATATTCTGCCGCCCATTTTTCTGCCTTCGCAGTTGTGCGGTTGTAGACCGTGACGTCATGGCCGCCCTTGGTCTTCAAAAACCCGGCCATCGGGTATCCCATGACCCCAAGACCGATAAATGCCACCTTTGCCATGATTTTGCTCCCCATGCAGACGAAGGCCCGGCTTGGACCGGGCCTCGGTGTTCAATTGTTCGGCAAAGTTCTAGGGCATCTTGGTGGACTTGTCAGTAACCCGCTCAGATCCAATACGGGCCGCGACGCCACAAGCGTGTGTGCCGTGTTCTTGCAGCCGTTTGCTGATCCTGGTGCTGTTGAGTAACAGGATCAGGGCGTGTGTTCTGTGTGAAGCGTGTTGCCTCAAAGAAAGAACGGGCATAAACATTAAACATGATCTAACATCCTTCTGTCTGGTTGACTGAGGATAATGTGCGCTTTCATGCGTTCTTTTGCGAGTCAGGAAGATTTTTGATATGTAAGGAAAACTAATATATGGATTGGCGCAATATGCCCCCGCTCAACAGCCTTCGCGCGTTTGCAACTGTCGCAGAAAGCAAAAGCCTGTCCGCTGCCGGACGCGAGTTGAACGTCACACATGCAGCGATCAGCCAGCAGGTTCGGGCTCTGGAGAAACACCTTGGCCTCCCGCTCGTTACTCGGGCAGGGCGTGGAATTGATCTCACAGACGAAGGACGGCAGCTCTATGAGGGCCTTCGGAAGGGGTTTGAAACGATCGGCGAAACCGTTGAGGCCATTGGCACGAGCGGAGAGGCCCGCCCGCTGAACATCACGATGACCCCCTCATTTGCAGTGAGTTGGTTGATGCCAAGGATCAATGATTTCCGGCATAAGCATCCCGATATTGAATTGATGCTCAATCCCAGCGCTGATGTGACTGAGTTGGCGCCGGGCGGTACTGATCTTGCCATTCGCTTCGGGAGGGGCAATTGGCCGGGACTGGAGGCCGAATTGTTCTTGGCAACGAATTTTGTGGTTGTCGGCGCGAATTGTCTAATCGGCGACCGGAAAATGGATAAACCGGAAGACATTCTGGAGTTTCCCTGGCTCCAGGAATACGGGACCAACGAATTGGCTCTCTGGCTGGAAAAGCAGGGTGTCGTTCCAAAAAACAAGCTGAGCGTCACCCACTTGCCTGGCTATATGGTGTTGGAAGGTCTCCGAAGGGGAGAAGGCATTTCCGCGACCGCAAAAACCTTCATTCAGCCAGACATTGATGCCGGCAATTTGAAGGTGCTCTTTGAAGAGGGTGTTTACCCGGGAACCGGATATCATCTGGTCACCCGACCGGGCGTAAAGCGACCCGCCCTGAAGAGCTTTATCAGCTGGCTCCGCTCGATGATGCAGGAATGAGTAGAGCAGTCTTTTTGTTGCGGCGGGTTATTTGGGCGCAAGCAACGCGAGACCGACCACAATCAACATTGAAATTGCCATGGCGATGTTCACCCGCCGTTGCACATGCGGGGCGAGATTAAGCCGATGGATCGTCATTCCAACATATAACCAACCAAAATGAATCGGGATCCAGATCAGGTTCATAATCAGGAACTTGAGTAAAGTTTCGGCGACCAAACTCGACGGCAAAAAAGCAAATCCCGTCAGCAAGGTTGTGTTCACGGCATAGGCCTTGGGGTTGACCAACTGGAGCGTGACGCCTGCTAAAAAACCGGGCGCGCTTGGTGCCTCCTTGAACGCAATACGGGTTCCTGCGAAGGCAATTCGATAGGCGAGGTAAAGGAGGTAAAGCACCGAGGCGATCAGCAGACCTGCGCGAATGTTTTCGTTCGCCAGGATTACAGTCGCCATGCCAGACACGACGGCGATCGCAACCAGGTTTGTGCCGACAAACAGTCCGCCGATATAGCGAGCGCCGGGACCAAAACCGAACGCAGATCCAACGCCTGCTACCGACAAGACGCCGGGCCCAGGAGTGATGATCAAGAAGAAAACAGCAAGAGCGAGTGTGATCATGCGCGTCCTCCTCTCAATATGTGTCGGATCAACGGCCTATTGCGACTGATGTGTCTGGTTTTCCCAGGATTATGGGTTAGATCGTCTTCAGTGCCGCATCGAAGTCGGCGATCAGATCATCGATATGTTCAATGCCAAGCGAAAGGCGCAGGAGGTTTCCAGGAATGCCGGAGGTTTCGCCTTCAATCGAACGGCGGTGCTCGATGAGGCTTTCCGTACCGCCCAGCGATGTTGCCCGCTGGAAAAGCTTCAGGGCTCCGGTGACTTTGAGCGCTTCCTCTTTGCCACCCTTGGTCTGAACGGACATCAGAGATCCATATCCGCCCGCCATCTGTGCCTTGGCAACCGTGTGGTCTGTGTGGCCGGGAAGCCCGGGATAAAGAACTTTCTCGATCTTCGAGTGTGTCTCAAGGTGGTCCGCCAAAGCCTGTGCGTTGGCATTCATGCGTTCAACGCGGAGGCTCAGGGTTCTGAGGCCCCGCAGCAGCAGCCAGGCTTCGAACGACCCCATCACGGCACCGGCCATCTTGCGTTCCGCCTTGATCAAGTCCCAGGCTTCGGACTTGGCATCGCGTGCGGTGATGACACCGCCAAGCAGGTCGGAGTGTCCGTTCAGCGCTTTTGTTGCCGAATGCATGACCAGATCCGCTCCAAGTGTGAGGGGCTTTAAGATCAACGGGGTCGCGGCTGTGGCGTCGACCGCAAGCAGTGCGCCAGCTGTTTTACAGAGTGCCGCGGCTTTCTCGATGTCGGCGACCTTGAGGTACGGGTTGCTTGGAACCTCAAGCCAGACAAGGTCGGGTTTGGTGATCGCCAGTTCGTCGCTGAAGGTGGCGAGATCGCTCGCATCGCACTCAACCAGTGCGATGTTGTTGCGGGCGCAATGTTCGCGCAGGAACAGCGTTGTTCCCCAATAAATCCCGGATTGGGCCATCAAAGTGCCGCCGGGTTTTACGACACGCGCAACAGCTGCAACTGCGGCCATGCCTGAAGAGAACAGCCGGCTTCCCGCGCCGTTTTCCAGCGTTGCGAGCAGATTTTCCGTCTTGCGGAAGAGGTCATTGTCGTCCCGGCTATAAAGGTGCCCGTCGCTTATCAAGGCGTAGTTTTCGTCCCGCACAAATGTTGTTGCCACCGGAATGGGAGGCACAACAGCCCCGGTCGCGGCATCGAACCCTCCGCCGCCATGGGCGAGGAGCGTGTCAGCGTGAAGCGGTGGTTTGTGTGAGGACATGAAAGGCTCCATCACCACGCCCGGGGCCGAGACCTGACGGGCGGGTTTATCAATAGTGAAGAATTGGAGAAGCGGTGAGGGGGCTCATCGCTTCAAATGCCGGGTCAGCCGTGCTTCAATCTTGTCCCAGATCCGGCGCAGCGTTTCCACGATCAACAGATAGGCAACCGCCGCCCAGATGTAAGCCTGGAAGTCGTAGGACCGCGAATAGGCACGGCGGGTTTCGCCCATGAGATCGTAGATTGTCACGATCGAGGCAATGGCCGATCCCTTGATCATCAGGATGATTTCGTTGCCATAGGGCCGCAAGGCGACCATCAAGGCCTGAGGCAGGATGATCTTGAAGAAAATCACGTTCCGGGAGAGTCCAAGCGCTTCGCCGCCCTCCCATTGGCCTTTCGGCACGTTCTGGATCGCTCCGCGCAAAATCTCGGCCTGATAGGCTGCCGTGTTCAGTGAGAACGTAAAGATCACACAGTACCAGGCGTCCCGGAAGAACCACCAGAGGCCGGCGGCTTTCAGTTCCTCACTGAAAGACCCAAAGCCGTAATAGACCATGAACGCCTGTGCGAGCAGTGGAGTGCCACGGAAGAAGTTCACATAGGCATAGGCCGGCCAGGAGAAGATCTTCAGTTTTGACGCGCGCCCGGCTGCAATCGGCACCGACAGCAGCGCCCCCAGCACCAGTGAGACGCTGACGATCTGGATCGTGACGATGAAACCATCAACATATTCCGGCCAGTATTTCTGGAAGAACGGGCTCGCGACGTTCGAGCCAAGAAAGTACAGCAGATAGAGACCGGACAGGATCCAAAGCGCCATCAGCACATGGCCGGCAATCCGGAGGTTGGTCCACTTTTTCTGCGGTGGTGGCGGGCGTGTCATGCCGGTTGAGGGATTGGCTGCGATCATCTTGCTGCATCTCCCCGTTTGGACCAGCGCTCAATGCGGAGAAGCCCCACAGAGGAAATCATGGTCAGAAGGAGATAGATCACCAGCACCAGCCCGAAGAACAGGAACGGTTCTTTGGTCACACGTGCAGCAATTCCGGCTTCGCGAACAAGGTCAGCCAAGCCGATGACGGAGACAAGTGAGGTTTCCTTCAAGAGGATCAGCCAGAGGTTTCCGAGCGCGGGCAAGGCAAGGCGGATCAGCTGCGGCAGGATGATAAAACGCATTGTCTTGTAGCGCGACAGGCCGAGAGCGTAACCGCCTTCATACTGGCCTTGCGGGATGCCGTTGAACGCGGACAGGAAGGCTTCGGAGGCATAGGAGGAAAACACCAAAGACAGCGCCACCATACCTGCGACGAACGAGTTGACCTCGAAATAGATGTCATAGCCGAGCAGCTTGATGAATTCCTGGATGGCGATTTGAACGCCGAAATAGACGAGGAACAGGGTCAGGAGCTCTGGAAGGCCACGGAAAATTGTTGTGTAGATGTTGGCCGCCAGCTTGAGGCTGGGTTCGGACGATTTTTTGGCCAGTGCAATTAGAAAACCAAGGATAAGCCCGATCGGTAAGGTTGCGAGCGCCAGCGATACGGTGATCAGCACACCTGAGGCAATCGTGTCACCCCAGCCTTGTTCCCCAAAAGATAACAGCGTCAAAGCTTCATTCATGAGCCGGCGCTTCTTTCTGTTTTGTCGTTGTTTTTTCCAGCCGCCCCTTTGGCTGGCAGCGTGAGGACCACCTCACGATAAAGCGTGGCCCGGAGATCCGCGCCACGCTTCAAAGGTTTTCACACCGCGATCAGATTAGCCGCCGTATACGTCGAAGGAGAAGTACTTATCGTTGATTTCTTTGTACTTTCCGTTCGCAAGGATGGCTTCAATCGCTGCGTTGAATTTATCTTTCAGCTCATCTTCGCCCTTGCGGAGCGCGATGCCAGCGCCTTCACCGTTGATGACCGGATCGGATTTCAGCGTGCTCAGAACTTTACAGCATGCACCGTTGTCGGTTGCGAGCCAGTCTGACAGAACCACAACGTCTTCGATCACAGCGTCGATACGGCCGTTTTCGAGATCCAGCTTGTACTCATCAGCAGTCGGATACAGCTTCAGCTCGGCATCCGGGAAGTGTGCTTCGGCATAGTTGGAGTGGGTCGTGGAGGACTGTGCACCAAGAAGAATGCCGCTCAGGTCTTCCTTGGTAACACCTGTCAGCTTGGTGTCTTTCGGAACACCGATTGACGGCGGGGTGTTGTAATACTTGTTGGTGAAGTCGACCTTCTGCTTGCGCTCTTCGGTGATCGACATGGACGCGATGATGGCGTCGTATTTGCCAGCCTGCAGTGCCGGGATCATGCCGTCCCAGTCCTGAGTGACGAATTCGCACTCGACCTTCATTTCTTCGCAAAGAGCGTTGGCGATATCGATGTCGAAGCCAACAAGCTGACCGTCAGCGGTCAGGGAGTTGAACGGAGGGTAGGCGCCCTCAGTTCCGATGCGGACCTTGGACCAGTCTTTTGCAGTTGCGCCACCAACCGTGGCCAGGACTGCAACCGCAGCTGCGGCCATACGCACAAAACGCATATTGATTCCCCTAGTATTTTGTTTGGGTTTCAGGCGGGTTCGTCCCGCCATTTTGCCCGAAGGCCCTATTCCATACACTTCGATCCAAATTTCAAGCATGCCCATGAAAAAAACACAGCGGAAATTTGCCTTTTTTTGATCCAAATTGGCATGCCGTAGGGAAATGCTGAGCGGTTGGCGAACATTGTTGTTTGGTTTTGCCCAATATCGAGACAATTATCTTTCGCGGCCGTGTGGGAAGCAGGGCTGTCGCGTTTTGGGCAAACGGCCGGCGTTTGGGGACGGTGTCAACGGTCAATTACTGCGGAAGTTCTATCCGCCTTAAGTCGAAAAGCACTTATCAAACAGCTTGCCGTCGTCCATTCATGAGACTTCCTTATGGGATTGATGAACTTATTCAATTTGATGCGGCAGCTGGGTGCCGTTAGGACACTATCGCCCGGCACAGTTTGCCGGTCGTATCTCATGACACAATCTGGCAGCGGATTTGAAAGCGGGCGGAGCAGATGGCCGAATTTGAACTCTTCATCGGGAACAAGAACTATTCGACTTGGTCGTTCCGGCCCTGGATCGCCATGCGGCACAAGGGCATTGCGTTCAAGGAAACACTTGTTCCTTTCGACTTTGAGAACGGCAATCCGAAGTTTCGTGACTTTTCGCCAAGTATGAAAGTTCCTGTGCTGAAGCACGGTGATCTTACGGTCTGGGACAGCCTGGCAATCCTTGAGTATGTTGCCGATTGTGAACCAGAGACGGGGCTTTGGCCGGCGGACCCGAGAAAGCGTGCGCGCGCACGATCAATCTCGGCCGAAAT
The DNA here is from genome assembly GCF_000158095.2 of Roseibium alexandrii DFL-11. Taxonomy (NCBI): domain Bacteria; kingdom Pseudomonadati; phylum Pseudomonadota; class Alphaproteobacteria; order Hyphomicrobiales; family Stappiaceae; genus Roseibium; species Roseibium alexandrii. The sequence goes on from NZ_CM011002.1 coordinate 841,705, forward strand.
GCACTCAGGCTTTCCGGCGCTGAGAGCCGAATGTCCGATGAACATGCGCCGCCCCGCCGGACAGCGATCCGTCAGCGAGGCCGTCAAGGCGGAGGTCGCCCGGATCCTTCAGATTTGGGATGAGTGTCTCGAGGCCTCTGGCGGACCGTTTTTGTTCGGCGATTTCACAATTGCCGATGCCATGTATGCGCCGGTTGTGAGCCGCTTTGACACATACGGTCTCAGCGATGCGTCTGTTGCCGCGAGATACAGTCAGACCTTGCGCGGGCTTGACGCCTGGCAAGCTTGGGAGGCCGATGCTCTCAAGGAGACATGGGTCGTCGCCGTCGATGAGGTTTGACGTCTTTATTCCGCTGCAGCCAAATGGGCAGTCGGGTCTGCGAAGGCCTGCTGCCCATCCAGATGTGCTTGAAGGTCCGAGACAAACTGGCGGACTTTCATCGGAATAAACCTGTACGATGGATAGACTGCGTGGATGGGATGAACACCATAGGACCAGTCTTCAAGGATCAGTTCCAGTTCGCCTGTTCCAAAGTGTGGTGCTGAGAGCCAGGTGACAGCGGTGGAGATGCCCAATCCTGCGATCGCTGCACGGCGGAGGGCCGCAGAATTGTTGATCACCATTGTTGGCGACACAGCAACTTTGGCTGCCTTTCCGGTGGGGCCGACGAGCTCGATGGAACCAGCTTCAGCGATATGCGGATAAAGCAGGAAGTCGTGCGTTTTGAGATTTTCCGGTGTTTCGGGGCGTCCCCTCCGGTTCAGATAGTCTGGTGAGGCAACAAGGCATCGTTTCATGTCGCCGAGCTTCTTGACGATCAACCGGTCGTCACGCAAATGCCCCATGCGTATGGCGACATCAATCCGCTCCTTTTGCAGATCCACCATGGCGTCCGACAGTTGCACGTCGAACAAGATGTTCGGATAGGCCGCCTTGAACTTAGTGAGGAAGCCCGCCAGCTCCGGCTCGGTGAAGGCGTACGGCAGGCTAACGGTGAGGCGGCCACTCATTTGGGCTTCATTGCTTTGTACCGACCGGTCCGCCTCGGAGAGCTTTTCCAGAATGTCACTGGCATAGGCGAAATAACGCTCACCCGCCTCGGTCAACGACAAGCGCCGGGTCGTGCGGTTGATCAACCGCGTTCCGAGCGTGTCCTCCAGGCTTCGGACCTGTTGACTGACCGCTGGTTGTGACACGCCAAGATGCGTTGCGGCCGCGGAAAAGCTGCCCAGTCTCACCGCGTTCACAAAACTGCTGAGCGCGCTCAATTTGTCCATTTCAGCCTCCAGGTACGCCAGAGAAGATTATTCATAAGACGAGCTTCTGGTTCTTATAAATAATCTCCGGCTTTAAAATCCAGAGGAATAAATCAATTAAAGGGCACGGCCTCTTTCGGGGGGCGGATTGGCAGAACGGCATTGGAGAACAGGTATGACCGTTGAAACAATTTCCATGAACCGGCGCGGCTTTTTGGGCGGCGCCATGACCGGCGGTGCTGCACTTGGCGCGGCAAGTGCTTTGAGCCTGGTCCCGGCAACAGCACATGCAGCAGCGCCTTTGGCCGGGTCGCCGATGGCAGGTGCGTTGCGGCGCAAGGTCGGTAATTTCGAAGTGACGGCGCTCCTCGACGGTTACCTGCAACTAGGTCCAGAACTGATTGTCGGTTATGAGGAAGAAACTGCGGCGAAGCTGCGTAAGGCGGCGTTCATTGAGAGCCAAGCGCTCACGGGACCGGTGAACGCTTATCTCGTAAACACCGGCGACAAATTGGTGCTGATCGATGCGGGCACATCCGACAAGATGGGGCCAACTCTTGGGCATCTCGGCAGTGCTTTGTCCGCAGCTGGTGTTACACCGGAACAGATCGATGCGGTTCTGATAACCCACATGCACCCGGACCACCTTTTCGGCGTGCTAACACCGACCGGCAAAAAGGCGTTCCCGAATGCTGAATTGCTGCTGCCTGAGCTGGATAACATCTTCTGGTACGATGATGCAGCAATGAACGCAGCGCCCGAGCAGTTCAAACCGTTTTTCCTAGGGGCTCGCGCAAGCGCAGATGCCTACAAGTCCACCCAGTCACTGTTCAATCCGGGAAAGGAACTCTTTCCGGGTATCACTGCGAAGGCCTTGCCGGGTCACACGCCCGGACATGTCGGTTTTGTGATCGAAAGCAATGGCGAACAGCTGATCATTGCGGCGGACATCATTCACGCAACAACGTATCAATTCGAGAACCCGGAATGGGCGATTGCCTTTGATATTGATCCAGCGCAGGCAATTGAAACCCGGAAGAAGTTTTTCGATGAGGTTTCGGCCGACAGGGTGATGTTTGCCGGAATGCACATCCCGTTCCCGGGTTTTGGCTATCTCGCCAAACAGGGCGATGGCTACCGCTTCGTCGCGGCCGACTGGCCGTACACCTTCTAAGGGACTTCTGAAAGAAGTGGGAGCGCTTGGACGGCGCTCCTACACAACGCCCATACCGGAGAACGGCAGGAAGGTGACCAGCTCACCGCGTTTTACCGATGTTGCGTCTTCCGGGATCTCGATCAGCCCGTCCGCTTCCCGCAGCCCTGTGATGAGACCAGAGCCATCGCGGTCGAATTTGCGGGCGATCGTCTTGCCGTTTTCGTCTATTCCGAGGATGCCTCTGTAGAATTCCCGGCGGTCCGGTTTCTTCTTTGGAACCTCGAAGTCAGCCGGGGCCTGGAATCGTTGCGGTTCGACAAAACCGCCACCGCCCAGAACACTGAGGACAGGGCGGCCATAGAGCAGAAAACAGACCATGGCCGCGACCGGGTTGCCGGGCAGTCCAAGAAATACGCAGTTTCCGATCTGGCCAAACATCATTGGCCGGCCCGGCTTGATAGCGAGTTGCCACATATGCCGCTGGCCAAGCTTTTCCAGCGCGGTCTGCATGTGATCTTCCTCACCGCGGCTTGCCCCGCCGGTCGTCAGGATAATGTCGAACGTCTTTGATGCTTCCGCCAGGGTGCGTTCGACCAGACCGGCATCGTCCTTCAAGATCCCCAGATCTTCGATCTCAACCGGCAATCCTGCGGTGAGGCTTTTCAGCAAGTAATGATTGGAATCGTAGACATCCCCGATGGTGATCAGATCGCCAGGCCGGCGCAATTCATCGCCGGTTGAAACGAGCGCAACCTTGAGCTTTCGATAGACCGTAATTTTGGCAAGCCCGGTTGATGCAATCGCTGCGAGGTCCTGGGGTTTAAGCCGGTGCCCGGAGGTCAGTATCTTCGTGCCTTCGGCAACATCTTCCCCGGCCTTCCGGCAGTTGGCACCTTTCTTCAGGCCTTGGGGCACGATGACGAAATCTTCGCCGTCCTGGCGGTGGGTTTCGCAGTCTTCCTGCATGGCGACCGTGTCAGCGCCCGGCGGCATGACGGCACCGGTGAAGATCCGGGCGGCGCCCCATGGTGCAAGCATTTCGTTGGAGGCATGACCGGCGGCGACACGCTGGCGCAATCGGAAAAAACCGCCGGCTTCATCGTGGTCCGCAAAGCGGAATGCATACCCGTCGACAGCGGAATTATCGGCGAGTGGAATGTTGCGTGGTGCCGTGATGTCTTGCGCCAGGATCCGGCCGAGCGCTTCGCCCAAGGGAATGGTCTGTGACAGGGCTACCGGCGCAAGCCTGTCTTTTAGAATTGCCAGTGCCTCGGCGTGTTTCAGCCGGTCCTTGTCGTGCAGAAAGCAGTCGTTCAAGAGAGGCTTGGCCGTCATGACTGGACACTCTGCAGGCTGAGGTGGCTGGTTATAAAGTCAGCAAGACCGGAAACATCGTCGAGATCATAAACAGGCAGCGTTTCGTCAGGGATTGCATGATCAGCGGCAACAGCCAAAATGTGCGGGTCGTCCGGTGACAAAGGGCCTTTGCTGGCCGATTCGGTGCGTCGTGCTTCAATCTTCGGATGGTTTTCCCGTTTGTACCCTTCGATCAGGATCAGGTCGCAGGGTGCCAGGCGCGGGAGAATTGCTGAAAGCGGTGGCTCTTCTTCCTCGCGCAGCTCGTGCATCAAGGCCCATCGGCGGCCGGATACGAGCGCGACTTCAACGGCACCAGCTTCCCGGTGCCGGTAACTGTCAGCGCCTGGCCGATCGATATCGAAGTTGTGGTGTGCGTGTTTGACGGTAGACACCTTAAGACCACGCGACGTGAACTCCGCCACCAGCCGGGTCACCAGTTGCGTCTTGCCGGAGTTCTTCCAGCCAGTAATTCCAAAGACAGGCGTTGATATCATGAGGACAAAAGGCTCGCCGCGTTGCGGGCCGTCTCAAGATCATCCGGCCGGTTGGCATTGAAGAACGGATCCAGGCCGGTCGCCTGATCCAACTCGAAACCGACTTCGATGCTGTCATGCCGGTCAACAAAGGCGAGTACCTTGCCGCTTTGTCCCGTCGACAGCCAGTCGTGCAGATCGTTATAGAGCGCGACCGGCCAAAGACCAAAGACCGGGTGGAGTTTGTCAGAAGAGCTGGCGAGTGCAATCACCGGTTCACCGCCGGGAACCGCTCCAAGGAAACGATCAACCAGGTTGGCCGGATAGAACGGCGTATCACCGGCGACTGACACGACATGACTGACGTGAGGCAGATTGCGCCGTGCGTGACCAAGTCCGGCGAGGACACCGGCAAGAGGGCCTGCAAAACCGCCGATCGGATCAGGTTCGACAGGAAACTGGAACTGGGCAAATCGCTCCGGATCGCCATTTGCGTTTAAAACAATCTGCGAGACCTGAGGTGTGAGCCGGTTCAGAATGATCTCCAGCATCGATTTCCCGTTAAGATCAATGAGCGTCTTGTCGCCGCCGCCCATCCGGCGCGATTGTCCGCCGGCGAGTACACAGCCAAGGACACAGTCTTTGGAGATCCGAGCATTTGCCGGGGTCATTCCGCTTTTTCACTCCCTTTCCGGCCGGATCCACGGGGTTCGTCTTCCGCAAGCGCGGGATCCATATCAAAGTCTATTCGTTCAGAGCCGGACAGCACGACGAATCTCTTGCCGCGTGCCCGGCCAATCAAGGTCAAACCGGCTTGCTGTGCAAGCTCCACACCCCAAGCGGTAAATCCTGACCGAGAGACGAGAATCGGGATGCCCATCATCACGGTCTTGATCACCATTTCTGACGTCAAACGCCCGGTTGTGTAGAAGATCTTATCCTCTGCTGGAACCTTGTTCAGCTCCATCCAGCCGGCGATCTTGTCGACAGCGTTGTGGCGGCCGACGTCCTCCATATAGACCAACGGCTGGTCATGACGGCACAATACGCAGCCATGGATCGCGCCAGCTTCCAGATAAAGCGACGGTGTTGTGTTGATCGCCCTGGTAAGCGCATAGAGCCAGGATGTTTTTAGCCGCGCGTCTTTTGGAAGGTCGATGGTTTCGAAGCCCTCCATGACATCTCCGAACACGGTGCCTTGCGCGCAGCCGGAGGTCCTGACCTTCTTCTTTAGCTTGTCTTCGAAGTTGGTTTCGCGCTCGGTGCGCACAATAACGACTTCAAGATCGTCATCATACTCGATCCCGGTAATGACATCGTCGGGTGCCAGCATGTTCTGGTTTTTGAGATAGCCGACGGCAAGCAGATCAGGATGATCGCCAATGGTCATCATCGTGACCACTTCCTGAGAATTCAGAAACAAAGTCAGGGGTTTTTCGGTGACCACCCTGGTGTCGACCTCGGCACCGGTGTGGTCGATACCGGTTACGGAAGTCGAGAGAGCGGGATTGTAAGGGTCGGGTTGCAGAATGTAGGGCGCCGTCACAGGCACAGAACTCCAAGGTTGTTTCGTCTGGAAGACTATGGGAGCCAAAGGGAGAAGGGCAAGCTCTATTGGGTCCTGATCCTAAGTCTGTTTTCGAAACCGCATAAGTGCCATGAAAGCCCCGCCTGCAAGAAGTCCCCAAAATGCTCCGGACACCCCGAAGAAGCTGACACCGGAGGCCGTGATTGCAAAGGTGATGATGGCGCTGTCTCGCGTTTCGGCCTCTTTGGTAGCTTCACCGATTGAAAACGCAAGCGCGCCAAGCAAGGCAAGACCTGCCACGGCTTCGATCAAGATGCCAGGTGTGGCCGCCACTAAAGCCATGACCAGACCGGCGAAGAGACCGAACAGGACATAGATCACACCTGCGAACACGGCCGCCCAATAGCGGGCGGCTGGATCCTTATGCGCATCTTCACCTGCGCACATGGCGGCCGTGATTGCGGCAAGGTTTACGGCGTGCCCGCCGAACGGAGCCGACAGCAAGCTGAAGACGCCGGACAGCGTAAACAGTGAGCTGCTGTTCGGCTGGTAGCCAAAGGCCCTCAAGACCGCGATGCCCGGTATGTTTTGAGACGCCATCGTTACGATGAAAAGCGGCAGCGCAATGCTGACAAAAGCCTCGAAGGTGAACACGGGTAGGATAACAATCGGCTTGCTGATCAGAGGTGTTTCAGCAAGAGAAAGCGACCCGCCCGTCAGAAACGCAATGCCGAAGGTGACGACCATGGCTAGCGGGACGGCGTAAAGCCGGGCGAAACGAACAGCGACTGCCCAAGTCAGGATTACCGCCAATGCATAGACCGGCATTTCGCCAACAGCCCGCACCGGAGCAAGACACAGCCCGAAAAGGACGCCCGCCAGCATGGCATTGGCAAGCGGACTTGGGATCGCTGCAACGGCGCGTCCAAATGGACGGATCAGGCCTGCCAGAATGATCAGGACCGCGCAGACAACAAAGGCGCCAACAGCAGCTGCGAAACCGCCGTCGACTGCGCCGGCGGAAGCAAGCAAGGCTGCACCGGGTGTCGACCAGGCAATGCTGACCGGGATCTTTGTCCAAAGCGATGCAACGACAGCGCAGAGGCCCATTGAGATGGACAGAGCCATCAAGCCGCTGGTTGCCTCGGCGGGCGTGGCTCCGGTGGCATTCAACCCCTGAATGACGATGGCAAAAGAGCTTGCAAAGCCGACGATTGCGGCGAGCAGTCCGGCAGAAAAGGACTGGAAAGACGGGCGTGCGGCGGGCATGAAAATGTGATTCCAAGGAAAGGGAACCACACCCTAATCCGCACGGAGTGGAGATGGCCAGATCAGTTCAGCCGCAAACCGTTCTCTTTGGAGATCGGGCCGGGGCTCAGATCATCAACATGTCGTTTGTCATCCGGCCTTCGCGCAGCTCCTTGGCGAAGTGGCTGAGCGCCAGATACGCCTCTTCGCGGGTGACTTCACCTGGATGATCAAGGAGTGGGCGGAGCTCTGCATGCCGGGATGCAGCAATGCCATCCGTCAAATCGCGGAAGAACATCAGCGAGTTCGGAAACAACCGGTAATCGGCCGGCTCGTGAATGATGCCCTCAATGTCGTGGAGGCGCGGATCGTTCATGACACAATACACTGTGTCGAGCACCGGTCCGGTATAGCCTTCCAGAACCTGAATAATGTGCTGATCGACCAATAGCAAAGCCCCGGTAACACCTGCACGACGGTTGATGCGCCGAATGCGTAGCAAGGTCTTGTCGATTTCATCCGGCAGGGCCAAGCGCATGTTGTCCCATTTGATTTTGCTGCGGTAGCAGGCCCGGTAGAGTTCCATTGCTCGTGTCCCATCAAATCCCCGATAAGACCAGCCTGCGCTTCAATTCCTCACATTTGCTTAAAATTTGAATCAAATTGGAAGAAGAGGGCCGGTTTTCGACAGGTCCTCACTTGGGTCTGCTGATTCCGGTGCTGTTGGTTCAAAAGAACAGCGTCAAGAAACCTGTGCACAAATACATTGGCTGATCTTCTTGTGTGCAAGCGGCTCAGATGTCCCGTGACAGCTTGAACATTAGGCCGTTCTTAACCGCTGGCCATTCGTGTGGAAGAATCGAATAGACAGCCGTATCTCTCAGCGCGCCATCTGCGGATCTTTGATGGGACCGCAAGACGCCATCAAGCCGTGCACCGAGCCGCTCGATGGCTGTCCGGCTCTGGCGGTTCAGGAAGTGGGTCCGGAACTCCACCGCTATACAGTCCAGCTCTTCAAATGCATGCGTGAGCAGCATCAACTTACACTCGGTGTTGAGACCGGTTCTTTGAACGGATTTGCGATACCAGGTGGAGCCAATCTCGACCCGTTCGTGAACAGGGTCGATGTTCATGTAAGTGGTCATCCCGACCGCCTTGCCATCCGGTGTGAGAACCGCAAAGGGCAACATCGAGCCGGCATCCTGCAATCCCAGGCGCCGCTCTATTTCTGCCCGAACGTCTGCAGGCTTCGGAATGCTCGTATACCAGGCCTTCCATAGATCCCCTTCAGCCGAGGCTTCTGAAAGATCGTCCGCGTGCTCAAGGCTGAGAGGAACGAGTGAGACATATGTACCGGTCAAGGTAATTGGTGGGGGCCAGGACATCGAATGATCCGCCAATTTGTTGGTGCGTTGGTTGTCTATCAGAAGGGCCGTTCTTCGCCGCTCCATTTGAAGAACTTGCCGGTGTCTTTCAACGTGAGGGTTTCACTTAGGTTCAGAATGCCGGTAGCGACATCGGCTGGACAATTGTCGGCCTCCGGTCCGCCCATGTCGGTGCGGACCCAGCCCGGATCGATCAAGGCAACTGGAACACCTTCGTCTTCGAGCTCTGTTGCCAAACCTTGCATCACCTTGTTCACAGCCGCCTTGGATGCGCGGTAGGCAATACGGTCGGACTTGCGATAGCCCATCCAGGACATCTGGCTGGAGACCGTGATGATTGTGCCGGGTTTGTCTTTCAGGATGTGAGCTAGAAAGGATTGGCTGACGGCAAGTGGCCCAAGCGTGTTGATTGCCAGTGTTTCGTGAAAGCCGTCATAGTCCGTATCAAGCGGGCTTTGCCGATCGGGGCCGATAATGCCTGCGTTGTTGATCAGGACATCGATAGGGGCGTCGAGCGCGTCGGCAGCTGCTTCCACAGCCTTGTGATCGGTAACGTCGAAAACAAGAGGCATGACTTTGCCTTCAAAGGCCTCAGTGATTTCGCGGGCGGCCTCTTCTGACCTCACGGACCCATAAACAGTCCAGCCTTTGGCAAGAGCGGCGGCGACAAGTTCGCGTCCAATTCCGCGATTGATGGCGGTAATCAGGCAGGTGGTCATAGGTTTTCTCGAAAAGTGGTTGTTCAGGTGAAAGAGCAGAAACTATCCGGACTGCCTGGGGAAGGGTCAAGGACAACATTGTCCTCTCTGCGCAAGGGGGACAATGTTGAGCGCTCAACACACCTTGTAACGCGCAATCATCAACCCTAAGAAACAGGAGGAAATCACCTTAAAAGGTGAAAATCATACAATAAGGTGATTTTGGGCCGATATGGCACCTCAGCGGAGGAGCGCTGCGATCACCTGAGACCGACAGGACGCATAGATGAGTGAAACCATAAAAAACGCCGTGATGGACCGGCTGCGCCAGATCAAAGGGCCTGACCTAGAGGGCGATATCATCTCGCTTGGACTGGTTTCAGACGTCTTCGTGTCCGATGGCCGTGTCGCTTTTTCGATTACAGTTCCAGCTGCGCGGGCTCAGGAATTGGAACCCTTGCGTCAGGCGGCCGAGAAAGTCGTCAAGGAAGTCGATGGTGTTGAAAACGCCATGGTTGCCCTCACTGCAGAGCGCGCGCCCGGAAGTGCCCCGGTACGTCCGCCGCAGCCTGCGCCAGCGCCGCGGACGCCGAAACCGCCGCAGGAAGAACAAGCCTCTGCCAAACCGGGTGTCCCGGGAATCAAACACATTGTGGCTGTTGCGTCCGGAAAGGGCGGAGTTGGCAAATCGACCACAACTGCGAACCTCGCGCTGGGCATGGCCGCAAATGGTTTGAAGGTCGGTGTTCTCGATGCCGACATCTATGGGCCGTCCGTGCCGCGGCTTTTCAACGTCTCCGGACGCCCGGAGGCCTTGTCCGGTCGCATGCTCAAGCCATTGGAAGGCTATGGCGTCAAGGTGATGTCCATGGGCTTCATGGTGGAAGAAGAAACCCCGATGATCTGGCGCGGTCCGATGGTGATCTCCGCGCTCACTCAGATGCTGCGCGAAGTTGCCTGGGGCGAGCTTGACGTTCTTGTCGTGGATATGCCCCCGGGAACTGGTGATGCACAGCTCACTATGGCCCAACAAGTGCCGCTGGCCGGGGCCGTGATTGTTTCCACCCCGCAGGATCTTGCCTTGATTGACGCCCGCAAGGGGCTCGCCATGTTCAAGAAGGTCGACGTGCCCGTCCTCGGCATTGTTGAAAACATGAGCTACTTCCTCTGCCCGGATTGCGGCAGCCGCCATGATATCTTCGGTCACGGCGGTGCGCGAGCAGATGCTGAGCGTTTGGGTGTACCGTTCCTTGGCGAGGTGCCGTTGGCCATGAAAATCCGGGAGACATCCGATGCTGGTACGCCAATTGTTGTGTCTGATCCGGAAAGTCAGTCTGCGCAAATCTACAAAGAGATCGCCGGCAAAGTGATGGCCGGTATCGAAGGCGGGACGGACGGTGCCGATCGCGCCGCTCCCGCGATTGTTTTTGAATAGTCAGCGCATAGTTTAGTTTGGATCGGGCAGGGGCGATGTTCCTGCCCGAATTTCGTTTAAAGGCATCTTTATGGACCATCCGGGCAACAGCCGGGCGATCGCTGCGATGCTGATCGCTATGGCCGGCTTCATCTTGAACGACACGCTGGTCAAGATGGCTTCCGACGCGTTGCCGCTCGGACAGATTATTCTTGTGCGTGGCTTGATCTGCATCGCAGCGCTGGGCGTTGCCGGTGCTGTAACCGGGTTGTTTCACAATGCGCGTGTTTTGGCGCATCCAGCGGTCCTGGTTCGGGCACTCGCAGAGACAGCAGCCACCATGCTCTATTTGACGGCGCTCTTCCAGTTGCCGATCGCCAACGCGACCGCGATCCTTCAGGTGTTGCCGCTCGTGGTAACAGCGGCGGCAGCGGTTTTCCTAAAAGACGCGGTTGGGTGGCGGCGATGGAGCGCGATCCTTGTCGGTCTGATCGGCGTGTTGTTGATTATCCGGCCCGGGTTGGACGGCTTCAATGCGTTCTCTCTTTTGGCTCTGGCCGGAGTTGGCTGCATGGCCCTGCGGGATCTTGCAACCCGTCAGTTGCCCAAAGATGTCCCGACCCTCGGTGTCGCTTTGGTGAGTTTTGTTGCCGTGACGCTGCTTGGCACTATGTTGACGGTGCAATCCGGCTGGACGGATCTGTCTTTGGTGGAATACGGCTATCTCGGCGGGGCGGCTGTTTTTGTCCTGGCTGGGTACGTCTTCATTATTCTGGCGATGCGGTTCGGGGACATCGCCGTTGTTGCGCCCTTCCGGTACACCATTGTCGTCTGGGCAATTTTGCTGGGCTACCTTGTGTGGGGCGATGTCCCGGATGGAATCACATTGGTAGGCATCGCCATCGTCATCGCGTCCGGCACCTACAGCTTTTTCCGGGAACGTAAAGCTGGCGCAGCGGATACAAGGTGATGCGCAACTATTGCGATAGTTGGCGCTGCTTTCAATTAATAAGATTGATTTTTTGAGCACGCCTTTTTAAGGTCTGCGTTCAGCGAAAAGAACAATTTCAAATGGCCTCAGATCTGACTGCGCATACAACCCGGGAACCCAAACGGATCGCGTTTGTTGTCATGCTTATGGGCATTTCGACATTGTCTCCCTTTGCGATGAACATCTATCTGCCATCGGTCGACGGCATGATGAGCGCATTCTCGGCCACCGCAGCTGAGATTCAGCTCACTCTAGCTTTTTATTTCATCGCTATCGCCGTCGCGCAGATTTTTTTGGGGCCGATCTCGGACCAGTTCGGCAGGCGCCCCGTTATTGTAGCCGGAATGGTGCTGTTCGTCATCGGCAGCGTGTTGTGTTTGATGGCGCCGACGGTTGAGGCCCTGATAGCTGCCCGGATTGTTCAAGCGATCGGCGGCGGTGCCGGTCTCGTTCTGGCCCGTGCCATCGTCCGGGACGTCTACGGACGCGACAAAGCAGCCAGCATGATCGGTTATGTTGCAATGGGCATGGCAGTCGCGCCGACCATCGGGCCCGCGATCGGCGGGTTTCTCGACGCGCATTACGGTTGGCGTGGTGGTTTTGTGTTGATGCTGATTTTTGGGATCGGCGTTACGATTTGCGCCTGGCTTTTCCTTCCTGAGACCAATCAGCACAAAAAAGCGGTCAGTCTGAAGCAGATCGGGCAGGGCTATGCGGATCTGTTTAAGGAAAAGATGTTCTGGGTGTTCTGCGGGGCATCGACCTTTATGGCCTGGCTGTACTTTGCCTATCTCGGCGGCGCCCCGTTTGTCGCCGCCGGTGTGTTCAATATGGCTCCTGCGGAAATAGGCCTTTATCTGATGGTGGTCTCGATCGGCTATATCATCGGGAACTTCATCACCGGCCGGATTGCAGCTCGTGCAGGGATTGCCCGGATGATCGCGCTCGGTGTGATCACCGGTGTCTTTGGGGTGTCGCTTCTTGTCGTTGGAACCTTGACGGACAGCCTTACCGGGCCGCTGTTTTTCATGCCGATGTTTTTCATCGGTCTGGGCAATGGGCTTGGCATTCCAAGCGCCATCTCCGGAGCTGTGAGCATCCGCCCTGATCTTGCCGGCACGGCGTCCGGAATGCTCAGTTTTCTTCAGGTTGGCGCCGGTGCGCTGGTCTCGAGTGCCGTCGCCTATATGTTCTCGGCAGACATTGCCGGGGGCGGTGAGATGCCGATGATCCTGGTCATGGTTGTCGGAGGCGTTTTCGGACTGGCGTGTGTGCTCGCCGTTTTCCTCGGCGAGCGCCAGGACACACAATATGAAGACCGGTGAACGATAGACCTGAAGCGCGTTCACTCAAGCTACGGCGGTCGATCTGCCGCGCAACACGTTTTGTGCTGCTTTGCGCTTGGTGTCGTCTTGGAAAGACGTAGGTCGGTGATTACCCGCCCGTGACGCTCATGTGCCGGGAAACAGCGGGCTGATTACGCTCCCGGTCAATGACAAAGTCGTGCCCCTTTGGCTTGCGTCCAATGGCCTCGTCAATTGCGGCACTCAGCAGCTCATTGCCTTCAGATGCCCGTAAAGGCGCTCGCAGGTCCGCCATGTCATCCTGACCAAGGCACATGTAAAGCTGGCCGGTGCAGGTCACGCGGACCCGGTTGCAGCTTTCGCAGAAATTGTGAGTCATTGGGGTGATGAAGCCGAGGCGGCCGCCGGTTTCCTCAACCGTGACATAGCGCGCCGGCCCACCGGTTTTGTAAGGGATGTCCATCAGGGTGAAGCGTTCGGACAGGCGCTGGCGCACGGTGGAGAGCGGCAGATACTGATCGGTGCGATCTTCGTTGATCTCGCCGAGCGGCATGGTTTCGATCATTGTGAGATCATACCCATGCTCATGGCACCAGGTCATCATGCTCTCAATTTCATGCTCATTCACTTGTTTGAGCGCGACCATGTTGATCTTGATAGCAAGCCCGGCTTCCTTGGCGACGCGGATGCCGTCCATGACTTTGGCAAGATCGCCCCAGCGGGTGACCGCCTTGAATTTCTGCGGATCCAGCGTGTCGATGGAAACATTGATGCGGCGAACGCCGCAATCATAAAGCTCATGCGCAAAGCGGGCGAGCTGGGATCCGTTGGTGGTGAGCGTCAGCTCTTCCAGAGCGCCACTGTCCAGATGCCGCCCGAGGCTGCGGATCAGGCTCATGATGTTTTTGCGCACCAGCGGTTCACCGCCTGTCAGGCGCAGCTTGCGGACACCTTTTTCGATGAAGGCGGTGCACAGGCGGTCCAGCTCTTCGAGGCTGAGAACTTCGCGTTTTGGCAGGAACGTCATGTCTTCTGCCATGCAGTACACACACCTAAAATCACAGCGGTCAGTGACGGATACCCGGAGATAGGAAACGGCGCGGCCAAAGGGATCGATCATCGGTTTGGGCCTTGCAGATGTCTCTGGTGCCGCCGGTTTCGAAACCACGATATTGCCGTCTGTCACGTTCCGCTCTCCCTCAGAATTGTCTTCGACGACGGGTCTTCGCCCGCTCCTGCATCATATGGAACAAACCGGCATGTTTTCAAACAAAACCGGAGTCAAACAGTTCAGTTCCGGACTATGGGTAAACTCGATAGTGTAGTTTTGTCAATCGCGCGCGAGCTCTGCAAGTCGCCAGGGGCCCTCAATTCTCGTCGCGATACGCATCCATGAAACTGCGAACTTCCGCGAGAATCGGCAGTATTTCGGCGATTTTTTCCTCCGGGATTGCCGATTTTATCGCCGACATGTCCGGATCAATCGAGCGGATGGCCGTCTCGCGAAACTGACGCCCGGCTTCGGTAAGCCAGACTGTTTTGCTGCGGCCGTCTTTTGGGTTTGGGCGCATGTCAACCAAGCCGTGATCCAGCAAGCCGCTCAGCGTGTGGGTCATTGTCGTCTTGGGAACCTGAAATGCCTTGGCAAGTGCCAGGGGCGTTTGACCGTCTTTTACCCGTATCAGGTGGTTGATCACACTGAAGTGGGGCAGGGTCAGGCCCTTCGGCAGCCGGGCTTCCATCGCAGCCCGGCTCAGTTGGGCAATAATGCCGATTTCATTGAAAAAACTGAACAGCGTATGGCGGGACGCGTTATCCATTCATCATCCGTGTTTCAAGGGGCCAGCGCGGCGTGCGGGCGGTTTGCGGCCCGAATCCCAATCGTCCAAGCATCTGAACAGTTTCTCCCGGTTTGGCAAGCAGGCGGTGCGCTTCGGCATGATGCGGGGCCATTTCGTCAAACTCCTGCAGCGCCTGGCTCACCGGGTGAAGGGCCAGTCCAAGACGTGTCGTTTCCAGGTTGAGCCTTAGCCAGCGGCGGCCAGCCTCTATTTGATCGGGCCGTGTGTTTGCCGGCGTTGTCAGGCTGATATAGGCGGGCGTTGCATGGAGCATTGCCTGGTACATCTTCACGCCTTCCTGAAATCCTGTGGACTCCGGGTCCAGCTGGCTGTCCTTGGTTAGAAGACCTGCCACCATCAGGCTTTCCAGGAACGGACCGCCGAGATCAATGCCGTCCGGATTTGCATTGATTTCCTCCTTGCCGAAGCGCATCAAGTCAACGCTTTCCTTCAAGGTCCGGTGGGTGTTCATTTCCGTCAACCAGGCCTGCCAGGTCAGGTCTTTGATGGTTTCGACATCCGCCGGATTTGTCCAAACAGTGCCATAGGTTTTAAGGTCCGCCGTCATGGCAGCAGTGACGGGCGTGTCCTGGAACGGCTCCTTGCAGGACCGCCGGCTCATCATGTGTGCGCCCAATGGATCTGAGTCCGCTCTCTCTACCAACACAACATCCGCGACTGGACCATCAGCTCCCTCTGGAAAGAGTGAAATCTCTGCCGAAAAGCCTTTGGGCCTTGCAGCAATGGCCATTTGCTCCAGGAAACAGCCGAGACCGATGAAGATCTGCCGGTGGTAAGGGTCGGTGTGAGGGAGATCCCGCGCCGGATCTCTGTGCAGCCGGAAGGCGTTCTTGTCAGTCAACTCGATCAGCCAGGGCTGCCGGTTATGCGGGTTTGGTGCCAGCAAGGCGTAAGACAGGGCAAACAGCCGTGGATCTTCGTATCCGCCGGCGTTGCTCCACGGTTTGAGCGCCTTTTCTGGAGTGCGGGTAGCGAGAAATGTACCGGCCGATGCGGTGGCGGCAACAATAAGACCACCTCCAAGTAGGGCGAGCGTTTTGCGGCGGGAAACTGACATGGAAGGCTCCTATATGATGCGATATCGTACTATATAATACGAAATCGCACTAAATCAAGTGATGTGGTCAGTCGTCCAATTTTTGGGAGCATGTGCCTTTAAAGTCATTGAAAAATGATCTGAAGAGGGGCGGCCGCGTAGGAAAGAGACACATTAAAGAGGCGTTATGACTACAATCGTTTGGTTCCGGCAGGACTTGCGCGTTTCCGACAATCCGGCCCTTCATGAAGCAACCCGGCGGGGCCCGGTATTGCCGGTCTATATTCTTGAAACACCGGATCAATCAGGCGATGAACATCCCTTGGGCGGCGCCAGCCGGTGGTGGCTGCATCACAGCCTGGCCGCGCTGAAGGAAGACCTCCCGGGTCTTGTCTTTCTGCGCGGCAGCGCACGGCATCTGATCCCGGAACTCGTTCAAGAGACCGGCGCTGATGCCGTCTACTGGAACCGCTGTTATGAGCCCCATGCGATCGAACGCGACAGTGCGCTGAAAGAGTCCCTGAAAACCGACCTGATCGATGCCAAGAGTTTCAAGGCGTCATTGCTGTTTGAGCCCTGGGATGTCGAAACAAAAACCGGCGGCCCCTACAAGGTGTATTCGCCGTTCTGGAAAGCGGCTCAAAAAATCAGCGTGCCCGATCCATTGCCTGCCCCGGCGGAGATCAACTTCACTGCTTATGATCGAGGGGATAACCTGTCCGACCTGGAATTGCTGCCGACGAAGCCGAACTGGGCTGAAGGCTGGGAAGACATCTGGCAGCCTGGAGCAGCCGGTGCCAAAGACCGCCTGATCGAATTTCTGGACCACGGATTGTCAGGCTATGGTGACAAGCGCAACCGGCCGGACCTGCCGAATGTCTCGCGCCTTTCGCCACACCTTCATTTCGGCGATATCTCGCCAAAGCAAGTGTGGTCGGCAACGCAGCATGCAACCGCCCGCAAATCCAGCCTTTCCAGTGACGGGCACAAATTCCTGTCGGAAATCGCCTGGCGCGAGTTCTCCTATCATCTCCTCTACCATTACCCGCAACTGCCGGAGAAAAATTGGCGGCCTGCCTTCGACGCTTACCCCTGGCGGGAGAGCGAGGAGGATCTGAAGAAATGGCAAACGGGATTGACTGGTTATCCGATGGTGGATGCCGGGATGCGCGAACTCTGGCACACGGGCTACATGCACAATCGTGTGCGAATGCTGGCTGGCAGTTTCCTGGTCAAGCATCTCCGTCTCCACTGGAAGCACGGCGAAGCCTGGTTCCGCGACACGCTGGTCGATGCGGATCTTGCCAACAACTCAGCAAGCTGGCAGTGGGTCGCCGGTTCCGGGGCAGATGCGGCACCATATTTCCGGATCTTCAATCCGATTTCGCAGGGACCGAAATTCGACCCGGACGGCAAATACGTGCGCCGCTGGGTGCCGGAATTGGCCAAGCTGCCGACAAAACACCTGTTTTCGCCCTTCGAGGCCCCGGCAAGCGTTTTGAGCGAGGCGGGCGTCCGGCTTGGAGAAACCTACCCGTATCCGATCGTTGACCATGGCAAGGCC
Source organism: Roseibium alexandrii DFL-11 (assembly GCF_000158095.2). Lineage (NCBI taxonomy): Bacteria > Pseudomonadati > Pseudomonadota > Alphaproteobacteria > Hyphomicrobiales > Stappiaceae > Roseibium > Roseibium alexandrii. The sequence goes on from NZ_CM011002.1 coordinate 858,980, forward strand.
CGCCAAGCTGCGCTCGACGGCTATGAGGATGTGAAATCAGCGGGAAAAGATGCAGCTTGACCCGTTGAATTCGCCCGGTATCGTCGCGCCACCAAATTCTGCCTAACCGGACACAGACAAAATGACTGACTCTTCTGCCCCCTGGCCGACTGAACTCAGGGTTTCCAAGGATCGCAAAACCTTGACCGTTGCTTTCAACGATGGGGAGCAGCACGAATTGAGTGCGGAATATCTGCGGGTGTGTTCACCGTCGGCCGAGGTGAAAGGTCACGCTCCGTCGCAAAAGAAAACCGTCCCTGGCAAGAAAAACGTCGGGATCATGAAGATTGATCCAGTGGGCAATTACGCCGTCCGCATTCACTTCGACGACATGCACAATTCCGGTATTTTCAGCTGGACTTATCTCCTGGAACTGGCAACGGACCGGTCAAAGTACTGGGGCGGGTACTTGCAGGAGCTCGGTGAGAAGGGCCTCAGCCGGTAATTCGTACGCGTTGCTGCAAACTGTTGTTCGGTGACATGCAAAGGGGGAATCGGGTATGATGTTCTCCAGGCGAGGCTCGCGCCGTCCCCCTCCAATGGAGCAGCAGTAAGCCTGCAGAGCCGGACCCATTCTAGATCGACTGAACATGCGCTGCATGAGGAGGGATTGCATTTGGCATGGCTTCAGGAGGTCATGACATGGATACCTTATCGACTCCGATTTTCCGTCTAAAAAAGCGTGCTCATCAGTTGGTACGAGACGAGGGCCTTCCTCTTCACAGGGCACTGGACCGGGTCGCACAACACGAAGGATTTCGAAACTGGAGCCTTCTAGCAAACCGATACAAAACTGATCCGCTGCATATCCAAGTTCTTAATCAAATGCGCCCCGGGCATACATTGCTCGTCGGGGGCAGGCCTCGACAGGGCAAGACCAAGCTCGGCTTGAAGCTAGTTGCCCGGGCGGCAGTTGCAGGTGGACCAGTCGTCGTATTTTCCCTGGACTACACCGAGGATCAGATCCGGGCTGAATTTGCGCACTTATGGGAGAGTGGCAATCAGTCACCACGGCATCCCATCATTGATGTATCTGACCAGATTTGTGCCAACCATATTGTTGCCCGCCTGCAGCAAGCGCCAGGCTGCTCGCTTGTCCTAATTGATTATCTTCAACTCCTGGACCAAAGCCGGACGACACCGCCACTGGACGAGCAGTTGCATGTCCTAACGCGGTTCGTAAAAAGCAGCGGCTGTAAGATGGTTTTCTTGGCGCAGATAGATCGTGACTTTGAAAACTCCGGCAGAAAGTTGCCCGATTTTGGTGATGTTCGCCAGCCGAATCCATGTGATTTCTCCAGGTTCGACTTAGGGTGTTTTTTGCATGGTGGTGAAGTGCAGATCGTACCTGCCCCATAGACAATCGAACACCGGCAAATGGGCAGCGCGGTTTTCACCGCGCCGCCTCTGTTTGGTTACGGGTTGACTTCGCGTTCCAGGAAATCCCGAATTTCGTCTGCTATGAAAGCCCCGTCTTCTTCAAGGGCAAAGTGGCCAGTGTCGAGAAGATGGAACTCGACATTGGTCAGGTCCTGCCGATAGGGGTGGGCGCCTTCCGCCGGGAAAATCTGATCTTTCCTGCCCCAGACCACGAGGGCAGGCGGCTGATGCTCGCGGAACAAAGCCTGCCATTCCGGATAGAGCGTCAGATTGGTCCGGTAATCATAGAACAGCTCCAGTTGAACCTCGGCATTTCCCGGGCGATCCAAAAGGTATTGTACGTGCCAATAATTGTCCGGGCTGATGGCGTCCGGGTTTCTGGTTCCGTGGGTGAATTGCCATTTGGTGCCTTCGATCGCGAGGAACCCGCGCAGGGGGGCGGCATTTTCCTCTGAAGGATCGGCCCAGTAGGCCCGAATGGGATCCCAAAACTCCGGCAGGCCTTCTTCATAAGCGTTGCCGTTTTGAATGATGAAACCCGTCACCCTGTCAGGGGCATCGGCAAACAGCCGGTAGCCCACGGGTGCGCCGTAGTCCATCAGGTAGAGCGCATAATTCTCAATGTTCTTGCGTTCCAGAAGCGCATCGACCGTACCGGCCAGGTTGTCGAACGTATAATCGTAGGTTTCAGCGGACGGCATGTCGGACGCGCCAAATCCCTGAAAGTCAGGTGCGATCACGTGATAGTCCGCTGCAAGGTCCGGAATCAGGTTGCGGAACATGTGCGACGAGGTCGGAAAGCCGTGCAGCAGCAGCACAGTCGGATTGGCGGGATCACCGGCCTCACGATAAGCAATTCGCAGACCGTCGATCGTTTCGTATCCAAACCTGGTCTCAAACGCGGAGGCGCGCTCCGAGGCGTTGGATGACGCAATTGGTATGGTCAAGGCCGCTGCCAACAAGGCAGCCGAAAGGGTTCTGGTAATCAGCGACATGGGAATTCTCCGTTTTTAGTGAGTCGCCGGAAACTGCCGGCGTCAGGCTTAGGTTGCGGGTTTCAGGAAGTCTTTGAGTTCCACGTTTTCCGCTTCGAGGTCTGCAATACGGTTTTGAAGGGCCAGAATGTCCGGCGCGAGTTCTTCCAGCGTGTAGCGCTTCGGAATGTGCTGCGGACAGTTCCAGTCGAGGGCTTCGATCGTCAGGACGACGGCGCGTTCGGGCAGGCCGCGATATCGGTCTTCGCGCAAAGCGGCGATCAGGTTCGGATCGTCCTTGGCATCAATCTGCCGGGCCCGCGCCCAGACTTTCAGGCGGCGGCGATTGGGGTAATCCATCAGGATCAGGGATACACGGTCATTTTCTTTGAGGTTGCCGGAGCTGATGTATTGCCGGTTGCCGCGAAAATCCGCATAGGCCAGTGTCTTTTCATCCATAACCTTCAAGAACCCGCGTGGTCCACCACGAAACTGAACGTAGGGCCAACCGGTCTCGGAGACGGTCGCCTGATAGAAGCCATCACGTTCGGAGATGAAGGCAGCTTCTGCTGGGCCCAGCCGATCGCCGCTGTCCGCCTCCGGAAGATCGAGCGGGGCGTAAGCCTCCCGGGAACCTTCTTCCGTTTGCCGCGCCCGAACAGCCGGGGTAAAGGCAATGGTTGACAATGCGCGTGCCATGACAGGTCTCCAATCAGTAAATGTACCGTTCTGTTCACTTTGATGAGCTGTAAATGTACTGATCTGTTCATTAATTCAAGGGGAATTGGACATATTTTTCGAGTTGGATCGTTTTAAATTCATCAAAATATGTATAAGTATCTGAAAATAAGCCATAAATATCGAATCCTAAAAATTGAATTGAACAGAATATCAATCGTAATATATATACTGATCAGTACATATAGGAGTGGGTATGCGCCCGAGTAAACGCGACGAACTGGTTCATAAAGCCCAAGAGATTTTCGATCGGGATGGATTTCAGGCAACCGGCATGGATGCGCTTGTGGCTGAGACCGGCATCAGCAAGACAACGATGTTCAAGCACTTCCGGAACAAGGATGAACTGATCCTGGCGACCTTGCGGCTTCGGGATGAGACGTTCCGTAACTGGATGCACCGGAAACTTGACCGGTTCTCAGGCGCGCCGGATCAGCAACTGTTGGCGGTTTTCGAACTGTTGCAGGAGTGGTTCGACCAGCCGGATTTTCACGGCTGCTTGTTCATCAAGGCAGCCTCGGAGTTCTCTGACGGCGAAGCGGCGATCCCGGCGCAGGCCCGCGAACACAAACGGCTCCTGCTCAACGACTTGATTGGATTGGCCAAGGCCGCCGGAGCAGATTTGCCGGATCAGCTGGGCCGCCAGTTGATGCTTTTGATTGAGGGCGCCATCGTTGCAGCGCGCATGGGGTACTCCCAAACACCGGCCCGCGATGCACACGCGGCGGCAAAGGTGCTGATTGACCAGGCTATTCGCCAATAAAAAAGGCCGGGATGTCCCGGCCTTTTCTTGATGACATGTGGCTGACGGATCAGCGCTTCACAATGATTTTCGCGCCGACATCCACGCTTTTGTAAAGATGGATGACATCCTCATTCGCCATCCGGATGCACCCGGAAGAGACCGCTGAGCCGATCGTCCACGGTTCCGTGGTCCCGTGGATACGATACAAGGTGTTGCCGATGTAGAGCGCGCGTGCACCCATCGGGTTGTTCGGGCCACCCTTCATGTGCGCCGGAAGGATCCGGCCCTTGGCACGCTCGCGGGCCCGCATCTGCGCCGGCGGTGTCCAGCTCGGCCATTCAGCCTTGCGGGTCACGCGGTGTGTCCCGGCCCACTGGAAACCGTCTTTGCCGACACCCACGCCGTATTTCATGGCGCGGCCATTGCCCAGAACATGGTAAAGGCGGCGCTCGGACGTGTCGATGACAATGGTGCCCGGGCTGTAAGGACCGTCATAACGCACGCGCTTGCGCTTGATCGGGGAAGGCCCGCCTGGATGGTATTTCATGGTGAGCCAGCGTTTGCTCACCGGATCGAAGTAGGTTCCTTGCGCACTGGCAGGGGTTTCGAACATGATCGCGCTGATCGCGAGTGCCAAAACCAAATAAAACAGTTTTTTCATAACATATCCCCGTAGACACCCAGCCTCCTGACGGAGAGGCGAATCCATTCCTCAAAGATAAAATGACGTTCTTGCCGTACCGTTAACACTATTGGCGGAATCGAGGCGCGTCTTTCATCTCACGTATCTGTGATCGGTGTATTTCGACCGACATTTGTGCCTCATCGGCAACAATTCATGCGCGCCAGTACAGTCCAAACCGGCAGCACACGCATAAGTTAGTCTTTGCCGTCACTCTTTTTGGTGATCCAGAACACACTTTGCCGCCGCTTTAGTAAAATTTCCAATCAAATCCCATGCGTCAGAGCCCGTGGGTGCGATCATACGGATTGATTTCAGGCGATTGCCATCCATCCAGACGGCCATCGAGCGGCTTGAAGACTTCCATGAGCATTGGATGACAGGGCGCGGTGTCACTCGAATGTTCTGACCCGCAATCGCCGCCCGGACAGGCGCTCATGACGGCGAGCAATCCGATTTCGGCAAAAAACTCAAGATAGTCGCCTGGCCGGACTGGGCTGGCCTTCATGAAGTACTGACCGGTGTCGCGGGTAAAACCGGTGCACATGAAGACATTCAGCACATCATGGACGTGGTTTTCGGCTTCTTCCAGGCTCATGCCTTTGGTCTGAGCGAGCGCACGGGTCAAATTGGAATGGCAGCAATGGTGATAATCAGGACCGCCAAGCGCACGGCCGGTATAGGGGTCGCATCGCGTTCCGATCACATCATGCACCGAGCCGCCGAATTCGTCGATGCCATACCAGTCGAGGGTATCGGTGGTGACGGTTGCCAGCGGGCGTAGGGTCGGGAAGTTCGACCAGAGCCGGTCCCCAGTGGTCACATGCGTGCCATGGAGTGCGCGCGTCTTGCCGGAATAAAACCGTTCGCTGAGATCAGCACTGTTGAAGAGATTGAGGTCGCCAACCTGTGGGCCCTCAATCGACGTAATCTTCAAAAAACATCCTACCGGGATTTCAATGCTCGCGGCTTCTCGCGGAGGCACCGTCACCTCGCCAATCTTTTCCGCACCTTCTCGCGCCTTTCCATAAAGCGTCAGGTCAGGGGCAGGCAGGGTATCGTTCGGATAACAAATCACCGGGCGGATCGCGCGGCGGTCTGCAGCATCAACGGGTTGGGTCATCGGTGCATCCAGCAAGGTTTGGCAATGAACGAGTTGTGGCCGGGCAGGTGACATCTTGCAAGACCGGTTGTCTGAGTAAATGACCTGTCTCACATCAAAACCGGAATGGACCGGAAGGTCCTACTCCGCCCGGATGTGACGACCATCACGTCATGAAGGACACGCCTTGGGTAGTCTTATTTCAGTTGAACTGAAGATCTTTGGGAGGACATCATGGCACAGTACGGCGGCAAAAGAACATCTCACATCCGGCAAATGTGTGTGGCGCTGAAACCGTTAAAGCGGACGGACGCCGAAACTTCAGGTGAGACGTTGAAATCCGACACTGAAGATCAGGATTGATGGTCGTGCTGTGCCGCGCGGGTCAGTCGGGGCATGCGCGTGGTTTTGGCGCGGAAACATCAACTCCCGCGGCCGAGCGCACGCAAGCGCATGACATCTATGGCGCCGATGTCGACCTCTATAAGGACGTCTTCGCCAATGTCCTTTGCCAGCTGGGCACTGAAACGTTCCAGATTCTCTTGTGCTTGCGCCAGCTTTTTGCGGTCGGCCAGAAGGTCGACCCGGATGAACAAATGGTCGTTGCGATAGCCTACATTGACAGTTTGGATCCGCACCTCGGTGCCTTTGGAACCAAAGGTGGGTTCCCGTTCCAGATTTTTGTTCACCAGCCGCAAGAGACGGTTTTTGACATAGATTTCGTGCAAGGCCGTGTTGAGCGGAGGCACAAGGAAGTAGCCGCCAAGTGACGCAACGATCAGTAAGGCGAGACCCTTCTTCCTCTGGCCATAGTTCTGCAAAAGAAACACCAGTGCGGCGACGATAATGATGCCAGCAAGGTTCGTTAAGAACAGCAGAGCCCCTCCAGCTGCGACATCGATGCCCGCATCCTGCAAACCGAACTCGTCGAGACGCAGACCGATCTCAGAGCTTGCCTTGCTGCCCAAGGCCAGGCCAATTCCGGCAACAGCAAGGGGAGGGACAAGGGCAACCGCGATCGCGACCCCGGCAATGGAATCGGCGATGCTGGGCCGGGTTTGCGCATAGGCGCCAGCGCAGCCCGCAGCGAGGGCAACGGCGAGATCAATCATCGACGGGCTGGTTCTTGCAAGAATCTCCGGTCCTACGATCCGGGCGCCAATAGCCATCACCCCGAGATACCCGATCGTCACCACACACACTGTTCCGGCCAGAACGGTGACAGCCGAACGTCTGATCAGCGCCCAGTTGTAGGTCGCTATGCCAAATGCGAGGCTCAGAATGGGCGCCATCAGGGGCGCAATGATCATTGCTCCAATCACTGTTGCGGTGCTGTTGGCAACCAGGCCCAACGTTGCCAGGACCGCGCTTAAGGAGAGCATCAGATAAAAAGGGAAAGTGGCGACGGAGAACCGCTCCATGCGGGCCGCGAGCTCTTTTCCGTCCGTTTTTTCAGATGGCTCCGCATCTGGGCGGGGGCGGAACCACAATGCGTAAATCGGTCGTCGCACGGCGCACCTCATCGATCGCAATCTGACCTAGGATGCGTTGATGTCTGGCGGTTCTCAATCCTGTGAAATTTACGCTTAACCGGGTCGAAGCGCTCGTCTGTAACCTTGGTTCAATTCGCGCCGGGAAACTCTCTGAAACCTTCCAGATGCCAACGATTTTCGGCCGTTCATCTCTGTCAATTGCCAGAGTTCGGGTAATTGATAGTGGGGTTCTTTGAGGCCGTGTATCTAACGGCATTAAAACGTTGGAGCTCAAATAATACTGCAAGAAAATCCGAGCTGTCTTCTGTCACAAGTTATCCGTTGGTCCTCTTGAATTGCGCAGGTGTCGTTCCGGTCCAGCGTTTGAAGGCGACTGAGAAGGCCGCCTGATCACCAAAGTCGAGCAGGAAGGCAACCTGTGCGATACTGCTTTCACTCAGGAGCATTTGCTTGGCCATATCGCTTCTGGCGGCTTCCGCGAGCGATTTGTAGTTTGTCCCCTCGGCCGCCAGATGCCGCGTGAGCGTGCGGCGGGTCATACAGAGTTCTTCGGCGACTTCATCGCCGCTTGGCAAATGGCCGGGTAGGCGCGATTTCACAAGGTTCATGACCCTTGAGGACAGGCTGGAGGTCTCCTGTGGTACCTTTTCTAGCCGGGCATCGCCATGGGCCATGAGGTGGTCGAGCAGAGCCGTGTCAGCGGTGGGGATCGGGTAGTCCAGCCCGCCTACAGGCAGCCGGACGCCGCTTACCGGTTGCCCGCAAAGCACCTTGCAGTCCACATGTTCGCAAAGTGCCTTGCAGTGTTCAGGATCGTTTTCCTCAAAGAGCAGGGCAAGCGGGCCAAACTCGGGACCAGCAATCTGACGGATCCGCATATACATTCCGCAAACCAGAAGCTCTCGGTGGCGCGGCGCCTGGTGCCCCGCCAGAACGTTGCTTTGAAGCGCAACAACCGGACCTTCTTCTGAGATCTTAAGTCTGAACTGCAGGTCTGAATCTTCAAGCGCATAGTACTTCTGTGCAAATTCTAAAACCTGCCGGACCGTCTCGCTGGCTCTTGCCAAATAGGCAACGAGCGTTTTTGCGCCTTCTGTTGCAAGGCCAGCGCGGGCGGCGAACGTTGGGTCGCCAAGCACGTGGCAGGTGTGTTGCACGGCCAGCGCCTCGGCAGTCAGCTCTATCTTTGCGTCAGGATCGGTCAGCACTCCGGGATCGATCCCGACCTGACTCAAGACCATCTCGAATGGCATCGATACGGCGGGCTCCTTGGCATAGATCCGGCCAAGATGTTTCAAACGATAGGCGCTAATGCGTGGCACGTCTGCTGCTCCTTGCGACTCAGGGGATGAATCAGGGTTTCTTCGTAATTGTCCAAAATGAAAAAACCGTTGGCCAGATGGCAAAAGAACGGATCGGTTACCTGCCCCAAATGTCCGGCGTAACCCGACGATGCTGCCCAAGGGGGGCGGCTTTGTGAGTTGAAGCAAAGGACATACATCGTGAAAAAACAACTTCTGCCGGGCCTTGCAGTGTTCGGCGCCATGACCACACAAGCAGCCGCGGCAAGCGCCGAGCCAAGATGGTGGGTCCCGCCCGGCGAGAGTGACTGGTACGCTTGGGTTGGTCTTGTCATCTTCTTTCTGGCGATTCTTCTGGTCGTGCATCTTTATGCGCGCTTTGACCATTATGCGGAGCACCGCTCCAAGAACACTCCACTGCGCACCACAATCCCGATGATGCTGACGGTTGCACTGGCCTTCGAAATCATGCCGGCGCTCAGCCATTTCAGCGTGCTTCTCCCTGCGGCGCTTATTTTGACCGCAATTGCGCGCGACTTCATGTTGTGGTGGCGGCCTGAAGATGTGGAGGCAGCCCAATGATCGAGCTTCTCGTCACCTCTTTCCCCTTTGTCCTGCGCGTGATGTACCTGCGTTGGAAGGGGCTCCCGATCACCCTATACAACGTTCACCGTGCGCTGTTCCTGTGGTTTATTCTGGCCTTGATCGTGTTTTTCGCTGTCTTTTATTACTATCCGAAATCCTACACTGGCATCGTCCCGTTTCGGACAGTGCCAGTGGTTGCAGAGACCGGTGGGACGGTTACCGAGGTGTTTGTCAAAGGCGGCGATCACGTTACCGTCGGCGAACCGCTCTTTTCCATCGAAAATGCGTCTGAACTGGCCAAGGTCGAATTGGCGGAACGCAAGATCGACGAAATCAATGCAGCCATCGTGGCGGCACATTTTGAAGTCGATACAGCTGAAGCCGCCCTTGACGCAGCAGAGGCAGCCCTGAAGCAGGCCGAAATCACTCTTGCGGATCATCAGGAACTGAAACAGCGCAAATCTTCTGCCTATCAACCCAGCCAATTCGAACGGGCACAATCACAGCGCGAAACGCGTTCTGCCGAAGTGGATGCCGCGACAAGCAAACTTTCTGCCGCAAAGGTTCAGGCCGAAGCCATCATCCCGGCGCAGCTGGAAAGTGCCAAAGCTTCCCTCAAACAAGCCCAGTTGGAGTTGGAAAGAACTCGTGTGCTCAGTTTCGTTGATGGGATTGTTGAGCAGCTGGCACTCAACGTTGGAGCTCGTGCAACTCCTGCTGCCATGAGCCCGGCAATGGTGATTGTGCCCGATCGCACGGCATCTCAAAGCGGACGGATTGTCGCCGGTTTCTCGCAGGTGTCACGCCGCGAAATATATGAAGGCATGGCAGCCGAGATTGCCTGCGAAAGCAACTTCAACATTGCGATGAACAATACTGTACTGCCGGCGCGGATCACCCGCATCCAGATACCGATTTCCGCTGGCCAGATGACACCGAGTGGCCGGCTGATGGAACCGGCAGAACGGGCAAAGCGAGGTCAGATCGTGGCTCACCTTGATCTGGTCTATCCGGAGCATCAGGAACTCCTTGTGCCGGGCAGCGGCTGCATTGTCCAGGCGTATACGACACACCTTAAAGGTCCTCTGGAAGGAAGTGTCACGGCTCATGTGATCGAAGCTCTTGGTATCATCAAGGCCGTCGGTATTCGGATCAAAGCCTGGCTTGGCCTGGCCGCTGGAATTGGCCTCGCTGGTTCCGGACACTGAGACCCGAGTACAATGAGCAAAAATGCCCGGGCGGTTTGCCCGGGCTTTTTTGTTTGCAGTGTCATAAGCCAAACAAACGGCCGTGCCTGAGGCTGCGATACATGCGGTTTTGAAGGATGGATCGACCAATATGGTTGCGCGACTATGTTTCTAAGTAGCTGATTTAAATTAGTATCTTCCTGAGAACGGGTTCTAGAGTGGATGCCGAGGACTGGATTTTTCCCAGTTACGTCACTTTGGCCAAAACACAAAAACAGGTGTCCAGAAGCCAAAAGAACGTCTTCTGAGTTTCAACCATATTCGCTGTGTCAACAAACAAGACTGCCCTTTGGGGCGGTTGAAATTCAAAGGAACAGTGAAATGAACATCAAAGCCCTAACCCTTGCCGCCGCCGCTTTCTCAATCGGTTTCATCGGTGAAGTCGATCTGTCCGGCATCCAGCAAGGTGGTCCGGTCACTTTTCAAGTCAGCGAAGCAGATGCGCAAACAGCATCACGAAACACTGCACGTCGGACAGCCCGCCGTACGTCTCGTCGGCAAAATTCCTACGACTGATCTCTCATAGATTACTCACCCGGAACACTCAGAAACCAGCCGCCGAACCATCGGAATGAACCCGCGGCTTGACCAAATAAGGAATGAACCCATGAACATCAAAGCCCTGACCCTTGCCGCCGCCGCGTTCTCGATCGGCTTCATCGGTGAAGTCGACCTCTCCGGTATCCAGCAAGGTGGTCCGGTCACCTTTCAAGTCAGCGAAGCAGATGCGCAGACTGCCTCACGAAATGCTGCACGCCGCACCTCCCGCCGCACATCCCGCCGAGTAAACCGTCGGCATGATGCCTACGAAAACGCCACTGAGAACGACTGAACCCTAGCGGATCGCATTTCTCTAACACAACGAACACGCCGCTGACTTGCCAGGAACCAAGGCGCGGCCTGAAGATCAAAGGAAAATCCAATGAATACCAAAGCTCTTACGCTTGCCGCTGCTGCCTTTTGCGTCGGCTATGTCGGTGAAGTCAAAATCGACGACGTCCGCTCCGGAAGCCCTATTACAATTTCAGTCAGCGAAGCAGATGCGCAGACAGCAACACGAAACGCCGCACGCCGCACCGCCCGCCGCACGTCCCGACGGGTCAACCGCCGGCAAAACATCTCCGGTTGCTCGCCGTACAATGCCTATTACAATTGTGGTGGTGTGTACTATCAGGCCGTAACTGAGAACGGAACGACCGTTTATGTTGTCGTCAATCCGTGACGCATAGCTCAACTAAGATATTGATCGATCTTCAGGACCGCTCCGTCGGTCCTGCAGCCGTTTTCAAAAACGTGGCCGCCACAATTCTATATTCGGGTTCTATATCATTGGTTGATAGAACATTTTCTGTCCAAAGACGAATTTTCTCGCGCTAAATCACGGATCGCGGCGCGCACTTTTATCGAGCAAATTTCTCTGGGTTACAATGCGATCCACTCTTTTGTCTGCCCGAAAATCAGCCTTTAGACCGAGCACAAGTCCAAAAGATACGAGAACCCCAGCAACACGAAACAGCCAAAGGGCTCCAGTTACACCAAGAAGTTCTACGGCCCATGGAGCCCGATAACTGGTCCGGATATTGTCTGCATCCACGAAGAACAGACCAAACACGCATACGGAAAGTAGACAGATACCTAGAAGCGTGGTGCGCTTATGTTTTTTGAAAAGGGAACGGCTCAACACGTAAAGCTCCGAGCGAATTTTTGTATCGCCTTTACGATAACAATCAGAGGTTAGTGGAGAAATAATTCGTAAGCCGGCGGTTTGCGGTTTCTATCTGAACAAAGTGGTTTCACCGAAGTGCACTGGAATGCGTCCGGCCTCACCCCCGGATTCATGTTGTTAAAGAGGTCATTACCGCTGTTGCCGGCGCCGGTCGGCCTACGGACTCGTAGTACAAGTCAGGGCAGCCACGTTGATCCCCCCAATCCTTACCTGACCGCCCGAGCAATTGCAGGCTGTAGTGCTGGTAACAGGGTTTCCCTCAGTACAAAGCGCCTGACTGGCGGCTGGTTGGCTGCAGGTAGCCGCGGCACCGCTTGCTGAACAAGTTAGTGGGCCGCGCCCATTGCCTTGCGGTTGGCAGGATGCCGAGCAGCCGCTTGCCAAAGCTGCCCTTGTTGAGACCAGGGTTGGATCTTGAGACTGTTTTGTTTCTGCGGCAATGGCAACGCTTGATACAAAGCCTAGACCGAAGATGAGTAGAGATGCTCTAAACACTAAAAACATGGGTCCATTCCCCCTCACAGTATCGAGGAATTATTATACCATATATTGTATTTTCCGCATAATACTCTCATAAGTTACTATTGCGTCATCGAAAACTAAACCCGCCAGCGATCTTACCAGCGGGTTCCGTTTGGATTAAATTGTGCAATATGCGCGCATGCCTTCATGCTGGTAGCATCACCCCAAATTCAGCTCCTTGAAGAAGTCGTTGCCCTTGTCGTCGACGACGATGAAGGCGGGGAAGTTTTCGACTTCGATTTTCCAGACCGCTTCCATGCCAAGTTCCTCGAACTCGACGACTTCGACCTTCTTGATGCAGTCCTGGGCAAGCCGGGCTGCCGGGCCGCCGATGGAGCCGAGATAAAACCCGCCATGGGCCTGGCAGGCGCGGCGGACTTGAGCGGAGCGGTTGCCCTTTGCCAGCATCACCATCGAGCCACCGGCAGCCTGGAACTGATCTACATAGGCGTCCATGCGGCCGGCCGTTGTCGGCCCAAAGGAGCCGGAGGGCATGCCGTCAGGGGTCTTGGCGGGGCCTGCGTAATAAACCGGGTGGTTCTTGATGTAGTCGGGCAGGGGCTCGCCGGCCTCCAGCCGTTCGCGCAGTTTTGCGTGGGCCGCATCACGGGCAACGATCAGTGTTCCGGTCAGGGAGAGACGGGTCTTGATTGGATGCTTTGTGAGTTCCCCGAGGATCTCGGACATCGATTTGGTGAGGTCAATCTCGACGACGTCACCGCCCAAGTGATCATCGGTGATTTCCGGCAGATACTTTTCCGGATGCATTTCAAGCTGTTCCAGGAAAATTCCGTCCTTGGTGATCTTGCCGACGGCCTGACGGTCGGCGGAGCAGGACACGGCCAGACCGATCGGCAGGGAGGCGCCGTGGCGCGGGAGGCGGATCACGCGGACGTCGTGGCAGAAGTATTTGCCGCCGAACTGTGCGCCAACGCCGGTTGCCTGGGTCAGCTTGTGGATCTCTTCCTCCATCGCGAGATCCCGGAACGCATGTCCGGCTTCCGAGCCTTCGGTCGGCAGGCCGTCGAGATAGCGGGCTGACGCGTATTTCGCCGTCTTCAGGTTCATCTCCGCTGAGGTTCCGCCGATGACGATCGCCAGGTGATAGGGCGGGCAGGCCGCTGTCCCGAGCGTCAGGATCTTTTCCTTCAGGAAGTCGATCATGCGGTCGTGGGTCAGGAGCGACGGTGTTCCCTGGAAGAGGAAGGTCTTGTTCGCAGATCCACCGCCCTTGGCCATGAACAGGAACTTGTAGGCGTCCTCGCCTTCTGAATAGAGCTCGATTTGCGCCGGCATGTTGTTCTTGGTGTTTTTCTCCTCGAACATGGAGATCGGCGCGAGCTGCGAATAGCGCAAGTTCTTCTTGAAATAGGCATCGCGCGCACCTTCACCGAGCGCTGCCTCGTCGCCGCCGGAGGTCCACACACGGCGGCCCTTCTTGCCCATGATGATCGCCGTGCCGGTGTCCTGGCACATCGGCAAGACTCCATGGGAGGCGATGTTGGCGTTCTTCAAGAGATCAAAGGCGACGAACTTGTCGTTTTCAGTGGCTTCCGGATCATCGAGGATCTTCTGCAGCTGTTCGAGGTGCCCCGGGCGCAAAAAGTGGTTGATGTCCTTGAAAGCCTCTTCGGCAAGAAGGCGCAGGCCTTCCGGCTCGACGACCAAAACTTCTTCGCCGTTAAATTCGGCTGTTTTAACATGGTCAGAGCTCAGCTTGCGATAGGGCGTCGTGTCTTCGCCTTGCGGGAAGAGGGCGCTGTGCTGATAGTCTGGCGGGGTGACGGGCGCGTTCATGCAAAAAAGCCTTCCTGATCTGGCTAGGCGCTGACGGATCAGCCCTGGCAAAAGGTCTGTGGCGTGTTCTTAAGCAAAAAGACCGCGAACGCCAAGCGCCGCGGTCTCATGATTTGGTCTGATCGAGGAATTGTCAGCGGGTCGCTGTCAGATTGAGCGTGACAGTGACAGCATCGCCGACGGTATCTGTTCCGACACCGGATCCAAGGCCGTATTCAATACGGTTTAAAGTCGCCACGCCATTGGCTGTGGCGGTGTCGCCATTGATAGCCAGTGTAAAGTCCAGGACGAGCGGCATGGACACGCCCTTGATCGTGAGCGTTCCGTTTGCCCGGTAACTGTCGCCTTCCACCCGTTCGACGCTGTCGGCGGTGAAGGTCGCGTCCGGAAACGCGGCGGTGTCAAACCAATCGCCATTCGGCAGGGTCCCGTCAAACTGGGCGTTGCCGGTGGAGGCGCTGGCCGGACGGATGGTTGCCGAAATATCGGCGTTCTCCGGCGCGTCCGGGTCAAACTCGATTGAAGCGTCCCAGGAGGTAAATCGTCCTGTCAAAGCGCTGCTGCCTTGCTGGACTTCGAACCCAAGTGTGCTCTGCGCCGGGTCAACGGTCCATGTCGCGGCAAGCGCGGGCTGCACGGTCAGGAAAGACAAGGTGCAGCTGATGAGTGCAAGTGATTTCAGTGTCATGCTTTGGCTTTCTCAGAATGTGATTTAAGCGCGTTTTGGGCCGGCTCGGTTGATGTCATCCGCTTCAAGGTGTCGTCCTTCGCAATGAAGTGGTGCTTCAGTGCGGCAGCGATGTGAACAACCACCAGGGCGATTAACAGATACGCACCGTATTCATGGAGGATCATGAAAAAGGTTTCGGCCTGTTCTTTTGTTCCAAGGGCCTCCGGATACGGCAGGTGTGGGATCGGCAGAACGTTGAACACCACTGTCGGGATGCCCCAGGGCGATGCTGACACCATGAACCAGCCTGTGATCGGCATTGCGAAGATCAGGGCATAGAGCCCAATGTGGCCGAGATGAGCTGCAAGTTTTTCAAGAGCCGGCATTTCAGCAGGCAGTTTCGGCGAAGGATTTGCCAGACGCCAAATCAGTCTGAATGCTGCAAGGGCCAGAACGACAAAGCCGAATGACTTATGCAGTTGGTAGAACTGAAAAAGGTTCGGGTCGGTCTGCGGCAGCTGCTTGAGATAAAGTCCGAAGGCGAGCATGCCGATTATCAGCAGGGCCATGGTCCAGTGAAAGAAAATGGCTATCCGGCCATAACCGGTTGGCGTATTGCGATACATGGCGGTTTCCTTCGGCAAACGGGAAGCCTCAACAAGGCTCCCCGCATCTTCGCGGATTAGTTTGTTGCGGCAGTCGTCAGCGTTTCTGTGTGGAACGTGATCGTGACCTCGTCACCTACATAGGGCACGAACATGTCCATGCCGAAGTCAGAGCGTTTGATCACGGTGTTTACGGCAAAACCAACCGATTCCTTCTTCGCCATCGGATGCTCACCCATTGCCTTGACATCAACGGTCAGGGTCGCCGGCTTCGTGATGCCTTTGATGGTGAGATCGCCGGTGACTTCAAGTTGCTTCTCCCCGGTTTGTTCAACGCTTGTGCTCTTGAAGGTCGCTTCCGGGAACTTCTCAGCGTCAAAGAAGTCGGCGCTCAGGAGGTGCTTGTCGCGGTCTGCCCAGAATGTATCGAGGCTGCCGATCTGAATGGTGAACTCGATTGAGGAATTGGACGGTGTTTCCTTGTCGATCAGAAGGGTACCATCCCAGTCACCAAAACGGCCATCGGTGGTGGAGTAACCAAGGTGATCGTACGTGAAGGACAGGTTGGAGTGGGATTTGTCGAAGTCGAACGCAACAGGTTCGGCGACAGCAGCGCCAGCGAGAACGGACAGGGCGAAGGCAGATGTAGCAAGACGGATCATTTTGGAACCTCATCAATAAGTCTGTTGAAGACGTTCCATCGGGAACGCTGATCCATCACATAAGCTGTATTTCAAAAGCTGCAATTTGACTGACTGTTCATTCAAGGTGAACAATTTGTCATAATGTCGCCGGATGGTTCGGGAAAACGACTCGTCGAATTATCGAGAAGACTGGAAGTTTCTGTGAGATCCACAACTGCGCTCGGCAACAGTTAATAGTGACCAAAGCGGCCGCTTTTGACCTTGAAACAATCTATGGTTTGATGAACGTGATATGTGTCATGAAGGCATCAAAGTCTTCAGGCATTCCTTTCGTGTCTCGGTCGCTCGAGATTCGTTTCCCTTCAACATCGCTGGTGCTTTGACCCCGAACCTTCTGGAGCATATCCGTGAACCGTGCAGCTATTGTTTGCCATCGTGGCCTCAGCCTCAAAGCCCCGGAAAACACACTGGCGTCTCTGGAAAAAGCGATTGAAGCAGGCGCGGAAGTGGTTGAGCTCGATGTCCGTCCATCACGCGACGGTGTCCTCTACGTCTTTCACGATGACACGCTGGATAGAACCACGAACGGCTCGGGCCGGTTTGCCGACAAGCTCTCATCCGAGATCGACCGTTTGGATGCAGGCACTTGGTTTTCAAAAAAGTTTTCCGGCGAACGTGTGCCGCGGTTTGAGGCATTCCTGAAGGCGTGCCGGGACCGGATTGCGGTTTATGCTGAGATCAAAGAAGGAGATCCGGCGAAGGTCAGAGACATGCTCCAGGCCAATGGTCTCCTTGAAACAGCCTGGACGTTTTCCTTTGATCAAGCCATTCGCGCCGAGGCACGGGCCCGTGTTCCTGATCTCCGGCTCATGGTCTTGTTTGATCATGTGGGCTCGGTGGAAAGGGCGGTCGCGCAAGGCGCGGCAATTTTGGAGTTTCAAGCGCACAACCTCGACCCTGATCTTGCCGCTTCAGCAAGGGATGCAGGGCTCATCACACAGCTCTTTTATGACGGTGATGATCGCGACGTGTTCGAATTGGCGGTCAAGTGCGGCATCCAGCAGATGAACATTGACCATGTCGACGTTTTCCGCTCTGTTGAAAGCGAAATTCTGACCCCGGCGACCTAGGATTTTGGATCGCAAGCCGGGCCCTGCAAAACACAAAAGGACTGCGACCGGTGACGGGTCATGATGCTGCCTTGAGCCTCAACCGGTTCGAAACGCGGCTTGCAACACGGCTGGTGTTTTTCATTGGCGGACTGACCATGGGAGCCTGGTCACCGCTGATCCCGTTCGCACAACAAAGGCTTGGCGTTGATGATGCCGGCCTTGGCCTTTTGCTATTGTGCCTTGGCATCGGCTCGGTTCTTTTCATGCCGCTTGCCGGACCGTTATGCGCAGCATTCGGAAGCCGGCGTGTGATTGTCGGGTCCGGGATCGGTTTGATTGCCGGATTTCCGGCTCTTGGGTATTCAGAGACGATCCCGCTCATGGCCATCGCGGTTTTTCTGTTCGGGAGCTTCCTCGGTGTCATGGAAGTCGGCATGAACTCTCATGCGGTAGATGTTGAAAGCGGATCGGACAAACCGCTGATGTCGGGGTTCCATGCCCAGTTCAGCATTGGGGGATTTGCCGGGGCTGGGGGCGTCACGCTTTTCCTGACGCTCGGCCTGTCACCGTTCGCATCTGCTGGCCTGATTGCGCTTTCAAGCCTCCTGCTTCTGATTGTAGCGGCCCCCCGGCTGCTCCCTAATCGCACGGGCGGTTCTTCAACGGGCGGGGCTTTCCCGAAAGGCGTTGTTCTGCTTCTGGCACTCCTCATCGCCATCACGTTTTTGACCGAAGGAGCTGTTCTGGACTGGAGCGCTGCGCTGATCACAGATCAGGGGCTGGTGGACATTGCCCAGGGCGGTATTGGCTTCATGTGTTTTTCAATCACGATGACGATCGGTCGTTTGCTGGGCGACCGGGTGGTTGCCAGGTTCGGCCCGAAAAATATCCTGCTTTGGGGCGGAGTGATCACCATTGCCGGTATTCTGCTCGTTGCAACGGCGAGCAACCTGGCTGTGTCGCTGATCGGATTTGCGGCAATCGGGGTCGGGGTCTGCAATATTGTCCCGGTGCTCTTCAGCTTGACAGGGCGGCAAAAGGTTATGCCGCAAGGCGCCGCGATTGCAGCGGTCGCAACAGCCGGGTATGGCGGAATATTATTGGGGCCTGCGGTGATCGGTTTCGTTGCGGACGGGATCGGCTTGCCCGTGACGTTCGCCGGGCTTTCTCTGCTTATGGTAATCGTAGCGTTAAGTGCTGGCGTGGCCGTTCAAGGTTCACAGGCTGAATAAAACTGTTGTTTTGATTGTCGTTAGACAGCATCGAAGCCGGGATTTGCCTGTCTTATCAATTCCTCAACGCAGGTGACCGTCAGTTGGAAATAGTTGCGATAGTCTTGGCCCTTATCGCTGTGGTAGTATGAGTATGTCATCGGGGTTCAACTTATGTTCCGCGCCCTGTTTGCTGGACTTCACCTAACGTTAAAATTGTCAATGTTATAAGGTGCTTCAATAATCATCTAAAATACGGTGTCTGGCGTGGTTTCCATTCGGTCAATAGACGTGTCTACGGTGTTTTATAAGCGCCTTGCTAACAAGACGTCTGGCAGACCGATGGGCCTCAGCGTATTCGCATTTCTTTTTAGCGCATTTGCAGTCCTGTCAACCGTCTCTGAAGCGCGCGCTGAGTGGGTCGTCAAGCGGGTGTCCGGTGTCGTCTATTTTGTGGCGCCCGAGGTCAAAGCGTTCCGCGTTCAACGCGGTATGGTGTTTCAACCCGGTTACACCATGGCAACGCGTTCCGGCGCACGGGCACTGGTCGCGCGCGGCGCAGAGACCATCTCGGTTGGCCCGAACGCCAAGTTTGCTCTTTCAAAGTACCGGAGCAATAACCGAAAGACCACGTTGCTTCAGCGCTCAGGCCGCCTGACCGTCGATGTTCAAAAGCGCGGGCGTCCGCATTTTACCGTTGAAACCCCTTTTCTCGCCGCTGTTGTCAAGGGAACGCGGTTTGGTGTTTCCGTGAACAGCCGCGAAGCGCGGGTCTCTGTTGAACGTGGCCTTGTCGAGGTCTCCGATCTGGCGACGGGGCAAACCGCATCGCTTGGGCCGGGGCAGAGCGCGTCAAGTGCGCCCGGCAGCCGGTCGGGCTTGTCGGTGTCCGGTGTGAATGCGCCCGCAGTGTCACCGGGCGCTGCAAGGGCTCCAGCTTTCGCCACTCCGTCAATCGGAAATGTTCCGAGCCCGTCTACGAGCACCACCAATCAAGGCGTTTCGGGAGGCTCGACAAACAGTCAGGGACAGAATGCTGGTGGCAACTCGGGAGGAACCGGGAACAGTGGCGCGGGCAGTTCCTCCGGGAGCGGCGAATCTGCTGGTAATAATGGAAGTGGCAACGGGAACGGCAACGGCAATTCCAGCAACAACGGAAATGGCAACGGCATTTCCGGGAACAACGGGAATGGCAACGGCAATTCCGGCAACAACGGGAACGGCAACGGCAATTCCGGCAACAACGGGAACGGCAACGGCAATTCCGGCAACAACGGGAATGGCAACGGCAATTCCGGTAACAACGGGAATGGCAACGGCAATTCCGGTAACAACGGGAATGGCAGCGGCAATTCCGGTAACAACGGAAATGGCAATGGCAATTCCGGCAACAACGGAAATGGCAACGGCAATTCCGGCAACAACGGAAATGGCAACGGCAATTCCGGCAACAACGGGAATGGCAACGGCAATTCCGGCAACAACGGGAATGGCAACGGCAATTCCGGCAACAACGGGAATGGCAACGGCAATTCCGGTAACAACGGAAATGGCAACGGCAATTCCGGTAACAACGGAAATGGCAACGGCAATTCCGGCAACAACGGGAACGGCAACGGCAATTCCGGTAACAACGGTAACGGTAACGGTAACGGTAACGGTAACGGCGGAGCTGATACAGGCGGTCGTTTGTAACTCAATCGTTGTTTGCGTGTTCAAGTTATCGGTTGGGGAGCCGAAACTTGATGCCAAAGCGTCCTTAGGGGTGCAAATCGTAGTGTATCGAGCAATTAGAGGTGGGATTGGGCGGGCAAAGTGCGATTAGGAGCAATTTCGGCTGACTTAAAGAGATTTCTTGCAGCGATCGTGTTTGCAAGCCTGATGGGGGCAGGTCTTTTGGCGCTGCAAGCGGTCCGCGTTACGGACGGGCTTGACCGGATGCTATGGGAACACAGGTTCACGGCCTCCGAGCGTCCGGTCACCGGAGAATTGCTATTTGTCGATATTGACGCAAGGTCGCTCGAGCAACTGGGTGTATGGCCAATACCGCGCCGCACCTACGCCGATCTGATCGATAACCTTTCCGAAGCCGGTGCCAGCGATATCGTTTTCGATATTGATTTCAGTTCAGCCTCTACACCAGAAGATGATGCAATTTTTGCAGCATCTATGGAACGTGCAGGAAATGTCAGCCTGGCAGCGTTCCGCCAAGCGGCAACTGGGGCCGAAGACGAATCCGAAGAGATTCTCAACCAGCCTATTGAAGAATTTTTGAAGTTCGCTTGGCCTGTCGTTGTGATGGTTCCGGTAGAGGCTGATAGCCGGATCTGGCGAAACATCTACGGATTTGAACTGAATGGGGTCGAGGAGTTATCCGCAGCTTCCTATCTCGGTGGTCATACCGGTGCAACCTCGGGAGCCTTCTGGCTGGATTACAGCATAGCCATTGATCAAATGCCCCGGGTATCCATGATCGATGTGCTAGAAGGAGACGTCGCCAATACGACCCTCTTTGGGAAAAAGGTCATCATCGGAGCAAGCGCTCAGGAACTGCGGGATCTCTTCCCAACACCCGTCTACGGCATCCTTCCTGGCGCGATGATTCAGGCACTTGGCGCTGAAACGCTCATGCAGGACCGGGCGTTGATTATCCGTGGCGCAATGCCTGCTGTTTTATCGGTTCTTCTTCTGTTTGTGCTGCTCGCAACAACGAAAAGAACAGGCCTCAGCACTAAACTGGCCGTGCTGGTCGGCTTCATGGTGCTCTTGGAGCTTGGCGGGTATTTTGCCCTTCAAGAACGTCCCGTTCTGATATCAACGGCCTCCGCGCAAGTGTTGCTGGTAGCCTCCGCGATTGTCATCATTTTTCAGGAACTCGGCCTTAGAAAACTGATCTCTCAGCTCTACCAGATAAGTCAGCGAAACACGGTCCGCATGCTGGGACAGGTTTTTGACGATAGTTTCGATGCCATTATGGTGATTGACCGGTCGGAGAAGATTACGGCATCGAGTGAAGTCGCGCGAAAGCTCTTTGGTTTGAAGGCCATTCCGAATGCATCTGGCCGCGAGGTTTTGCCAACTGAACTGGTGGATGACGCCGTTGCAGTGCTATCCGAAACAACAAAGGGCAAACCTGAACCCAAACTCCTCAAGATGAACGGGGAAGACGGATTACTGCGCGTTATTGAGTATGTGGTAACGCGCTCCGAAAAAACTGTGACCAGCAAAAAAGGGAAACACGCACGGGAAAATGAGGCGCTTGCGTGTCTGACCTGCCGGGATATCACCGAGGAATACGAAGCCAATAAAAGGCTGGCTTATCTTGCGAGGTTCGATCCTGTCACGGGACTGTTCAACCGGAATGGCTTTGAAGACGAGGTGCCGGAAACCGTCGAAAGTACCGGATTTGATGGGCAAATCCTGTGTCTTGTTCAGTTCTCGATTTCCAACCTTGACCAGATCATCGCCTCACTGGGTTTTTCCTACGGGGATTTATTGCGAAAAGCGATTGCGGACCGCGTGACCCAGCATTTCGGGACGGAGGTGACCTGGGCTGCGCTCACGGCCGATGTATTTGCTGCAGCCTATATTTCCGAAGAAGGGGAGGTCTGCGCTGAACGGTTCCTGGAGACGGTGCAACAAGTCGTTGGCAAAGATTATATGATCGAGGGATCCCGGATCTCTGTCCGGCTGGATTTCGGGTATATCGTCGACCACTACGCGTCCGAAATAGACGAGCTACTGAAAAAGTCCGGCAACGCGCTGGCCTTGTCGCGAAGAAGTGCTCAGCTGGCCTGCGTGGCTTTCCGCCCGGAAATGAATGACACGTTGCAGCGGCGCCGGAGCCTGGAAACCGAGCTCTTCAAGTCGATTTCACGGAACGAACTCCGGATGGTTTACCAGCCGCTGATTGATCTGCGGAGCCGGGAAATCATTGGCGTGGAAGCCCTGCTGCGTTGGCGGCACGGAGAATTGGGTGAAATCTCACCCGTGGAATTCATTCCGATATCCGAAGAAAACGGATTTATCGTCGAATTGGGAGCCTGGACCTTGCACCGGTCAATGGAAGAGGTCGGTCAATGGGACAGCAACATCAATCTTTCGGTCAATGTGTCCGCCCTCCAGTTTTCGCGGGGCGATATTGTCGCCACCGTTGAGGATGCGCTCAAGGCCACGAAATTTCCGGCGAAACGGTTCGATCTGGAAATTACAGAATCGCTGTTTATCGACGAGACCATTGATGTCCGGTCCAGCATGCAAGAGCTCGCCGAGCTAGGGTGTTGCTTCTCTCTGGATGATTTTGGCACCGGATATTCGTCGCTGGCCTATCTCCAGAACTATCCATTTTCCAAGATCAAGCTGGACCGGATGTTTATATCGAAGGTGACAACCAACAAGAAGGACGTCGCCCTCATTGAAGCTGTCCTGCATATGGCGAAGGCCTTTGGCATGGAAACAGTCATGGAGGGCATTGAAACCGAGGAACAGACGGAAACGCTCCTCGGTCTCGGGTGCCGTGTTGGACAAGGCTATCTCTTCGGGCGCCCAATGAGCGCTGCGGACCTTGCGCAACTTCTACGCAGGTCCGCGTAACCGCTTTAGAGGCCGAGGCCGCCGAGACAGCTGTATTTGATGTTCAGATAGTCATCGAGGCCGTATTTGGAGCCTTCATTGCCGATGCCGCTGTCCTTGACGCCGCCGAAGGGCGCGACTTCCGTCGTGATAACGCCTTCGTTTATGCCGACAAGGCCGTATTGCAGGGCTTCCATGACGCGGAAGGTCCGGCCGAGATCCTGGGTGTAGAAATAGCAGGCCAAGCCGTATTCGGTGTCGTTTGCCCGGTTGATCGCGTCTTCTTCGGTCTCGAACTTGAAGAGCGCTGCCAAGGGGCCAAATGTCTCTTCGTTCGCGACTTTCATGTCTGCGGTTGCTCCGACAATCAGTGTTGGCTCATAGAACGTGCCCGGACCGTCGCTGCGCTTGCCGCCTGAGATCAGCTCACCGCCTTTAGCAAGGGCATCGGCCACATGGTCGGCCACTTTCTCAAGAGCAGCCTCGTTGATCAGCGGACCTTGTGTGCTGCCGTCTTCCAGACCGTTGCCCGGCTTGAGTTGTACGGCAATCGCGTCCTTCAGCTTTGCTGCAAAGGCATCGTAAACACCGGTTTGCACATAGATCCGGTTAGCGCAGACGCAGGTTTGACCTGAGTTGCGGAACTTTGAGGCGATTGCACCCTCAACGGCTTTGTCCAGATCCGCATCGTCGAACACGATGAAAGGCGCATTGCCGCCAAGCTCCATGGAGATCTTCTTCATGTTCTTGCCGGCGTTTCCGGCCAGCAGTTTGCCGACGCGTGTCGAGCCGGTAAAGGTGATCTTCCTCAGGAGCGGGTTTTCACACATTTCTTCGCCGATTGCCGGAGCGTCTCCGGTGACGATGTTCACTACACCGGCCGGAATACCGGCTTTTTCTGCAAGAATACCGTAAATCAGAGCAGAGTAGGGTGTGAATTCAGCCGGTTTCATCACCATGGTGCAGCCAGCTGCAAGGGCAGCACCGAGTTTGCGGGCAATCATGGAGTTCGGGAAGTTCCATGGTGTGATCGCGCCGACAACACCGACAGGCTCCTTGGTGACCAGGATGCGACGGTCCGGCCACGGAGACGGGATTGTGTCGCCATAGACCCGTTTGCCTTCTTCGGCAAAGAACCGGATGTACTTCACACCAAGAGCGATTTCGCCTTTGGCCTCGGCGAGCGGTTTGCCCATTTCGGTGGTGAGCAGTACGGCCAAGTCATCGATCACTGCCATGATCTCATCGCAGAGCTTGTGCATGAGCGTGGCGCGGGCTTCTGCGGTCAAGGCCTTCCAGGCTGGCAAGGCCTTGTGAGCCGCATCGATGGCGCGTTTTGTCTCTTCCCGGCCGCAGACCGGAATGGTGCCTATCACATCTCCGGTCGCCGGATTGGTCACTTCCATTGTTTGGCCGCTGTCGGCATCCACCCAGGACCCGTCGATGTAGACTTGCTGTTTCAAGAGCGCCGGATTGAGAGACATAGAGAACTCCGTGACATAGGGGCAGGAACCGATCGATTGCCGGTCTGAGTTTTTCAAGTGATAGGCGGATCACCAAGGGTCTGGCAAGGCCAAACGCAATTGCAACCGTACACCGCCCAAATCCGGCGTGGCCGTGTCTCGGCGGTGAATGAAGAAGCGGTGATCAGATTGGGATTGCGCCGGATCAGCTTCCGCCAAGCCGGCTTTGCAGCGTTGCGATTTCATCGGCAAGGGCCTGGGCCTGCTTCTGGATGCGATCCAGGGCAACGCGCATGCTGTCGAGATCTGCTGAGGTGTCTTCAGCAACAGGCGGTGAACCGCGCCCGACCAGAAGCCAGGTCGGGCTGACGTTCAAAATGCCCGCCAGCAGGATGAGTTTGTTGGACCGCGGTTCGGAGCGGTCGCTCTCCCAGCTTTGCAAGGTGGAAGTTTTGATGCCGAGGCGGCGCGCGAGCTGGGCGGTGGACAGTCCGGCTATGTCCCGTGCCTTGCAGATCCGTTCTCCCAGGGTGTAGTCGCTGCTGCTGTTCGACATGTAGTTGGCTCCGGAGTCCACAGGTGCGCCGATAGCCGGATAAACGGTCTGATCGTCTTCCTGCGGAACTTCAATTTTCTTTAGATTGGTCATGGGCCGGACCCTCGCACGTTGTGGCGGTGCGCCGCAACAGCAAGCCGGCGATTTGTCGGAAAAAGAAATTTGGGTGGCGGAAATCCGCGCCGGGTTCGCTAAAAATGCCGGTGATCGTTTAGCCATGTCTGACAGTTTCCACCGGCAAAAAAAGGGGCCATCAATACTCCCGTTCGAAGAATATGCCGGCTTTCGACGACCCATCCGCACCGACTTCACCGCGAACTTTCAGGCCGCGGTCGAGGTCAATGTCGACTTTTACACGGCTGGAGCCGCTGGACGCACCCTGCTCGACACCCAAGTAGATGTTGTCGTTGATATAGCGGCCGACCGAGACCGATGGTCCATCTTCTCCGGATGTGTCGATGTCGATTGCGTCAAGGCCGAGAGACTTTCGGATCTGGGCAAGCGGCCCGCTGTCACTGCCGCCGGTCAGGGTCGCAACGGCCGCTCCAAGCTGGGCAATTTGAGTGGCAGACAGGTTGCCGACAGATTTGCCGAACAATAGAAGTGCCAGGACTTCATCCTGTGGCAGTTCCGGGGAAGATGTGAAGGCGATCTGCGGATCATCCGCTTCGCCTGTGACCGTGATTGTAATGGTGGTGTCACTGACGGTCGTGGTCGCAACAAACTCCAGAAATGGTGTGAGGCTGCCTTCAAATGTAGCACGGCCCGTGGAGAACGTCAGACGGCGGGTCAGGATGTCCAGCACGCCGCGGCGCAAGGCGAACGCGCCGATGGCTTGGGGATCGGCGGTAGTGCCAACAATCTTCAAGTTGCCCTGAAGTTCCGCATCAAGGCCGCGGCCGCGAATGAAGATACGGCCAGGGGCCGATACCAGAACATCAAGGCGTGGAGGGTTGCTGCGTTGTTCGGTTTGCCGCCCGCTGTCGCCGCCGCCGAGCTCTACAGCCTGGCGCCGGACGGCAGCAGACGCATTCAGGTGGCGGACATCAACCGGGGGGATCGCCCCGGGAAGCGACTCTGGAATGGAGACATCTGCCTTGTTGATGGTCACTGTGCCGCCGATCAGCGGCGATCCGGAGGCCGAGGCGAGGGGACCGGTGACAGAAATGCTGGCATCGACTTCTGCGTTGACAAGACCTGGATCAATGTAGCGCGCCTTGTCGAGGGAAAGGTTGAGATTAGCTGGCGACCCGTCTTTCATTCCGACGGTACCGGATGCCGACAAAGATCCTCCGGTTGCAAGATCACCGGCAATGCCATTGAGCGAGGCTTGATCCTGGGTGACATTCGCCGAACCGCGAATGTTTTGCACCGTAAGACCAGTTGAAAGACTGGTTACCTTGAGGCCGGATGGTGCCGCGGTGAGATTATACGCTGGAGATTGCGCACTGCCACCGATGGATCCGTTCAAATTTATTCCACCTTCGGCGCGGATGCCCGCCTCCAGCAGTGGCCGTCTCAAGGCCGCTGTCGGAATGGTCCCATCTAATGTGATGGAGAGTGGCTGAGGCGCAGTTAGCCCGACGGTGCCGTTGGCGCTGATAGACAGTCCGTTGGCATCGGACACCTTGGTGGTTTGAGATATCTGATTGTTTTTCAGAGTACCGTTTGAGTTTAGCGCCAGAGCCGAGAGCCCATTGTCCCGCAAGGGAGATGCTGTAAGGCCGCTGCCGGACAGCGCCCAGTCAACTTCCGGGGCTGATGTGCTGCCTTTTGCATTTACCGTTCCGGTCAAAGTGCCGCCGATGCCGAGCGACGACACAAAAGCGTTCGCCAGTGAAAGGGGCACTGCGTTGAGATCGGCTTGCAGACCCAGAGCCTCGCCGGCAGATCCCGAGATCGACAAAGACCCTTGACCGAGCGCAAGTTCCAGCGGGGTGATGTCGGCTGTCCCATCGCCATAGGTGATCGTGGCAGGCTGCTTTAACTGGCTGGCGATGCCCTGATAATTCAACGCGAGCTGATTGAGTGCGAGTGCATAACTCGTGGCAGTGGGCTGGGACAGGACAGCGGCAAGGGTAAGACCGTCTTGTGCACCATCCTCAAGCTTTACATCGGCCGTCAGAGCCGTACCGCCGCTTTGCGGTTTTGCAGTCAGGGCCACACTGCGCACTGGGGTTGCTGCCGTGATCAGATCGTTCACGACAAGATCGGCCGATACCGTTTTGGGGTCATAGGGACGCGCGATATCGGCTTTCAGTTGCAGGCTGCCGATGTTGACTGAAGGAATGTCGATTTCAGTGCCGGAGAGATCCAGCAGCAGTTTTCCAGCATCTGGATCGGCAGCAAGCGTTCCTTCAATGCGGCCGCCGAGCTCCGTCAGGGCCAAGGGGGAGATCGCTGCAAGGTTCGGCGCATCGATCTTCAAGGAACCGCTCAAAGTCTCAACCGGGTTTTCCAAGTCGGCAACGGCAAGATCACCGGAGATGGTGTTTTCCGCCACTCTAACGGCCAACGGATTGAGTTCCGCAGCGCCATCAGCGCTTTTGAGATCCAAATCAACCGAGACGGTCTGTCCGTTCAGGTCCGCGGACCCATTGACGCTGGCAGACGGCGCCGACGGATCGGCGGTCGCTTCGATATCCAGTTCCAAATTGTCGAGAGGAGTGCCGGCCAGGAGGATCTGTTTGGATTTCACATCCGCCGTGATGTCTAGCCGGTCCAGTGGGCCGGATGTTTCAGCGCTCAGGTCCAGCGCACCGCCCAACTGCGGATCCGCCAAAGCGAGATCGGGGAGGGACACGCTGATGTCGGAGGCAAGGGTACCGGACACATAGTCCGCAGATCCGGCCAGTGTCAAATTGGTGTTTGTCAGCGTCAGACCTGCAACCGAGACATCGTCAGCACCAGCAAGTTTGATGCTTCCTTTCATGTCCGTTCGGCCAGTGAGTAGCGCATCGGCTTGCGCCGTGCCTGTCTTTAGATCTTGCGCGACAGTTTGAAGATTAGCTGTTCCTTCCAGTGCTGAAGGGTCAAGGTCGAAATCCACACTTGCCGTCACAGCACCGCCAAGGTCCTGTCCTGCGAGTTGTGAAAAGCGGCTGAGATCGGACAGGGTTAGGCGGCCAGTTCCTGCAGCCTTTTCCGCGCCCAGCTCAGTCTCCGAAAGATTGAGGTTCACGAAATTTGAGGTGAGGGTGAGGGCGCTCAGATTGAGTGTTTGCGATGCGCCATTGATCGATCCGTTCGAGTTGAGCGCCAAAGCACCCGCAACAAACTGGATTTCAGTCATCAGGCCCTGCAAACCATCGGCCTTCAGAGACAGATCAAAAGGTGTGGTCAGAACTTCCGGGGTGAAATTTGCGCCACTTCCCTTTGCCGCCAGCTGGATCTGACCGCTGCGGATTTCGGTTGTTTCGAACGAGGCCAGTCCAATATCCGTTGACCAAGAGACCGACGACATGTCGCCATTTGCGGAGAGTTTGACCGTGAGTGGTCCGAAGGCAATCCGCCGGTCTCCGAGATCGAGCGCAATCAGGGAATCGCCGCCCGCGCTAACGGCCAGGTCGGCATCTGCCGACACACGGTTGTTTTCAAGCGCCCCTTGGGCTGACAAGGAAACGGTCTGTGTTTTCAAGTTAATCGCGCCGGATTGCGGCGCAAAATCCAGTGTGAAAACTGCCTTGCCGGTGGCGTTGGTGGTTCCCAGCAAAAAGGCATGCGCCTCGGGCGGCGCCAGCGGAGCGAGGTCGCCGTCTAGGTCAAAGGTCAAATGGCGGCTCGCCGTAGTTTCGGCAAGCTTGGCCGTGCCAGAGACCGTCTGGCGTTCATCAAGAGCGATGCTGAGATCCGCGGCCCATTCGTTGAGCGGACCACTGCCGGTCAGCTCAAGGCCGAGGGCCGGAAGATCTGGAACATCAAGCAAACGGGCTGCCAAACCACCGCGCGGTTCGGACACCTTGATGTCGAAGGCGAGGGTTTCTTCGGAGGGTGCAAACTCTGCTTTTGCGGTGAGGTGCGCGTCTATACCGTCGATCCGCCGGACGTCCAGATTGGCCGAAAAGATAGCCGGATCCATTGCAGCGTTGCCTGAGCCGGTCAATGCCAGCGCGATCGGAGTCCCGAGAAGCGGTTCGCCGAGATTGATCTCCGGAATGGTCAGCGACCCGAGCTCAACATCAAGAGGAAGCGAGAAAGATGATCCCGTTTCATCGGCGCTTTCGGCGGGCTGCGTCTCGTCCGAAGCCGCGGGAAGCCGGTTCAGGTCGAACCGGGACGCTGAGATGTCATTGACTTGCAGCGTGCCGGAGATGAGCTGAAGAGGTGACCATGAAACGCTTAAATCATCCGCTTCGAGCCAGGTGCCCAAGTCATCGCCGAGCGCAATGCGTTTGGCCGAAAGATCGAGGTCAAACCCAAGGTAAAGATCTTCAACAGAGATGGTTTGGGAGGGGGAGGACGCAAGATCGCTCACCATGTTGGACACGAGTGTTCGTCCTGCCGGGAATTGCAGGATCGCGATCGCGACAACTGGAATTGCGACCGCCAGTGCGACCAGCAGTCCAATGATCCTCAGGGCTAGATTTACAAAACGCATCGGCGTTAGAAGGCCTGGCTTAGTCCAACATAAAGGGCAAAACTCGGGTCATCCTGTTCCGGATCGAGCGGGACAGCCGCATCGACTCGCAGGGGACCTATTGGCGTAAAGTAACGCAGTCCGGCGCCCACGCCTATCTTCAGACCGTCAGAAAAATCAGGAATGGTATCTTCATAAGCATTGCCCGCATCGACAAAGCCGACGACCCCGATCGTCTCGGTGATCCTGACGCGGACTTCGCCCGACATTTCGATAAGCGAGCGCCCGCCAACGACTTCACCATTTAACCGCGGACCAACGTTCCGGTAGGCATAGCCGCGGATTGACCCGCCGCCGCCTGCAATGAGACGGCGGTTCGCTGGCACGGCCGACACAGACGGTGCGATGATGGATCCAGCAGAAAGCTTGCCGGCGAGAATAAAACGTTTTGCTTCATCAAGGGCATAGTAGGTTGAAACGGTCCCTTTAAGAAAACCCATCCCGTTGCGGTTCTTGGCGTCATAGGCCGGTTCACCAAAGAGGGCGGCAAACACACCCTTTGACGGGTTGAGCTTGTCGTCCCGGTTGTCGAAGGTCAGATCTGCCGGAAGCCCGACCAGAAGGTACTGGTTGTCACCAAAAGCGTCTTCCTCGTCGGCATACTGGATTTCAAAGCCGGCCCGGCCCTTGACCTGATCGCTGAACTCCCGGCTCAGGAATGCGTCATAGGTCAGCGTTCGGCTGATGTAGGCATCCGGGTTTTCTTGCTTGGCTTCAAGGCTTGTCGTGAAGCTGGTGAGAGGGCCGAAAACACCGGGTTTTTCAAACGCAATGCGGGCGGAGTATTCCTGGTTGGCAATGCTCTCGGACCCGATCCGGCCAATCGAGCCTTCGACCGACAGGGTTTCCCCACCGCCAAACAAATTGCGCCGCCGCCAATAGGCTTCCGCGCTGAAGCCCTCTGTGCTTGACCAGGAGGCGCCTGCACCGATGACATGGCGTTTGCGTTCACTGACTTGGATCGTAATGGGCAATGTGCCGTCCGGCCTTGCAATGTCGCCTTCGACGAACCGGATGGAGGAAAAGATGCCAAGGTCGTTCAAGCGCTTTCGAGCGCGTGAAATGTCTTCGGGTGAATAAATACCACCTTCCGGGATCATCGCCTGCTGGACCACAAACTCCGGCTTTGTGACCTCGGTGCCGGAGACTGTTACCTTGCCGAACCTTGCCTGCGGACCGGCATCAGCGATCAGGGCGACGTCCAATCGATCGGAGCTGTGGTCCGCCGTAATCCGGCGCTCTGCGATTTTTGCTTCCGGATATCCACGTCCGCGCAACATCATGACAATGCGCCGTTCGGCACTCAGAATTTTGCCGGATCCCGCAGGCTCTCCTGGAGCAAGACCCCAAAAGGCAGGATCGGTCGAGAGTTCGCCGCCCGGGCTTTGAACAGTGACAGTCCCGAAAGTGAAGGCTGGGCCCGGGTCGACCAGGATCTTGACTTGAACAGGCCGCCCGTCCGGCAAGCCGGCACGCTCAAGGGCACTTTCTAGCGGCAGTCCATTGAGTGAAATGCTGACTGTGCCGCCGTAGCGCCCATCGGCATAAAGGCGGGCGATCAAACGTTCCCTGTCCGACAAGGAGCGGGCAATCAGCCCGGCTTCACCTGACGGCGGTTTCTTCACTTGTTGAACCAGAAGCGACGTCGAGGTCATTTCCTTTGTCAGATCAGCATCACTGCGCTCAGATACAGAGACTTCTGCTTCATAGGCAATGGGATCCGGGACGGCCGCCTCTTCTTCCTTGCCGTTTTCAAAAAACTTCCAGCCGAAGATTTCAAATGAAAGTGCAGGCTGTGGCGCCAATACGAGCGGTGCTGCAACGATGAGGGCCAGCAGTGAAGTAGTGGACAGCAAAAAGGGTGCCGCGTTCTTTATGTTAACGCGCGCATCTCTTGCGCTGGAGCGCAGGCGCCGGACATGTCCGGACGCTTGAGACGGTAGACCCTTCACTCACTGCCGCCTGTTCAGGTTTAAAGTTGGCATGACCACGCACTTTGCGTCCTTTGTCATGCCATCAACTTATCTGCAATAGCAGTCCCTACATGGCGCAGCTTAGTTGGCCATGGTTAAGAGGCTGTCAACATTGATAGACCATGGCGGCAGGCCGAATGCAAGGCGGCGGTTTGACCTTGCGGAACAGTTAAAAAAGCGGTTCGTCTTCCGGCAGGCCCATGAGCCGGCGGGCAGCGGTCAGCGTGTTGACCATCAGCATGGCAATCGTCATCGGTCCGACACCGCCAGGCACCGGCGTGATGGCGCCGGCGTGTTCTGCGGCTTCTTCAAAGGCGACATCGCCGACAAGACGGCTTTTGCCTTCACCCTTTTCCGGCGCAGGGATGCGGTTGATGCCAACATCAACCACAGTAGCCCCCGGTTTGATCCAGTCGCCCTTGACCATCTCCGGACGTCCGACTGCTGCAACGACAATATCGGCTGCGCGGACAACGTCTGGCAGAGCCTTGGTGCGGCTATGGGCGATGGTGACGGTGCAGCTTTCTTGCAGTAGCAGCGAAGCCATCGGTTTGCCGACGATGTTTGACCGGCCGACCACAACAGCGTTCTTGCCGGACAACGTGTCGCCGAGCGTACGCTTCAACAGCACAAGGCTGCCCGCAGGCGTACAGGGCACAAGCGCGCTGTCGCGTTCGCCGGCTGTCAGAAGACCGACATTGATCGGGTGAAAGCCGTCGACATCCTTTTCCGGCTTGATCAGGCGCAGAACCTTGCTTTCATCGATATGCCCTGGCAGGGGAAGCTGTACGAGGATGCCGTGAATGTCCGGGTCGTTGTTCAGCTGATCGACCATGCCGAGCACTGCGTCTTCGCTGGAGTCGGCGGGCATGGTGTGCTTGACGGAATGAAAGCCACACGCTTCGGCGGCGCGATCCTTGTTGCGGACATAGACCTGGCTTGCCGGATCTTCTCCGACAAGAATAACCGCAAGGCCGGGGCGTTTGCCGGTTTCGCTCAGAAGCTTCGCTGCGCGTTCGGTGATCTCACCTCGCACGGATTCTGCAATAGCTTTTCCGTCTATGATTTGAGCTTGTGGCATTCCGCCTCCCTTTGAACCTGAGATCGGTTTTCGAATCCTATCCGGTGCTCAGCTATAGAGCGCCCGTCGCTTCTGTAAAATGCGGAAAACGTCTTATCGTGCTCTGCATTCGCCATTCATGTTCAAGTTGCGGTTACAGCGACTTGGCGAAGGCGTTCAATTCTGAAATGGCGCAAACAATGTGATAGAGTGAACTGGCAGGTGCAGCTTCATCTTCAAACGAGCCGTCAACATGCCACTTGTCCCGGTAAAGGCCGGCTGGGACATCCTCAAAATAAGCCGTGAGCGCTGCAACGGAGAGCGAAATGTCGGCCGTATAGGCCTCGCGTTCCGCGCCAACCGATATCCCGGCCAAGGCAATGGCCGCCTTGATCCATTCCGTCTGACCCCAAAGCCGTGCGACTGGGTCGCGCACGCTAAAGTCGTCATTGATCGACATGAAGGTTGCGCCACGGCTTTCGTCAATGCCGTAGGTCCAGCCGATGTCGTAGAGCCGCCGGGCCGCGACGAGGGCATCCGCGTCGGCCCGGCTTGTGCCCCATCGGACCAGCAGCCAGGCCCATTCAAAATGGTGCCCGGGCTCCAAAATCCGTCCTTCGTCGCCAGGCAACTGGCCCCAGTGAAGATCGAAATACTCGCGCAGCCCGCCGTTCACCGGATCGATCAGTTTGGTCAGTGCCAGTTCGGCCAGCTCATCCGCCATGCCGGACCACATCGGGTCGTTGGAGACGCTTTCCCAAGCCATTGCAGCTTCAAACAGGTGCATATGAGGATTTGCGCGCAGCGGGATGCGGTCCGGATTGTCCTCCCGGAACCCGATGACTGGGTGCTTGTAGCTCTTGACCAATACCTCAACGAGTGACTTTGCATCTGCTTCGGCGCTGCTCGCGCAGGCCGGGATCTGGTCGGCCATGTGGGCCAAGGCAAAAAGCACGAATGCCTGATTATAGAGATCGAAGCGCGCATCAGTCAGGGTGTTGTCCATGGCCGCGGTGGCTGCAAAGGTCCCGCCCGGCAGCCGGTAGGTGTCCGAGAACCAGGCCCAGAGCCGGGTTGCTATGCTCTCCGACGGGCCCGTCCAGCCAAGCCGGGCCCCTTCAAGAAACGAGTAGATCTGCCGTGGAATGACACGCGCCCGGCGGTCCCCCGGCACACCTTGCTGGGTTGCAAGGTCGATGGTTTCGTAACACTCGCCTGTATCTGAATTTATGCCGCCTGCGTGCCAGGCGTGCAATGCGTCTTCCGTTAGCCAGCGGGTCAGATCGTCAGCGAGTTTTTGGACGTGCGCGGTTTCAGAGGACATGGTCACCTATCACGTTACCGGGAGCATATTGCAGAACCTGCTGGCAGGAATGAGCGGCAGGTTAGACCAACGTGGCAAACAAGCAAACCAGTAATCTGATCAATGCGTTTTTCGCGTGTCCTTTGCCTGGAAGGTGGCACTGAGGGCGGTCACTCAGAGGCAGGATCCGGTAACTGGTAGTAGTCACCCTTGGTCTCACAGTGAATGTGATGGCTGATCTGAAGGCCGGTCGGGCCGTCCAGTGTGCCGGCCATAATCGACACCACGTCTTGGCCGTTCGGCTCCCAAAACAACTGGCTTCCGCAGGCTGTGCAAAAACCACGGCGAGCGCTATCGGAGGACTGAAACCAGGTCAGATTGTCTTCGCCGTTGATGCGGAGGTCTTTCTTCGCCGCCTGTGTGGCGGCGACAAAATGACCTGAAGTCTTGCGGCACTGGACGCAATGACAAGCAATAACGGGGCGCAACGGCCCCGTTACCTCATAGGTGACACGACCACAAAGACAGCTGCCTTTCATCGTGCCGCTCCGTCCGAATTAAACGTTGCTGTCGGGGAACGACGCCTTGCGCTCTGTCATGAAGTCCAGCAGCGCTTCGTCGATGGCCGGATCGAGGGCAGGGCCTGTATAGGCTGCGAGCTGCTCTTTCCAGATCTTGTTGGCCCGTTTTGCCGCGTCCAGTTCACCATCCGCGAGCCACTGCTCATAGGAGTTGTTGTCCGCAACGCTGGACCGGTAGAACGCGCTCTCGAAGTTGCGCTGTGTGTGAGCTGCGCCCAGGAAGTGGCCGCCTGGACCGACTTCTTCTAGGGCGTCCATTGCAAGCGACTCGTCGTTGACGTCGATGCCTTTGGCCAGCACGTGCATCATGCCGAGCTGATCGGCATCCAGAATGAACTTCTCATAAGATGAACAAAGGCCGCCTTCGAGCCACCCAGCTGCGTGCAGGCAGAAGTTCACGCCGCCCTGGACGGTTGCCGTGATCGTCTGAGCGGATTCTTGAGCGGACTGCGCGTCTGGCAGTTTGGACGCTGTGAACGACCCGCCGGAGCGGAATGGAAGTCCAGCGCGTCGGGCAAGTTTTGCAGCGCCATTCAAAAGGAGCGAGCCTTCCGGGCTTCCAAAGGTTGGGGCGCCGGATTGCATGGAGATGGAGCTGACGAATGCACCGAAAACGACCGGAGCCCCAGGGCGGATCAGCTGGGTCAGGGCGCAGCCGGCCAGTGCTTCAGCCAGAACCTGAGCGAGAGTGCCGGCGACGGTCACCGGGCTCATCGCGCCGGCCAGGATGAACGGCGAGACGATGCAAGCCTGATTGTTCCGGGCGTAGACCTTGAGTGCGCCCAGCATGGTCGCGTCGAATACCAAAGGCGAATTGGCGTTGATCAGCTGGATCATTACGCAGTTCTGGTCGACGAAGTCTTCGCCGAACGTGATCTGGGCCATCCGAACCGAGTCTTCTGCACGTTCCGGCGCTGTGACGGATCCCATGAACGGCTTGTCGGAATATTTGATATGGGAATAGACCATATCAAAGTGACGCTTGTTGACCGGCAAATCGACCGGCTCACACACGGTGCCGCCGGAATGGTGCATCCACGGGGACATATAGGCGAGCTTCACGAAGTTGCGGAAGTCGTCGATCGTGCCGTAGCGGCGACCTTGGTCAAGGTCGGTAACGAAAGGAGGCCCGTAGACCGGGGCAAATACAAGGTTGTTGCCGCCGATCTCGACGTTTCGCGCCGGATTACGGGCATGCTGGGTGAACTGCGACGGAGCCGTTTTCAGGATCTCGCGCAGCATGCCCTTCGGAAAGCGGACGCGCTCGCCGTCAACCTCAGCGCCGGCAATCTTCCAGATGTTCAGAACGTCGGGATCTTCGCGGAACTCCAGTCCGATTTCAGCAAGGATGCGATCCGCGTTGGCCTCAATGGTGGCCGCGCTCTCGTCGCTCAGCACTTCGTAATTCGGAATGCCCCGGCTGATATAAGGAGCGCCGACGCCTCCGGACGTGGCGGTGCGTCTTTCGCGGCGGGCGGATCGGCCACGGCGGCCGGTGCTGACGGCGGCGTCTGACATTGAGGGGCTCCCTGAACAGAAAAATTTGTGTCGTTATGTCAAGTCTTAGAGGGCTTGGCCAGCGATCTTGGTGCGGATGCGTCCTATCATGCCCTGATTCCGTCATTGCGGCGGTTCCGGCCCCTGCGTCGGACGGCCGCGGTTTGCCGGGCTGAAATTCTGCTGCGTGTCGTCGCAACATGCTCCCATGACGCAATTGAGCTACTTTGCCCTCCCGAGTGTCGCAATACTGGCGGCCAAATCGGCGGGGCAATGGCTCCGGGGTGCAGAAGAATATCCTTCGTGGATGGGACAAGCGGAGGGGAGCGCGTTTAAGCACAGCGCTTCCTGCCTTTTGAAGAGGAATGAAACATGTCAGCTTTTCCTGACAAGGCACAGGTCGTCATCGTTGGTCTCGGCGGCATCGTCGGCGCTTCGGTTGCGCATCACCTGATCGAGCGCGGCTGGACGGACATTGTCGGCATCGACAAGTCCGGCATTCCGACAGATGTCGGCTCCACCGCCCACGCTTCCGACTTCTGCTACACCACCAGCCACGACTTCCTGTCCACATGGACCTCGCTCTATTCCGTCGATTTCTTCGACAAGATGGGCGCCTATGAACGTGTCGGCGGGCTGGAAATCGCCCGGACCGGCGACGATGCCTGGATGGAAGAAATCAAGCGCAAGGTGACCTCCGGCAAAGCGTTCGGAACCAATGTCCGCCTGGTTTCACCCTCCGAAATCAAGGAAATGTTCCCTCTGATCGAGGAAGATCAGGTTCAGGGCGGCCTCTACGATCCGGACGCTGGTCTGGTTGTGCCGCGCTCCCAGGCGTTGTCCGGCAGGCTGGTCGACATGGGTGTCGACAGTGGCAATTTGAAATCCTTTGCCAATACGCCAGCCCAGTCTCTGATCGTCGAGGACGGCAAGATCACTGGTGTGAAAACCCACCGCGGCACAATCATGGCCGATCATGTTGTTGTCTGTGCCGGTCTCTGGGGCCGCCTGATCGCAAACATGGTGGGCGAGGATCTTCCGGTCATGCCGGTGGACCACCCGCTGACGTTCTTCGGTCCGTTCAACGAATTCGAAGGCACCGGCAAGGACATCGGTTATCCGCTGCTCCGCGATCAGGGCAACTCCGCCTATATGCGCGATACCGGCGACCCGAAGACCACTGAAGGCGGTCAGATCGAGTGGGGCTACTACGAGACAACCAAACCGCGCATGTGCCACCCGCGCGATCTTCAGTCCAAGGAAGAAGCGCGCCTGTCACCGTCACAGCGCGACCTGGAGCTGGAGCAAGTCATCGAGCCGCTTGAAAAGGCGATGGAACTGACCCCGATCCTTAGCGAACTCGGCTACAACGAGACTTGGTCCTTTAACGGCCTGTTGCAGGTGTCTGCCGCTGGCGGTCCGTCCTGCGGTGAAAGCCAGAAGGTGCGCGGTCTCTGGTACTGTGTTGCCATCTGGGTCAAGGACGGTCCAGGCTATGGCAAACTGATCGCCGACTGGATGACCGACGGCCGCACCGAGATCGATCATGCGGGCATTGATTATTCCCGTTTCTATGCGCACCAGATGACCGAGAAATACATCGAGGACCGGTGCTACGAAGCGGCGCAGAAGATCTACTTCCCGGCAATCCACCCGCGTGAGCCTTATGCAGGATCACGCAACATCAAGCGTTCGCCGTTCTATGAGCGTGAAGTGGAGCTTGGCGGCTATTTCATGGAGCTTGGCGGCTGGGAGCGGGCACACGGCTATGCGGCCAACGAGCACCTTCTGGAGAAATACGGCAACAAGGTTCCGGTCCGCGAAAACGAGTGGGACAACCGGCACTTCTGGCGTGTTTCCAATGCCGAGCAGCTGGCACTCTCCGAGGATTGCGGCATCATCAACCTGTCGCACTTCTACATGTTCGATGTGGAAGGTCCGGACCATGTTGCGCTGATGGAGTGGCTGTGCGCGGCCAAGATCGGCGGCGACAACAACATCGGCAAAGGCATCTACACGCACTTCCTCGATGATGAAGGCAATGTCCGTGCGGACCTCACCATTTTCCGCATGGAAGACCGCTGCCGGATCGTTGATGGCGCAGATGCCGGGCCGCGCGACTACCACTATGTGAAGCGCATTGCGGAAGACAAAGGCTTCGATGTCACGGTGACCGATGTCAGTGAAGAGTACACGACCATCGGCATCTGGGGCCCGAATGCCCGCGAAAACCTGAAGAGAGTTGTGTCCGATCCAGCCGCTCTTGATCCGGAAAATTTCCCGTTCGCCGGGATCCGTAACCTGGAAATCGCCGGCAAGAAGGTTTTTGCGCTGCGTTTGTCCTACGTGGGTGAACAGGGCTGGGAACTTCACATGAAGTACGAGGACGGTCTTGCGGTCTGGGACGCGCTGCGTGCGGAAGGCATCATGGCCGTTGGCGTTGAGACCTACGCCAACTCCCGGCGTTTGGAAAAGTCCCTGCGCCTTCAGAACGCTGATCTCCTGACCCAGTACAACCTGTATGAAGCTGACCTTGCCCGTCCGAAGGTCAAGGAAGCCGATTTCCGAGGCAAGGAAAAGCATCTGGAGTACCGGGCGCGCGACAAGCAACCAGCTATGCTTTGCACGCTGGTCATGCAGGAGAACACGGATGCCAGCGGCGTTGAGCGGTTCCCGGTCGGTGCGATGCCGGTTCAGGATCCGGTTACAGGCAAGACGCTGGTCGATGAGCTCGGCCGCATTTCCTACACCACTTCGGTGGCTTACGGTCCGACCATCGGCAAGAACATTGCGCTTGCCTATCTGCCTCAAGAGTACTGCGAAGTCGGCCGCAAGCTCCAGGTGGAGTACTTCTCCGAGAGCTTCCCGGTCGAAGTTGCCGGTGTTGGCTATGCGCCGCTCTACGATCCGGAGAATGCCAAACCGCGCAGCTAACTCCGGCGTACCTTAGTTGCAGCCCTGCCCTCGAGCCGGGGCCATTTGGGTGTTCTACGGATTTGGTCCCGGCGCAGGGTCGGGACAGCCGAAGAACCGAAAAACAAAACCCCGCGTGGACATCCGCGCGGGGTCTGCTATTGCAGGCCTCAGATTTGCCTTCGGGCTCGAGACGACTCGGAAAGACCAAAAAGACATGTCGAAGTTTGAAGATTTCCTCGCTCAAAAAGGCGCATTGCTGGCGGACGGGGCGACCGGCACCAACTTGTTCGATATGGGGCTGGTGTCTGGCGACGCGCCGGAACTCTGGAATGTGGACGAACCGGAAAAGATCAAGGCGCTCTATAAGTCCTTCGTCGATGCAGGGTCCGACATCATTCTGACGAACACTTTCGGCTGCAACCGGCACCGGTTGAAGCTTCACAGCGCGCAGGACCGCGTGAAGGAACTCAATATTGCTGCGGTCGAACTCGCCAAGGACGTGATCGCCGAATCTGGACGTGACGTTCTCATCGGTGGTTCCATCGGCCCAACCGGTGAACTGTTCCAGCCGCTTGGTGCTTTGTCCTACGAAGAGGGTGTTGAGGCCTTTCGGGAACAGATCGAAGGGCTCGTTGATGGCGGTGTCGATGTCCTTTGGGTCGAGACCATGTCCGCGATTGAGGAAATGAAGGCGGCAGCGGAAGCTGCTCAGGATTTCGATCTGCCGCTGGTCATCACTGCAAGTTTCGATACGGCCGGCAAAACCATGATGGGACTGTCGCCGAAGGGTCTTGGGGATCTTCAAAACCAGTTTGCCTGTTCGCCGGTCGCCATCGGGTCGAACTGCGGCGTCGGTGCCTCTGATTTGCTGGCGGCCATCTTGGAGATTACCGAGGCCTATCCGGACGCGGTTGTTGTTGCCAAGGCCAATTGCGGCATTCCCCAAATCAAGGGAGATGAGGTGGTCTATACAGGCACGCCAGAACTGATGGCCGATTACGCTCGCATGGCTTTGGACGCTGGAGCGCGGATTATCGGTGGATGTTGTGGCACGTCTCCCTCCCATTTGAAGGCAATGCGCCTGGCGCTTGACGACTACAAGAAGGGTGTGCGTCCGACGCTCGATCAGGTGATTTCAGATATTGGCCCGCTTGTGTCTCCGCCCAACAAGGAAGCCGATGCAGCACGCGCTGCAGAAGGCGAGGGTGCTGGGTCCGGCCGCCGCCGCGGCCGCCGGCGGGGCTAATTGGAAGACCGGCATCCGCGGACCAAAATCACTTAGGCGTTGAAAGTGAACCGCACGCTTTCGACCAGCCATGCGATCACCGGGACCCGGAGACGGATCTGCAGGTTTCGCAGATGGCGGTCGACACGGGCGAGGTGCTGTGGCGGTATGGCTTGATACCGCCCATCAGCGCGGCCAAGGCCTGGTACGCGGGTCGACAGCCTGCTCACCGCTTTCCCCTCGGCCCAGCGATCAATTGTTGCATTCATCGGGAGAAAACCGGCTTTATCGGTCCATGCTTCAATGAAGGTGATTTGCCCGTAATCGTTGAAGGTGAACTCCTGATAAATATCGACATAGGAATCGATCCACTCATAGTGGAAAGTGACCCGGCACCGGCTGAAGGGCTGCACCTTAAAACTGCGGCAGTCGCGGTTCAGGACGCGCGTTGGATAGAGCACAAGCAACCGGTCCATCGTCATCCAGTGGTCCTTGTGACCGGTCAGGTACAGCCAGGGAGGCCACTCCCACCGGATCACATGGGTGGAATAGTTGGGCTTTGAGGCGCGGGACGCATAGCTGTCCAGCGTGTCGAAGTATTTGTTGCCTTGTTCGGCGTAGTATGCGGCCGGAAACTTCGGGCTGAGATTTCTGGAAAACGCGGCATCCGGCGGGCCCAGTGTGGCCAGCGCAGACGTTACCAGCATGAAGATGTAAGTGAAGATTGTGTCGCAGCGCACTTGGTCCGCGCGCGGGCCACTGCTGCTTTTGTGCATCTCCTGTTCCTCACAAAATTCCAATTTGAAAGGGTGCATTGACACCTGAGTTTCACGGAAAGATTGTAAGGATATGTAGGCTAAGCGTGTGGGGTCAAATTATACGCGCTTGGCGCGATAAATCGTTTTTAAGTGCACGAAGTCGTATCTGCGGTGATTATCGGTATAAATGACAGCCATATGATGAGGCGCTAGGTTATAATTACTGGTTGTATTCCGAAGGGAGGACTTCAGTGGTGCATTTCCGGTATCTTGTTGAGAATGTCGATGAAGCCGTCTCCTTCTATCGGGATCAACTCGGATTTGACCTGAAACAGCAATTTGGGCCGGCGATGGCGATTCTCCAGCGCGATGATCTTGAGCTCTGGCTGGCGGGGCCAATGGCGTCTGCGTCAAAGCCGATGGCAGATGGAACCGTCCCGAAACCTGGCGGATGGAACCGCTGTGTTTTTGTTGTGGCTGATCTGGAAAGGCTTGTG
This sequence comes from Roseibium alexandrii DFL-11, assembly GCF_000158095.2. Taxonomy (NCBI): domain Bacteria; kingdom Pseudomonadati; phylum Pseudomonadota; class Alphaproteobacteria; order Hyphomicrobiales; family Stappiaceae; genus Roseibium; species Roseibium alexandrii. The sequence goes on from NZ_CM011002.1 coordinate 900,590, forward strand.
ACCGAGCTCAGGCAGAATGAGATCCCGTTCCTCAACGACATCGTCACCGGGCCCGGAGGCAAACAGATCCTGTGCCGGGATCCATCCGGAAACGTTATCGAGCTCTTTGAACCGGCATAAAGAAAGGGCCCCACCAAACGGGTGGGGCCGCGCAAGGTTGGAGCATTCGATTATTGGGCGAAATAAGTGTCGATAATGCTTTGATACTCGCCGCTGTCGATCATGCCTTGGAGGACGGTGTCGAGTTCATCCCGCATACCAGCCAGGTTGTTGGCTTTTGAAAAAGCAATGTAGGACGGAACAGAAGACAGCTCCGGCTCTAGCTCTACGACTTTCTCCAGACCACCCAGGTTCTTCAGGTGATGCATGGCACCATATTTGTTCATGATGACGGCATCGATCCGCCCACCCATGAGCTTTTTTATGTTGTTGGAGCTTTCCGGGGCGTAGTCGAGAGACGTCAAAGCACCTGATGTGATGGCGTCATCGACCGTGCCGCCGTAGCTCAACCCGTCGACGAGGCCGATCGAGACATCACTTAAGCTGTCCATGCTGCCATCAAATGCAACGCTCTTGTCCTTGTTGACCCAGACCGAGACGACCTGCGGCATTAATACGGTTTTGGAATAATCGAGAAACGTCTCCCGTTCAGCGGTCTTGTAGGCAGTGAATATGGCATCGGCATCGCCGGTTTCGACCATCTTCAGAGACCGTTTCCAAGGCAAAACCTCAATGCTGATGTCCGCTTTCATTTTGGCAAATGCCTCGCGCAGGATACGCACGACGATGCCGTCGGCATCAGATCCGGCCTCATACTGGTAGGGCGGGTATTCCAGGGTCACAAGTCTGACGGTTTCTGCTTTGACCGCTGTCGCGCAGAACGTCAGTCCCATTGCAATCAGAGTAATGTGTGCCAATCGCTTCATGTGTGCCTCCATCCTTGGCTTCAGCGTCAGGTTTGCGGGCTTGGTGAGTTGCGAACCGCTACCGGGGCGGGTTCATCAGAACTCTGTTTTCGCTGATTTTTCAGCGAAATATCCGTCAATGATCCGCGTGTAGTCGCCAGAGGCGATCATGGCCTCCAGGACTTGATCGAACTGGTCCCTAAGAGCGGTGTGATTGCGAGCTTTGGAGAAGGCGACATAGGACGGAACCGAAGAGATTTCGGGCGTCAGTTCCTGGACGCGTTCAAAGCCGTCCTGAAGGTGCAAATGGTGCAGGGCGCCGTAGCGGTTCATGATGACCACGGATGTCCGGCCTGCCAGAAGTTTCTTGATGTTCTGCGCACTGTCGGGCGCATACTCCAAGTGTTTCAAAGCACCACTTTTGAGCGCCCGGTCGGCTTTTTCGCCGTAGCTCACACCAAGAGCAAGGCCGATGGAAACATCCGCAAGGCTTTCCATGGTTCCATCGTAGGAAACATCTGTGTCTCTCAGCGCCCATAAGGAGACGGTTTGTGGGATCAGCACCTTTTTGGAATAGTCGAGATACTTCAGCCGCTCAGGGGTCTCATATACGGTGAATATGCCGTCGACCTGGCCTTTTTTGGCCATGAGTTGAGCGCGCTTCCATGGAAGGACTGTAATTTCTATGTCCCGTCCCAGCTTTTCAAAGGCGTGGTGCAGCAAGCGGACGACGATGCCGTCTACCTTGTCGCCATCCTGATATTCGTAAGGCGGATATTGAAGCGTTACGAGTTGCAGCGGTGTTGCGGCGGCAGACAGGATTAAGGTCAGCAAAACTGCTGCAGAAAGAACAAACCTCCGGAACAAAAATCCTGTGACCATGTTATCGATCCGCAGTCCTCATCATGAGTCGGACGAGCAGTTTCGATAGATTTTGAATTAAATTTGGTTTACGGAGCAGTTCGCCGCGCTTTTGAATTACATCACTATTTATGAAAGCTTGAGCTGGTTGTTCAGTACTCCAACAAAGCCATGAATTTCAAAAGGATACGCGGAATTGAATAGATGAAGGTATTCGCCTGATCTCCCACGCCCTTTGAATTCAATGCTCAGCACTTTTGAGGGGCGGCCTTTTCAAAAGGGACGGCAGTTTCCTTGAGCGATGCTTCGACAATCCCCATCGGCTGAAAGGGTTGTTCTGTCTGCATTCCAAGATTTGCCATGTGGATCGTGTAACAGCCTGAGAAAACGATAGTGGAGCCGTCGGTCTTGGTGGTTTTAAGTGCGACTGGGAGACCCCAATAAATCTGACCGGCACCAGGATCAGGCTCGGTCGGGCCGAACGCCACTTCAACGTTTTTTGTGTCCGCATAACCTTTTGACCAAGACTTGAAATCCTTGGGCGCCATGTCCTTTTGAAAATAGCTGTAAGCCTGAACATAAAACTGGTTGCTGATCGCGTAGTAATAGCTTTCGACCAGTTTTTGAGGCGTCGACCGGTCATCCAGATATGTCCAGTCTTGTGCATTCGCAGTCGCGAGTGACAGAGCTGCGCAACAAGTTACCACAGCGGTGCATAGTCGGATTCGGATAGGTGTACGCATTCTTTGCCTCGGTCGCCCGGTGCTTCATTGGCAAACACTAACTGAACTTCTCGAAATATTCTGCCCCTGTCAGTGTTTTGGTTTGTTCTGCGAAACAATAATACTCCGGCTTCTGATCTATAAAATACTCTGCCCGCAGTGACGGTACCGGATCGTCATCGAATAACCCGGCAGGCAAGGCATAAATGTCGGCTGCCTTGACGTAGAAAAACAGGTGTGTGCCACAGGCGGGACAAAAGCCCCTATCAGCACGATCAGTCACCGAATACCGGGTAATGTCGCCGGAAAAACTTGTGTTTTTGCAGGGCACGGCCATGAATGGGCCGCCACCCCATTTTCGGCAGGTATGGCAATGGCAGGCGGACATCGTAGGAAGAGGTGTTGCTTCAAAGGCGACAGCGCCGCACAAACATTTTCCTGATGCCATCATGTCGTTCTCCCGGCGGTGGTATTAAAGTCTGGGCCTATTGTCCCGAGGTTTGCTTTGATCAGCCAAACATATCAGCGGAAGAAAATAAGCTAGATAATCTGCACTTAATGCTTATGTGTTGCGGTCGTCATATAGCTCTACTAAGGCAGACAGCGTCCGACCTCGCGTTTTGCTGAGCCAAAAGCCAAGAACACGGGAAACTTGAATGCGCCCCCTCGGCCTTGCCCTCATCGCACTTGCGGTCCTGATACCGGTTTATTGGTTTGCGCCGATCGCCTCCGAGCGGGACCCGGTTGCCTTGTTCAGCCAATATCTCGGGGCCGCTGCTCTCATCCTGATGGGCATCAATCAATTCGTCGCCACAAGGGCTCCGGGTTTGGAGATCGTTTTTGGTCCTCTTGACCGGATTTATGTGCTGCACAAGTGGCTGGGTGTCATCGCTCTCATCGCCATGGGGCTGCATGACATCATCGACGCGGATATGAACGGGTTGCGCGGCGGGGTATTGTCCGGAATTGCCGAAGACATCGGTGAGATCAGCCTTTACGGTTTGATGATACTGATCCTGGCTTCGGTCATCACCTTCATTCCCTATCATCTTTGGAAATGGAGCCACCGCATTATCGGAGTGTTCTTCTTTCTCGGAGCATTTCATTTCTTCTTCATTGCAAAGCCCTTTTCCAATTTTGACCCGCTTGGACTCTATGTTTCTGCATTCTGCATTTTAGGAATAGTTTCCTATATCTGGATGTCTGTCGTTCGCCCGATGGCACCACGTGGTCACAGATATGAAGTGGATCTTGTCCGGCGGGTCGGCGGGTTGACGGAGCTGGTTTTGTTGCCCAAGGGAGGTGGCATGCGGCATAAGCCGGGCCAGTTTGCATTTTTGTCGATTGACGGCGGCGGACTGGGGGAGGAACACCCGTTTACACTCAGCGGCGCGCCGACAGACGACAGGGTTCTTAGGTTCTCCATCAAGGATCTTGGCGATTACACCGACCGGCTGCAAAGAACGGTGCAGCCGGGGATGGACGCAATCGTGTCCGGTCCATTTGGACATTTTTCGATGCCCCGTGGTCGGGATCCTCAGGTGTGGATTGGGGCTGGGGTTGGTATCACCCCGTTCCTGGCCTTTGCGGAAAGCCTCAAGGGCCGCGAGACCGGTCCGATAAAGCTCTATTATTGCGTCCGGGAGCGGGACGACATTCCTTATGCGGTTGAACTGGAGCGGCTGGCTGAAGAGGTTGATACGCTTGAGCTGATCATCGTGAACTCTTCAGAGGGCATCCGGCTGACTTCGGACCGCATCGTGTCCGACCTCGGCGGCGATGTTGCGAATGCGCATGTCTTCTTTTGCGGGCCTGTGCCGATGCGCAAGGCGCTCAAATCCGGTCTGCTTCTCAAAGGGCTCAAGGCCTCCAGGTTCCACTTTGAGGAATTTGAGATGCGCACTGGGATTGGCCTTCAGTCGCTTGCCGTATGGCTTTGGGATCGCGGCAAATATGAAGTGGTAAAACGGGTATCCAGACAAACCGAACCTGCTGAATAAGACGATCTATCCCGGGAACACTCTTGCATGATAACCACTTTGACGTTTACGTAAGTCAAAGTAATAGAACGATTGCAAGTTGAATGGATTGGGGGGAGCCGATGCAGCCGATCATGAACGCTGATGAAATCATGGGGATGCTGGACGAGGTTTTTCCGCAGATCCATGCCGATGGCCGTGTCTATGAAATCGAGAATGTCGGGCCCGGCGAGGCCGTGCTGCGGCTGTCAGCCAACGAGCGGCATTTACGCCCCGGTGGCACCGTGTCTGGTCCGACCATGATGGCGATGGCGGACTTTGCGGCCTATGTTGTCATTCTGGCGCATATCGGCCCGCAGGCCTTGGCAGTCACCACCAATCTCAACATCAACTTCCTGAGAAAACCGGAACCTGGTGATCTTCTGGCGACGTGCCGCCTTCTTAAGCTCGGAAAACGGCTGGCAGTGGTCGACTGTGCGATTGCAGGGGAGGGGCAGGACGACATGGTTGCCCATGCAACAGCAACCTATTCGATCCCGCCGCGGTGACTTTGACCTGTCCCGGCAGGCAGATATCAAGCGCTCTTTTGAGCTTCGTCGTCTTTAAAGAGACCTTCCAGATCTTCTGAGAATTCCACGACCTGGTTGCGCCCGCCGCGTTTGGCTGCATAGACCGCCAGATCCGCGCGGTGCAGGGCGAGATCTTCCGTGTCTCCATCGCGCGAGAGATAAGCACCAACGCTGAGGCTGGGGGTGTAGCTGTTGCCTTCGTGGGTGCAGGGCGTCTTTGCGCCTTCCATCACGCGCTGCGAGAGCCCCCGGAAGTCCGCCTTCGTGATGTTCCGGCACAGGATCACGAACTCATCCCCGCCATAGCGGCCAACGACATCGTCTTTCAGGCGGATACTGGATTTCAGAACATCCGCGATGTGTTTTAGCAGGATATCACCACAGGCGTGGCCGTACTTGTCGTTGACCTGTTTGAAATAGTCCACGTCAACAAAGAGAATGCCGGTTCCGGCCGCTCTGTCCGGGTCAATGAACAGTGCTTTCAAATGCTGGGTGGTCGAGTTGCGGTTGAACACCCCGGTCAGTTGATCATACCGCGTCAACTCAAGCATGCGTTTGTCGTTCTGCATCAGTTGTTGGGTGCGGCGCACAAAGGCGGCGATCGGGAAAAGGAGTACGAGGACGGTTCCGGCCACGAGATAAATGCTGACTTCCTGAAAGGTTTCTTCCAGTGCTTCTTCAAAAGCGCTGGCATCGACATAAAGCTCGATTGTACCCACCTTCTCGCCGGATGCGGTTATCGCAGGCACGTAAGCCTCGATATAGGTCTCAGGAACCCGGGGATCGCCATCCGTCCGCTCGTCATTGTCATCGTGGTGGACTTCGATGACAGGTTGTCCAGTTTCAAAAGCGCGAACAGCGTTACCGTTCGGTGTGTCGCCATATTTGCTGTCCCGGTCCAGGCTCCCGTTTGACAGGAAGGTCTGCCGGCCTTCTTCATCAAAAAGCTGAAAGCGGATGATGTTAACCAGGGCAAAGGAGTCTTCCAGGCGGTTGATATCGTCCATATCGCCTTTGCCTGTCTGGATCAGTTCAATGGCAGACGGCGTGGTTTCCAGGAAATTGTGAGACCAATTGAGTGCCCGTTCCTCAGCGTTGCGCTTGATGGCTTCCTGAACCTGCCAGTCAATGAGCGTGTCCAATGCGATCCACACCATGCCGATCAGGGCCAATGTTCCCGCAGCCGCGGCAAGAAGCGTATAGCGGTGTTGTTCATACAAACGCGTGACGTTCATCAGGGTTTCCCAGTCTTATCCGGGTGCTATCGTAGCCATCGACCGCTTAAGGGTGCGTAAAATAGCGGAATATTGAATATTGCTAATTCCAACGCTTTAGATTCTGAAACACTGCAGGATGACGATCAGCCATCAAAAAATGCAAAAAGATGCGGTAATATAATACCGTTTTTTTAACTTATTGATTTTAAATGATTAATTCGATCGTTGTGCGAATGAAGGTTCTTGACGCTTTATTTGGACAAGCGTATAAGCCAATCCGAACGAATTGAAGGTCCGTTCGCTGCGCTTGTAATAAGCCGCGCGGACCTTTTCTTTAACCTGAACTCATGGATCAAACTCATGAAGACCTTCTCTGCCAAGCCGGCCGAGGTCGAAAAAAAGTGGATCTTGATCGACGCAGAAGGCATGGTTGTCGGCCGTTTGGCTGCCTACATTGCTAATCATCTGCGCGGCAAGCACCTGCCGACCTACACGCCGCACGTCGATACCGGTGACAACATCATCGTCGTCAACGCCGACAAAGTGGTTCTGACCGGCCGCAAGTACGACAACAAGAAATACTACTGGCACACCGGCCACCCGGGCGGCATCAAAGAGCGTACGGCTCGTGCCATCATGGAAGGCCGTTTTCCGGAGCGCGTTCTGGAAAAAGCCGTTCAGCGCATGATGCCGGGCGGACCGCTGTCAAACAAGCAGCTGTCCAACCTGAAGGTATACGCTGGTCCGAAGCATCCGCATGAAGCTCAGTCGCCGGAACTGGTCGACGTCAAGAGCCTCAACGCAAAAAATGACGGCAAGAGGGCTTAACAATGGCTGAGCTGCAATCCCTGGAAGAATTGGGCGGCGCGGTCGACACCGCAGCCCCTGAAGCTCCGGTCCATGTCCAGAAGCTGGACGCACAGGGCCGTGCATACGCAACCGGCAAGCGTAAAGACGCGATTGCGCGCGTTTGGGTCAAGCCGGGCACCGGCAAGATCATTGTCAACAAGAAGGACTTCACCGAGTATTTCGCTCGTCCGGTTCTTCAGATGATCCTGAGACAGCCGTTGATGATCACTGAGCGTGATGGTCAGTTCGACATTGTTGCCACCGTTACCGGTGGTGGCCTATCTGGCCAGGCGGGTGCTGTGCGCCACGGCCTGTCCAAGGCTCTGACCTACTACGAGCCAGACTTGCGTCCGATCCTGAAGAAGAACGGCTTCATCACACGCGACAGCCGTGTTGTTGAGCGTAAGAAGTTCGGCCGCGCGAAAGCCCGTAAGAGCTTCCAATTCTCCAAGCGTTAATCGCTGGACCAACTGGTTCCAAGACTTCAAAACCCGCCGGATCGGTCCGGCGGGTTTTTTGTTTGTCTTTTGTTCTAGGTAAAGTCGATATCGTAATTGAAGCCCGTACCGGTGCTGCCGTTGTAACGAAAGTAGATTGAATCAACACCGATGATGTCGGCTGAACCGTCCTCGATCCGCATCCAGGAGTAGCTGTCGCCAATTGGGCCGCCAGGTCCGATATCCGCGCGGTGGTATCCGGAATCCACGTCGAAGCCTAGTGCTTCCATCTTGCTTTTATAGGAGAGCCGATTCACACCGCCGGCCATCATCTCACCGACGTAGTTTGCGAGCTGTGAGTTGGTCATGAAATCGACCATCTCCTGCGCGGCAGTGTCTGCAGCAGTTTTTAATGTCGCGGCATCTGAGTTGAAGTTGCGGGAGGATAGTTCTGAATACAGGCTTTCAAGAGCTTCATCCATTGTGAAAGTTTGCAATGGGATCGGAGTCGATGGGTAGTGTTCCCCGGTTTCTTCCACGAACGCAGCAAAGACATTCAATGAGGTGGTCGCAATGCCGAGAGCTCCAGCACCGGTCAGCCCGCCAGTTAGAAAGCCGGCTGTCGCTGTTAAGATACTTAAACCTCTCATTAGATCGACACCATCGTTGCCATTAATGACGCCGTACTGGTCGTACATTTCCTGCCACAACAATTCGCCCCACTCGTCAAACCCGTTATTGGCAGCGGACCAAGTGTTTAGTGCTGCCGTTGCGTCGGTTTCCAATTGCAGAACTTGGCTATTTGTTAAGTTTCCGAGATCCAGTCCCATTTCCTCGCCAAGATCGAACGCGCCGTCTTTCATTAGCTCAAGTCGTGTGGCAAAGGTGTCGTATAGAGAGCCAAGTTGCTGGCTCCCGATTGAGAACATATCGATTTCCTGGATTGCAGACCGCGCATCACTGTAGTCATTGGAATCGGCCTGCAAAACCGTTGCGGTCAGTAGGAAGTTATCGATGCCGAAAGCTTCGTCATTGGAAGCCTGGTTCAATGACGAATGCCACTTGATGGACAATTGCCCATCCGTGACCACGCTGCCAGGCAGTTCGATTTCGTAGGTATGGCGCTGATCGACCCAGCCCGCATTGGTGAAATCAGATGCGGTGCTTGCTGCGGTTTTGCGATAGGTGATGTTATCGTCAGCAGTCTGCCAGCCGTGAGTCCCTTCCGTCGTGTAAACATGGAAGGCGCCCAAGTCGACTGTTACGCCGTTTATGTCGACATAAAGATGTTCGTTGTCCCATGAGTCGACTTCCAGGAAATCGAATTTCAGCAAGAGCTCGCTGGTCCCGTTAGGGACTGTTACGGTTTTGGTGACGTCTTCATTTGCTCCGTAGTTTCCAAGGTAGCCGTCTGAATTGTCCGTGGCTGTCCACTTGCCATTCCCAAATCCGAATGGTGAGTTGGCGGATGTGTTGAAGTTTCTGTTTCCGATGGTTTGGGTCGTTGTCGTAGTCATTCCATGTCCTCCTGTCGGGAGCGCGACATGGCCGGCAGTGCATTCTAGGATTGTGCAAAATAAATTGCGCACCGTGAAAATATCGCGCAAAAGTAGTATGTAAGCGCTTTCATCAAAATGCAAGCGCTTACATCATAGGTATTTAGATGGTTCAACTTCAGAAGAGGCGTCTTAAAGCGCGAAGTACTGGTTTGCTCAGCTAACCGAAGGTGCTTGCCTCAAAGGCCCTGCGCCAATCGCCGAACCTGAGCTCGGAACCATTTGTGGGCCGGGTCATTTTGGCGGCGGGGGTGCCACAGGAGATCGACGTCAAAGGCGGGGGACGGGAAGGGCGATGGTGTGCAAGCCATATTGCCCTGGTGGAGTTTGGCGAGGCGGCTCGGCATCATGCATAGCGCATCGGAGCTGGATACAAGTGCTGGAGCGAGCAGAAAACTCGGCAACGAGATCGCAACGCGGCGCTTGTGACCGGTCTCTTTGAGAACACGATCTGTGGCTCCAATGAAGCCACCGCCTTCCGGTGACACCAGGATATGCGGGAAAGCGCAAAATCCCTCAAGTGTCATTGGCTGTCCCACAAGAGGATGGGTCTTGGACATGATCACCTGAAAATCTTCTGTGAGCGCTGATTGTCTTTTTGCCTCCGGCAAAGACATGCCCGTTGCAAGTGCAAGGTCTGCCGTTTCGGCTTCGAGCGATGACCACAGTATTTTTGGATCAAAGGCCAGAAATGCCGCCCGCGCACCCGGGGCTTCCGCCGCCAGCATCTTTTGAACGGGCGCGGCCAAAACGGCATGGACATAGTCGGTCCCGATCAGTCGAAACGTTGTTTCGCTCGATGCCGGGTCGAAAACCGTGTGATCGCGCACCAAGGCGTTCAGGCCCTGAAGATGGGCGCGCAGGTCATTTTGCAATGCGCGGGCGCGCGTGGTCGCAACCAGGCGCCGGCCAGACGGCACGAGAAGTGGATCGTTGAAAAGGTCGCGGAGCCGCTTGAGCTGCGCCGACATGGCAGGCTGCGTGATGCCGATCTGTTTCGCGGCCAGTGAGACATTCTCATGGTCCAGCAGGGCATGAAGGGCGAGGAGAAGCCCAAGCTCAGTCTGTTTTATATCCACTCAAATTATACCTAATATCCAATTTGACAATTTTATTTATGCTAATTTCCGCACCATGTTCAAGCCATCAAACAACAGGAGATGGAAATGAACATTGGTTTTATCGGTGCCGGCGGAATGGCGAAAGCCCTGGCAAGAAAGTGGGCCGCCAAACACGAGGTGATGCTGTCCGGCCGGGATCTGGACAAGACCAAGGCCGCTGCGGCCTCACTTGGTGTCCGAAGCGGAACCGCCCAGGAAGCTGCAAGTTTCGGAGATGTGATTGTTTTGGCAACGCGTTGGGAAGATGTGTTTCCCGCCATAGAAAACGCCGGTGGACCTGCCGCTTTTGACGGCAAGACGGTTATTGATATCAACAACCCGGTCAGCATCGAGACTTTCCGGACGACCCGGGAGAATGGCGGGTCGCTGACCCAGGCCATCGCAGACGCATTGCCGGGTGCCAAGGTCGCCAAGGCCTTCAACATGTCGCAGGTCGCCGTTTGGGAGGATCCGGACATGATCTATGACGGCCGTCAGCTGGTCACGCTCTATACGTCCGATGAGGAGATTGATGAGACTGTTGCCGGTCTGATTGCCGATGTTGGCTCCGAACCGCTGCGGCTTGGCAGCAACGCGCATGCCTATCAGCTGGAAGCAGCGGCCGCCATTGTCATCAAGTTTTTGTTTGCCGGCCGGGATCCTCATACGGTCTTCAATTTCATTCAGCCCGAAGTGAAAGCCATTCGGTAAATCCGCAAAAGGAAAGCTGATAATGTCCATTTTTGAAGGAAAAAGAGTAGCGGTTGTCGGTGGCGGCTCGGGGATCGGCCGAGCCGTGGCCGAAATGGCGCTGGCGCAGGGCGCGGACGTTTTTATTTCCAGCCGGGACACTGCAAAACTCAAACGCGTCGCGGAGAACAAGGTGGGCATGACCGTGCTGCCGTTGGATATGACGCATGAGACATCCAGAGCTGCATGGGCGGACCAACTCGGCCCGATTGATCATCTGGTGATCTCTGCGTCAAGTGCGGCCCACGGAGCGTTCTCCGATTTGGAAGAGGATGCACTCAGGGCAATGTTCGATGCGAAATTCTTCGGCCCCTACCTGACGGCAAAGGCAGCGCTACCACATCTTCGCGACGGCGGTTCGATCACGTTCTTCAGTGGTGTTCTGTCCCGCAGACCCGGAAGGAACTGCTCAGGGTTGGGCGCTGTCAACGGAGCCGTGGAGAGCCTCACCTATGGACTGGCGCTGGAACTCGGTCCCCGGTTCCGGGTCAATTGCGTGTCTCCGGGCATGATCCGTTCTGATGCCTATGCGGCTGTGCCAGAGGCAGCAAGAGAGGAAATGTATGCAGCGACGGGCGAGTCGCTCCCGCTGGGCCGTGTTGGGACAGTCGACGAAGCTGCGCAGGCCGCACTCTTCCTGATGGCGAACACCTTCACAAGCGGTCACGTTCTGGATGTCGATGGCGGCCATATGATCCGGCAATACGCCACGCGGTAAGGCCGAAGCCGGCAATCAACCACCCATGATTGCCGGGCGGTTGCTGGTGGTCTGTCTAAAAATCGGTGCCACGTGTTTCTGTGCCGTTCGCCAGCCACTCGAACACATCGGCCCAAAGCGGTGCGCACTCTGGTTTGAAGGCGCCTTCATGCCCGATCCGCTTGACGTTGAGGTCTTTCGGGGAGGTCAAGGTCAGGGACTTGGGCGCATTCGGATAAGCGTCCAGAAGGACTTCATGGGCCTTGGGTGTCGCAATCGGGTCGTCTGTAAAGAGCCAGCTGCGGATCGGCGAACGGACCTGATCATAATGCTGCGGCGCCAGTGTGCTCTCAAAGTCCTTTTGAAAGTAGGTCGGCCTGTGGCTCCACCTTCGCCAGGTCTTGAAGACTTCCGGCGGTAGGGCTTCTCCGCGCCATCCGCCGATCGGTTTCAGCTGACCATGCCGCATCAAGGAATAACTGCCGAGACCCCACCAGAAATAGGCTTCCATCAGGCGGTAATGGGCCGCGTGATGACCGATGTATCCCGTGCTGACGGCCAGAAAGGCATTGCGCGCGATCTTGTCATGATTCGGCATCAGGCCAAGAAAATGCCCACCCACGCTATGCGCCAGATGCGTGATTGGCAGGTCCGGGGCCTTTGCCTCCAGAACATCGATTGTGGCCGGCATATCAAGACGGCCCCAGTCCGGCAGATCGATTGCGGAACGGGCGATCGAGGCTGTCTTGGACCCGCCGATCCCCCGGTAATCATAGGTCAGAACGACAGCGCCCTGTTCGGCCAGGTAAGCTGCCATATGCCTATAGAACCGCCGCGGAAATCCGGTTCCTGACGAGACCAGAATAGCGACCTTCGGCGAACGGCCAACATAAAGGTCTCCGGTCAGCTGCCAGCCGTCTTCTGCCTGAAAGGTTAGGGATTGGGGTTGGACGGTGCTCATGGTTCAGCTCCTTCACGACGGGGATTGGCCTTTGTCCGTGTCCGGCCCATCGGATTGACCGGCACTTGGTCCGTTGATGATAGTGTCTGCGTTGGTGGCGAGATGGTGGAGGAACCGGCCGATGACGTCCTGTTCGTCTGCTGTAAACGGGGCAAGCAGGGCGGCGTTGTAGTGCCGCGTGTGGAGGCTTGCTTCTTGAGCGGCCGTCCGGCCGGTGTCTTCCAGGTAGACCCGCGTGACGCGTCCATCGACCGGGCAGGGGCTGCGCCTGACCAGTTGTTTCTCGCACATTCGGTCGATCAGCCCGGTGAGACTGGACTTCCCCATGGAAAGACGGTTTGCGATTTCGGAAACCGGTTGTCCGTCCTTTTCATTGAGCAGAAAGAGGACGGCGATCTGTGTGATCGTAAGCCCCGTGTTTTGCCGGGCCCGGTGATCTGCCGCGCGGAACACAGCCGAATAGGCGACTTGCAGAAGATAGAAGACGCGAAGTTTCTTGGACATCTGTTTGGTTCGAATGTGGACTAATTTAGTTTATATACGAACTAATATTACGGCAAACAAGGTTCTTTTTGACGTAAACGGAATGGTGGTTTTGACGGCAATCGCACTTGGAATTTGGAGCAAGCGTTGCTGGCCGCACGCTTCGAAAAGAATGAATCTCTTCAGCTAAATATCTGAGCGGCGAATTTGGATGTTCTGTGTTTCTGATCATGAAATTCAGGTCCGCCTATCCGCTGCAAATTATTGCGAATGAACAAAAAATTCGCTTGCTGTTGATCGCAAATAATGGACATGTTGTTTGGTAGTAGGCGCCGTGGGGCAAGACTATCATTTTACTCAAACAGCAGTGAACCGCCGCATCAGGCTTGCGGTGGCGAGCGGCTCTGTGTGCGTCCGGCACGGATTGATCGGCCCAGATGGGTTGTACTCCGGGCAGCGCTTTGCAACAGTAGGGTGGTCATGGATGAAATGACGGACAAACCAGAACCGGACACGCCGAAGCGCAAGGAACGCCCGCTCACAATCATTGGCTGGATGGAGCGAGTCAGCCTGCCTGATTTGGATCTTTTCGGCGTAAAAGCGAAGATTGATACGGGCGCGCGGACGTCTGCACTGCATGTCAGTGAAATCGAACATTTTGAACAGGATGGGGAACCCTGGGTCCGTTTTCTGACGTTGGACGCGGATGGACAAGGCGACCACTACGCCACCGCAAAAATTCATTCTGACCGGTGGATCAAGAACACAAGCGGTATCCCTGAAGAGCGGATCATCATCCGGACCCGGGCGCGGTTCGGAAACCGAACCTGGACCATTGATGTTTCTTTATCCGATCGCACAAACATGACGTTCCCGATGATCGTCGGGCGCTCTGCTTTGAAAAATCACGCGATCGCCGTCCATACCCGCCGCGCTTATTTGATCAGCGAGAAATGACGAATTCAGCTGAAAGGACGTATTATGAAAATTGCAATGCTGGCCCGGAACGCCAAACTCTATTCCCACCAACGTCTGAAAGAGGCTGCGGAAACGCGCGGACATGAGCTGGAAATCATCGACACCTTACGGTGTTACATGAACATCGCGTCGCGGCGGCCGGAAGTTTACTATAACGGGGAGAAGCTGACCGGATTTGATGCCGTTATTCCGCGGATTGGAGCATCTGTGACCTTTTACGGCATGGCGGTCCTGCGGCAGTTTGAAATGATGGGCGTCTATCCGCTGAATGAAAGCGTCGCGATCGGACGCTCGCGTGACAAGCTGCGCTCCATGCAGTTGATGGCCCGTGATGGAATCGGGCTACCAGTGACGACCTTTGCCCATGATCCGAAACAGACAGAAGAAGTCTTGAGGCTTGCAGGCGGGGCTCCGATCGTTATCAAGCTTTTGGAAGGCACGCAGGGGATCGGTGTGGTTCTAGCGGATTCCGACCGGTCGGCGAAATCCGTTGTCGAGGCGTTTCGCGGTGCCGGCGTGAACATCATGCTGCAGGAATTCATCAAGGAAGCCGGTGGCACCGATATCCGGGCGATTGTGATTGGCGGTAAGGTTGTCGCTGCCATGAAGCGGACCGGGGCGGAAGGCGATTTCCGCTCTAACTTGCACCGCGGCGGATCTGCGCAGGTGGTTAAACTGTCAAGCGAAGAGCGGGCAACGGCCGTTCGCGCGGCCAAAAGCCTTGGGCTGAACGTGTGCGGCGTCGATATGCTGCGGTCCAACCACGGGCCGGTCATCATGGAGGTCAATTCGTCCCCGGGCCTGGAAGGCGTTGAAAAGGCAACCGGGCTTGATATCGCCGGCAAGATCATCGAGTACATGGAGAAGCACGCCAAATCTGGCGCGACCAGAACGAAGGGCAGCGGTTGATGGCACCGCGCGCGGCCTTCGAGATCGGCCAATACAAGGTTCCGGCAGGAACCCGGCAAACAGTCGATGTGCCGGTTAGCGTACTCTCAGATCACACACCGGTTACGATGTCCGTGCACGTCGTCCACGGCAAACGCAGCGGACCAACGATCTTTGTCAGCGGTGGTGTTCACGGCGATGAGGTCATCGGTGTTGAGATCATCCGGCGTTTGTTGAAGGCGCCAGGCCTTGCCGCGATGCGGGGTACTTTGCTTGCGATCCCGATCGTCAACGCCTTTGGTTTTATCAACCACTCCAGATACCTGCCGGACAGGCGCGACCTGAACCGCATGTTTCCAGGTTCTGCAAGCGGGCCTTTGGCGTCGCGTCTGGCGCACCAGTTCATGAACGAGATCGTGCAGAGATCGGATCTCGGCATTGACCTTCATTCTGCTGCGATCCACCGGATCAACTATCCTCAGGTGCGGGTCTCTCCGGACAATGAGCGGACCATGGAGCTCGCCAAAATTTTTGGCTCTCCGATTATCATGCGTTCGCCAATCCGCGACGGATCGCTGCGCCAAGCCGCTGCAGACGCCGGCAAGGATGTGCTTCTGTTCGAAGCGGGCGAGGGACTGCGCTTTGATGAGTTGTCCGTTCGCGCCGGTGTCGCCGGGGTGTTGCGGATCATGCGGCATTTCAAAATGCTGACCGCCAAGGGAATCTCCAAACCAAAGTCGGGTCCCTGGGTGTGCAGGTCCAGCAAGTGGCTGCGGGCACCGATGGGTGGACTGTTGCGGATCTTTAAAGCCGATGGCGAATTGGTGCGTGAGGGTACCGTTTTGGGTGCGGTGTCTGATCCGTTCGGCGAGCGGGAACAAGATATCATTGCGCCGTTTGACGGGGTGATTGTTGGCCGCGCAGTCATGCCGGTCGTCAACGAGGGCGATGCCGTGTTTCACCTCGGGCGTGTGATGTCCGTTTCTCGGGCGGAAGGCACTTTGGAAAATCTCAGCAACCAGCTCGAGGACGATCCGATGTTTGATGAAGACGAGATCATCTGATCGGGATGAACAGTTGTCGCTTCAATCGACACCAAGCGCGAAGCCAAGCCGGTCAAGGATCTGGCTTCTTCAAATATTCCACCACCGTCCCGAGCGGAGATTTTGCATCCAGTTTGTGAAGCGTTTTGATGGTGAGTTTTTTCTGCAGGGCGACTTTTTCTGGAAACGGAGCAACCAGGTTTCCGGTCTTCAGCTCCTGCCGCACCAGTAAATCGTGTCCGATCAAGACGCCTGCGCCATTCCTACACTCCTGCAGTGCCAGTGAATAAAGAGAAAACTCAGGTCCTGACTTTAGGAGCCGTTTGCCCTCCGAGATGTGCGAGAGCCAAGTCTCCCAGTCCGATTTCCAGGTGGTATCATATAGAAACGTCGCGCTCGCCAGATCATCCAGGGTGCGGAGTTTCAGCGCAGTCTCCGGCGGGCACACTGGATATATCGTGTCCGATCCAATGAAGATTTCATTGCCGCAGTCATCTTCTTTGCTGCTGAAAAAGATCGAAAGATCAAAGGGTTCGCGCGCAAGATTTGGCGGCTCCTCCATGGCCGTCAGGGAGAGGGACAGGTCCGGTATTGTAGCCCTTAAGCCCGGCAGGCGCGGCGAGATCCACAACTGAGATATGCTCGGTGTGGCCGCAATCCGGATTTCATGTGGGTTGGCGGTTGCCCTAAGGGTTTGCACCGAAGACGCCATTGTGTCGAAGGCCGCTATGAAGCCGGGCAAGACGGTCGCGCCCAATGGTGTCAACTGAACGCCTTTGGCGTTGCGTTTGAATAGCTTTTTGCCTGTCCAGGTTTCGAGGCTTTTAATCTGCTGTGCAACCGCAGCTGGTGTAACGCATAGCTCGTCGGCGGCTGCTGAAAAACTGTTGAGCCGAGCAGCAGCCTCGAAAGCCTTCAAAGCATTGAGCGGCGGCATTTTCGGTCGTGGAGGGGTAACTGCCATCGTAGATCTCATAAGGCATAGATAATCTAGGGCAAATAAATAGCAAAACTCGTTTGCAGGTTCCACCACCATTTGCTTTCGTTCCAACCAACAGAGCGGGAGAGCGAAATGACTGCATTGGAAAGAAGAGACTGGGTACCGGACGCCTGCGAGGCTTATGTTCAAGAACTGGCGGCCCGAACCGCCCTAGCCAATCTGGAGGAGACGCAGGCGCGCATCGACGCGTTGATCGCAAAGAATCTCCAGATCCATGACCGCGACTGCTTCAATCTCAATCCGGCGACCAACGTTATGAACCCAAAAGCCGAAGCTGCGCTCGCTGCCGGGCTCGGGTCGCGGCCGTCGCTCGGGTATCCGGGCGACAAGTACGAAATGGGCCTGGAAGCGATCGAGGAAATCGAGGTCATCTGCGCCGAACTCTGCGCGGAAGTGTTTCAGGCGAATTACGCCGAAATCCGGGTTGGCTCCGGCGCGCTGGCCAATCTCTATGCCTTCATGGCGACCTGCCGTCCCGGCGATACGATCATTGCGCCACCCGCGTCCATCGGCGGTCACGTGACCCACCACGCCGCCGGATGTGCCGGTCTCTATGGCCTTGATATTCACGAAGCGCCAGTGAGCGCGGATGGCTACACGGTCGATCTTGACGGGCTGAAGGAACTGGCTGGCCGCGTGAAACCGCAACTGATCACCATTGGCGGCAGCCTCAATCTCTTCCCGCATCCGGTCCGGGAGATCCGCGAGATTGCCGACGGGTGTGGGGCCAAGGTTCTCTTCGATGCGGCTCACCAATGCGGGATCATTGCCGGCAAGGCCTGGCCGAACCCACTCAAGGAAGGCGCTCACATGATGACGATGAGCACCTACAAGAGCCTTGGCGGACCAGCAGGTGGCTTGATTGTCACCAATGAAGCCGATCTGGCAGAACGGCTGGATGCGATTGCGTTTCCCGGCATGACGGCAAATTTTGATGCAGCCAAGTCCGCCGCGCTCGCAGTGACCATGCTGGACTGGAAGGCCTATGGCGAAGCTTATGCGGCCGAGATGATCGCTCTGTCACAAGAATTGGCAAAGGAACTGCAGGAGAACGGCGCGACAGTTTTCGGCGCGGGAAAGGGATTTACCCAGTCCCATCAGTTCGCGATAGAGGCGGCCAGTTTCGGTGGCGGGCAAGCGGCTTCGAAAAAACTGCGCCAAGCGGGTTTTCTGGCCTGTGGCATCGGTCTTCCGATTGCACCGGTTGAGGGAGACATGAACGGTTTGCGAATTGGAACCCCGGAATTGGTGCGCAGAGGCGTGACCGTAAAACACGCACCGAAATTGGCGGGGCTGATCGCTCGTGCTTTGACGACCAACGATCCGGCCACTCTTGCGCGGGAGGTCTCAGCATACCGGGTTGAATTCAACGATGTGCACTTCGTTCTTCAGTCATGATTTGCACACAAGACCATCCCGTGGCATGACGCGCGCAGGGACCGCTGTTTGAGTCCCTGCAAAATGTCTGTGCTCATGTCCCAAGCCAAATTCCTGTCCGGCAACCTATTTCGTCATGTCACGGTGATGTCACTGACCTCGTCCGTCGGGCTGATGGCGATCTTCGCCGTTGATTTCGTCGATATGATTTTCATCTCGATGCTCGGCAAGGATGAGTTGGCGGCCGCGGTTGGTTACGCGGGTGCGATCCTGTTCTTCACCACATCCTTCAACATCGGTGTTGCGATTGCAGCCGGTGCATTGGTGGCCCGGGCGCTCGGCGAGGGAGACAAGGATCATGCGCGCAGTAGGGCATCCGCGGCGCTCGGCTGGGGCGTCCTCTTTTGCATTGCTTTTGCGACCCTGGTCTGGTTCGGGCTTGATTTTCTGGTCAGCCTGATCGGGGCGACCGGGGCGACTCACGGACTTGCCGTTGATTACCTGTCGATCATTGTTCCGACTTTGCCCTTTTTGCTCTTGGGCATGGCAGGAGGCGCAATCCTGAGGGCCCACGGGGACGCCCGGCGCGCGATGTCCTGTACAATCATTGCCGGGTTGGTCAACGCGGTGCTGGATCCCATCCTGATCTTTGGCTTTGATCTTGAGTTGACCGGAGCGGCCCTTGCAAGCGCAGCGTCCCGCATCGCGCTCGCTGTCTTCGCCATCTGGCCGATTTTTCAGTATTACGGCGGTCTGAGCCTTCCGGGTAAATCCGCTTTCATGAAAGCGCTGCCGCCGATCGCGGCGATTGCCGTTCCGGCAATTCTGACCCAATTGGCGACCCCTGTTGGTCAGGCGTTTGTCACCCGCTCTATGGCCGAATTCGGCGAAGATGCGGTTGCAGGAATGGCTGTCGTTGCGCGGATGAGCCCGCTCGCCTTCGCGACGATTTTTGCGCTTTCAGGGGCCGTCGGGCCGATCGTCGGGCAGAATTATGGGGCGGGTGCCTATACAAGGGTTCGCACGGTCTTGCGGGATGCGCTCTTGTTCACAGCCTTGGTGGTCGCGTTCGCCGCCTTGGTGCTTTTTCTTTTGAGAGAGCCGATAGCCGCCCTGTTTCAAGTGCAGGGTGTTGCCTTGACGCTGATCTATCTCTTCTGCGGTCCTCTGGCCCTGGCATTCTTCTTCAATGGCGCTCTTTTTGTCTCCAACGCGTTCTTCAACAATCTGGGGCGTCCGTTCTATTCGACCTGGATGAACTGGGGGCGTCATACGCTTGGCACCATACCGCTTGTGATGATTTGTGGATCGATCTGGGGGGCGCCGGGTGTGTTGATCGGACAAGCCGCCGGTGGCGTGGTTTTCGGCGTTGCGGCCATCTTTCTGGTGCGGTCAGTGATCCGGACGGTCGAGACCGGGGAGGGCAGACCTGAAGGGCCAAGCATCTTCCAGCGTCAGGCCCGTCAGGTCATTCTCTTTTTCAACCGCCGCTAAGCCGTTTTCTTTTAAGTTCAGAACTTGCCGGGTTTCACAGCGCTCCTTCGGGCACTGATCCGGATGAGTTTTTGAAACTTCGGGCATTCAATGTGACGCGGCGCAGGGCAGTCGGCTACGTGCCGGATCATATCCCGCAAGGATGTGAGCCGGGCGATCTGATCATCAAGATCGTCCGCCTTTGTGCGCAGGACCGAGCGGGAGAGAGACGGGCGGCCGTCCGGTCCGAACATGCCCTTGATTTCCTCCAGCGAAAAACCGGCGGCTTTGCCGAGCCGGATGACGGCCAGCTGATCGAGGACTTCCGGACCGAACAGCCGTTTCAGGCCTCGCCTGCCGGCAGAATGGATCAGCCCTTTTTCCTCATAGTGGCGCAGCGCCGATGCGGCGACCCCGGACTGGCGCGCAACTTCCGAAATATCGAGTAATTTCATCTCTTGACCTTAAGTCGACTTGAACTTGTAGGCTGCAGCCAACTTAGTCGTCATGCAAGAGGATTTTTACATGACTTATTCAAATGGCCGGCCGGAAACATCGCTTTGGCGCGATGCAACCGCGTTGGCGTTGCTTCTGACTGCCTCATTGAAAATCATGGCGAATGCCACGATCAGTCCTGCCTTGCCTGCGCTGGAAGCCAGTTTTTCAGGCGAGCCGGGCGCGGCTTATCTGGTCCGTTTCCTGGTCTCGGCGCCATCCTTGACCGTGGTTCTGGTTGCACCGCTTGCCGGGCTTGCGATTGACCGGTTCGGGCGCAGCTGGCTGCTGATGGCCGGTGTTTTGGTGTTCGCACTGTCGGGCAGTGCCGGCGCCTATCTGAACGATCTGAATGCCATCCTTGTAAGCCGTCTGCTGCTTGGGGTCGCGCTTGCTTTTACAATGACCGCGCAGGTCGCGCTTGCGGGCGACTTGTTCCAGGGCAACCGCCGCAGTGCCTTTATGGGAGGGCAGGTTGTTGCGATCAATTTCGGCGGGTTTTTGTTTATCGGTGGAGCCGGTCTGTTGGCCGGCGTCTCTCCGCGGTTGCCCTTTTTGATATACGCGTTGCCTCTTCTGCTTCTACCGTTGCTCTGGCCGGTTATGAAACAGGAGTATCAGAAACGGAAACACGCTCCTGACATGCCCGCATCTTTGACGAATGGGGCATCCGAACCTTCAGCCGCGCAAGCTGGATCATGGTTGACTTTCGCTTTGGGACTTGCCGGTCTTTCGATGGTGACCGTGATGATGTTTTTTCTGATGCCCAGCCAATTGCCGTTTTTTCTTGACGCATCTGGATTTAACGGGGCGACCGGCACGGCGCTCGGGCTCGGTGCCTTGACCCTTTCGGGCGCTTTCACTGCGTTGAAGTTTGCAGCGATCCGCAGCCGTCTCGGTCTTCCATGCACGTTTTCGGTGGGTTTTCTTATCATGGGATGTGGGTTTGCCACGTTGGCAATATATCCTGCATGGCAATTCATCATCCCGGGTTGCGCAC
Organism: Roseibium alexandrii DFL-11; assembly: GCF_000158095.2. Lineage (NCBI taxonomy): Bacteria > Pseudomonadati > Pseudomonadota > Alphaproteobacteria > Hyphomicrobiales > Stappiaceae > Roseibium > Roseibium alexandrii. Next base: position 921,930 of record NZ_CM011002.1, read on the forward strand.
TGATTGGCATTGGCTATGCGTTCGTCCAGCCAGCCTTGTTTCTTGCCGCACTCGACATTGCACCTCCCGCTCGGCGTGGAACGGTCTCCGGTATGATCACAACATCCATGTTCCTTGGACAGATCGTGTCGCCATTTGTGTTTACTCCGGCACTCCAGAGCTATGGATTTGAAGCGGTATACGCCGCGAGTGGGGTCGTGTTTGTTGTCTTCGCGTCTGTGGCACTGGCAGTTCGATTTTTCAAACCCGTAAGGATGACCGTGCCCTCAGAGCCTAGTTTGGAAAAACCAGCACTTTGATGGGCAAAAGCAGGGACTGGATGCGGATGACGAGTGCATTCGCAATTCCCATCCCGTCCACGATCCGGAACAGGAAGGCAGAGAATCCGGAATTTTCACCAGACTTGATGGCCTTGTCGTGATTGGAGTACGCAACGCCTATGCACCGGCTGCCGGGCGGGATGTAATCCGCATGACCTTCGAAAACAGGTTCCAGAACAGTCAGGATCGTGCCGGGACGCGCGCGGTCCTGAATGTCGACCAGCTGGTCTGTGGGCCGGAGCTGACCGCCAGAGATGGCGTCCTGGATTTCAGTAACAGCCATCGGGATGACCGCAAGCGGTTTCGAGGCGCAGGTAATCTCAACAATGGTGCCGATGTGGAGAACCTGAGCTGAGATTTGGCCAAAGCCGGCCTGAAAGCGGCCACGGCCCGATCCTTCAGGAATCAGAATACCGGCCGGACGCAGGATGGGATTAACGAGGTCACCCGGTTGGAGCTTGAACTGGCGGACAGTGCCGTTTGTCCCGGCAAAGACGGTCGATTTTTCGATCTCTGTTTCCGCCTGCGAAAGTGCCGCCTCGGCACTCGACTTTTGCGCAGGCAAAAGAACCCGGAGCCGGGTCTGGTTCGCATCGCGCTGCGCCTTAATTGCTTCCAGCGACCCGGTCAGACCTTCCACCGTCAACCGCAGGCGCTCCAATTCCTGCTCAGTGACCACATTCTGGTTGCGTTCAGACAGGTCAAGGCGCCGCGTGAGATCATCTTGTGCCTTGCGTAGCTGACTTTCAGAAGCAACGATATTGCCTTCGGCCGCTGCAAGTTCCGCTTGACCGACCAGAATTGCGGCTTCCACTTCGGCAATCCGGCGCCGTGATGTTTCAGCTGCAGCCTGTTGCCGCTGTGTGTCGAGCCGGAAGATTGGTTCCCCGGCGCGGACAAACTGGTTGTCGGCAACATAAACCTCCTCGACCCGGCCGGGTCGATCGCTGAGAATAGAGACGGTCCTGAAGAGCGAGGTGACATTCGTTGTGGTGGGGTGAAAATAGAAAATCACCGTCAGCAGACTGATCGCAAGCACGGCACAGGACGTGATGCCCCATCGCAGCTCATACCACATTGTGAACAGGTTGATCTCATGACCAAGCCGCTTGCCCTGCTTGTAGCGGCGATAAAGGTAATCCGGAAGGATCGTAATCAGGGCGCTGAAGAGCAGCTCAAGCATTACCGGATCCTTCGCTTGCCGGTCCGGCCAGAGCGGAGCGATTTGACCTTAACAGGTAAAACAATCTGCGAAATTGGAATGGCGGCGAGCAAAAGGGCTGCAACCCAAAAGGCGTTGTTGAAGGTGATCAGGGACAACAGGCCGAGCAGCCCGACAATCTGGATCTGGGTCTTGCCCATGCCGGACGCCATCCGGTCCGGCCAGGCCTGAACTGTGAAATACAGCGCGCCGAACCCGACCAGCACCAAAATCATAAAGATACTGACCGCGATGAACAGCGTGTCTGTCTGGCCCGGTGCCGTTATGAAAAACGGCAGCGGATCATGGTTGAGATTGCTCGTGATTGTGTCCACAACATCCCCTTCAAAGCCGAGACTTTTTTCTTAGTAGACAAAGTCAGGGCCTTGCGGGCAATACGTAATTTTGCGTTAGATATTGGCGGTGCCGAGGTCAGCAGGTTTCTGCGGCGTACCTGCGACATAGGTCTCCACAACGGAGCGGTCATCGCCCAGGGTTTGCAAGACGAACAGCTCTTCGGAAAGCGTTTCAGCTGTTTCCATCCGCAGGGCCATTGGGCGTGTGGCTTTGGCGTTCAGGACAACAATGTCCGCGTCGGTGCCAACGTCCAGCGAACCGATCTTTTCAGACAGTGACAACGCCTTCGCATTGCCGAGCGTTGCCCAATAGAAGGTTTCAAGCGGATGCAGGCGCTGGCGCTGCAATTGCAGGACCTTGTAGCCTTCATCCAGCGTGCGCAGCATGGAATAGCTCGTGCCGCCGCCAATATCGGTGGCGATTGAGGTTTTAATGCCGGCCGCTTCTGTTCGCTTCTTGTCGAACAGACCGCTGCCGAGGAATAGATTGGAGGTTGGGCAGAACACCGCGACAGAGCCGGTTTCACGCATCACGCCCAGTTCCCGATCGTTCATATGGATGCAATGGCCCAGCAGTGTTTTTGGCCCTAATAGTCCGAACTCTTCATAAACACCCAAATAGTCTTGTGCGTCGGGGTAGAGTTCCTTCGTGAAGGCAATCTCGTTGTGGTTTTCATTGATGTGGGTCTGCAAATGGCAGTCCGGATACTCCTTCAGGAGCGCGCCGGCAGCTTCCAGCTGCTGAGGTGTCGAGGTGATCGCAAACCGCGGTGTGATGACGTAATGTGCGCGGCCTTTGCCGTGCCATTTCTCCAAAAGTGCCTTGCTGTCTGAGTAGGCGCTTTCGGCAGTGTCGCAGAGGGCTTCGGGCGCGTTCCGGTCCATCATCGTCTTGCCGCCGAGCATCAGCATGCCGCGGCGGGCGGCTTCCTCGAGATATGCCTCAACCGAGTTTGGATGACTTGAGCAGTAGGCGACCGCGGTCGTCGTGCCGTTTGAAAGCAAACAGTCGTAGAACCCTTGTGCGATCCGGTCACCGTGGGTCTTATCGGCGAACTTTTGCTCGGCCGGGAAGGTGTAGTCGTTCAACCAGTCGAGAAGTTGGTCCGCCCAAGAGGCGATCACCTGCACCTGCGGAAAATGCAAATGCGTGTCGATGAAACCGGGCATCAGCAAATGCGGCCGGTGGTCGATTTCCTCAAATGGCTCTGATGCCGTGGCTTTGACGTCGGCATATGTCCCGCGTGCCTTGATAACTCCATTGGAAATCAAGAGTGCGCCATCATTTTCATAGGTATAGGCAGAAGTGTCCTCAGGGCCGTTTGGCGCGGAGGTGAAGGTCAGCAGTCTGCCGCGCAGAAGTTTTGCCGTTGTGTCTGCCAAATCTCTATGTCCTTGAAATCATGCTGCCGGAGCCCGCCGCACGAGGCAAGGCCTTTTAAACGCGATACGGGAGGTCGGCAACGCGAGATCCATTCAGAAATTCAAGAAACACCTCCATGAAAAGGCCGCCGAAAATGCAATCTAACTTTGACGGTAAGTGTCAAATCTCATCAGTGCCCAGGTCTGAATGAATGCTTGAGGTTGCCGATAGACTGCGCTTAAGTGCCTGCAGTTCTTTTGATAAAGGTGCCCCATGGCTGTTGATTTGCCTCGCCAGACGGACAACGCGTTCCTTGGCGATTCCCTCAAAGGAGGGTCGCACGAGCCGACATATGGCGGCGTCTTGTCGTTCATGCGCCGGCGGTACAGCCGCGATTTGACCGGGGTCGATCTGGCCGTCTGGGGCATTCCGTTTGACGCTTCCGTCTCAAACCGGCCAGGTGCTCGTTTCGGACCTCAGGGGGTGCGCCGAGCATCGGCTATTTTTGACGGGGACCCGCAATACCCCTTCGAGTTTGATCCGTTCGAAACGCTGGCCTGTGTCGATTATGGGGATTGCGTTTTTGACTATGGCCACAACCGAGATATTCCGGGCCACATCGAAGCTCAGACGCGAGAAATCCTGCAGAGCGGCACGCATCTTTTTTCCATCGGAGGCGATCATTTCGTCACCTATCCCTTGCTGAAGGCGCATGTCGAAAAGCACGGACCTTTGGCCCTCGTTCAGTTCGACGCGCACCAGGACACCTGGGATGACAAGGGAGATCGGATCGATCATGGCACCTTTGTTGGCCGTGCAGTTCGAGAAGGTCTGATTGACCCTGAAAAATCAATTCAGATTGGCATTCGCACGCATGCGCCCGAAACCTGCGGTCTCGAAATTCTCTACGGAGAAGAAGTGGAGCTGCTTGGGGTCAACGGCGTGGTCGAACTGGTGAAAGACCGGGTGGGCGATGCCAAGGCGTATATGACGTTTGACATTGATTGCCTTGATCCTGCTTTCGCGCCGGGGACCGGAACGCCAGTTGCAGGTGGCCTGACAAGCCGGGAAGCCCTTATGATCCTGCGCCGGCTGGGTGATCTGAACTTCGTTGGCGGGGATGTTGTGGAAGTCGCGCCGGCCTATGACCATGCCGACATCACATCAGTTGCGGGCGCAAGCGTAGCGCTGATGTATATTGGATTGCTTGCCGAAAAGCAGCGTCAGCGGACAGAAGGTCTTTGACGTTGACGCCCGAGATCGGACGTCGTGTGCCCGTCGGATAAGCCTTTGAATGACTTGTTGTTGTCATTGGCTTTTCTTGCGTCCCAAAAGCGGTAGAGCGGATGGGTAGTCTTGTTTTGGCTGTAATAGGCAGACAGTTGCTTCCATAAAGCAAACTGGGTGATTACGGCGACAATCACACCTGTGACGGTCACAAGAGGCGATTGCAACAAACCACCCAGGATCGTGACGCCGAGCGCAGTCCATGCGGTCAGATAAAGACCCAACATCGGTCCTTGCTGAGCTTTGGTTTGTTTCAACTGATTGAGCCAGATACGTTCCCCGTAGGCGGCCTCCCGGCATAAGCGCAGGCTAACAGTCGGAATATGCCGAGACAGGGCCACCACAACCCAACAGGTCCAAAGAGCCAGCACCGCGGCATAAAACGGGCCGATCCAAATCACAGTCCAGCTTGCAGCCGCAGCACATGCAGGGACAACCATGCGCGCTGCCATGACAGATGCTCGTGCCGGGGCAGGCGAACCAGACCGTGCCGTGTAGCGGGCTGACCCAGTTGGCCCGGCCCAGTGTGCCGGTCGTCCATCATCAGAATGAAGCAGTGGCGGTGTGTGCATGATCTGGATTTGTTTCCCTTCGTAAGAACCTATACCGCGCGCTCACCGGGTTTTGCAAACCGGGAAAAGCGGGCGGCTCGGCAAAGTTGACAATAATCAGACTGGGCTTTGGTTCGGTTTTCCTTCCATGCGGCGTTTCTGAGGTTGGATTAACGGAAAATCAAACCAAACACATAGAGCTTGTGCGGGATTAATGCATGTAAACGCTTTGGCAGTCTGGAATGTGTTACTAGGATGGTCTGCAAGAAAAAGTGATGAGCAGATGCGGTTGAAGGCGGATCCATGACGGATCAACAGGTGTCTCAGGGAAGAAACGAAGGCCCAACTGGTTTTGCCGACTGGCAAGCCATGAAATCCCTTGCGACCAGACTGGAAGAGTTGAACACGACAGCGTGCTTTGACAGCTCCCTGGACATGTTCGGCGACCTGGACTGGCTTCAGCAGCTGGTGAACCTCGTTTCCGATTATGTCTATGTAAAAGACCGCCGGTCGCGATTTGTCATGGCAAATGACAAGGTCGCAGAAGATATGGGCCGCTCCACCAGTGCGGAGTTGATTGGCAAGTCCGATTTGGAGTTGCATCCACCCGAGGTCGGGCAGGTGTTCTATGAGGACGAGCAGTCCATGATGCGTGAAGGCAGCGATTTGGTCGACGTTATGGACCGTATCGTTTTGCCGGACGGTACCGAAAAGTGGTTTTCGTCATCCAAATATCCGATCCGCAAAGAAAACGGTGATGTTGTTGGTATCGTCGGTATCTCCAGAGACGTGACTGAGCGCCAAAACGCTGAGAAATTGCAGCGGGGTCAGAACGAGATCCTGAAGAAACTGGTGAGCGGTTTGCCGCTGCAGGATGTTTTGAATTCTCTCGTGCTCATGATCGAAGGGCAGCTGGAAAGCGGCATGGGTTCCGTCATGCTGGTGGACGACAGCGGCAATCATATCCTGTCCGCGTCAGGGCCAAACTTGCCCAAGAGCTATCTGGACTTAGTCGATGGTATTGAGGTTGGTCCAAGAGTAGGGTCTTGCGGAACGGCTGTTTTTCGAAAGGAAGCAGTGTTTGTCGAGGATATTTTCGACAGCGAACTCTGGGCTGAGTATGTCGATCTCGTTCGCGAATTTAACCTGAAATCGTGCTGGTCCGTGCCGTTTTTCTCCGGGAGTGGCAAGGTCTTGGGGACCTTTGCATTTTATTGGACCGATGTTCGGGCACCGTCAGAACGTGAAGAAAAAATTGTTCGCGAGGCAGCGCATTTGGCTTCCATTGCCGTCGAACGCGACCGGGCGGAAAAAAGGATCCGGTATCTCGCAGATCATGATCCGTTGACGGGACTGCCGAACCGCCGGAAGTTCAAACGAAAGCTGGAAGCTAAAATCGAGGCAAGCCGCCAGACCGGCGAACCGGTTGCTGTCGTGTTTGTGGATATGGACAACTTCAAGTTCATCAACGACAGCTATGGGCATGCTGTTGGTGACGACGTTTTGTCCACTGTCGCGGATCGCATCCTCGGATCCCACAACATCACCTTTGAGACAATTCGCTTTGGCGGGGACGAATTTGTCCTTTTCGTAGATGGCCCTACCGCGCACAAGTCAGAACTAAAGGACTATCTTGCGCGCATGCGCGCCGAAATTCTGAAAACAATCGAGCTGGACACCCTGACGCTTCATGTGACCTGTTCGATCGGGACCGCCGTCTTCCCGCTTGATGGCGACACGGCCGATGAAGTTTTGAAAAATGCTGACCAGGCAATGTTTGAAGCCAAAAATCTCGGCCGGGACAATTTTTTCATTTTCGATCGGGAAACGGCGCCGGCGGGTGTCAACAGGCTGAAGCTGGTTGAAGAGCTGCGTCGGGGCATTGACAACAATGAACTGTTCCTGGAGTACCAGCCACAGATTGATCTGATGAGCGGCCGGATTGTTGGTGCTGAGGCGTTGGTGCGGTGGACTCACCCGGAACGCGGGAGATTAATGCCCGGTGAGTTCATTGAAATTGCAGAGCAAACCGGCGCGATCATATCCCTTGGCCGCTGGGTCCTCAACGAAGCATGCCGTCAAAACAAAGCCTGGCAGGACGCCGGTCTTCCGCACATAACGATCGCGGTAAATGTTTCTGCGAACCAGTTCCGCGACAAGGCTCTCTTGTCAGATGTGTTTTCTGCGCTCGACACCAGCGGTCTGGATGCGAGGTATCTGGAACTGGAGTTTACCGAAAGCCTTGTCATCCAGAATGTGGAGCAGGCCGTCGCCTTGATGGAAGATTTCCGGCGGATCGGCATTCATTTGGCGATTGACGACTTTGGCACCGGCTATTCCAGCCTTGTCGCTTTAAAGAATTTTCCTTTGAACCGGCTGAAGATCGACCAAAGCTTCATCCGGGATCTCGAATACAAGGAAAGCGACCGCGCAATTGTCCGCGCGATTATCAGCCTCGGGCGTGAACTGGGGCTAAATGTTGTTGCAGAAGGGGTCGAAACTGCCAAACAGCAAGCGTTCCTGCTGAGCTGCCGGTGTGAGACCACGCAGGGTTACCATTTCGGCCGACCGATGGCCGCCGACAAGTTCTCAAAACTTCTCGGGATGACCAGAACACCGTTAGACGTGGCGCTCTGAACCTTGTCTGCCTGTTGCAGCTCGTTGATTGTGAGAAACCTTCCTGAAAAACTAAGGAAGGCACGAAAGGATCGCTCAGATCCGCGCCTTCTTTTTCGAACTCAGATCCGGTTCATCACATAACTTCCCGGGGCGTCTTCGATTATCTTGACCCGGTTGGCGCCAGGTTTGCGCGGCTTGGCTTCAGCCGGATCGTTTTTCCGGATCCACTCGTCCCAATAGGGCCACCAGGATCCAGGGTGCTCTTCCGCGTTCTTCAGCCAGTTTTCCAGAGTGCCTCTGGCTTCGCCGCCGGTCCAGTACTGGTACTTGTTCTTGACTGGCGGATTGACGACGCCGGCAATATGACCGGAACCCGACAGGACATATTCCACTGGTCCACCGAAACAACCAGATCCGAGGAACACCGATTTTGGTGGCGCGATGTGATCTTCACGTGTTGCAAGGTTGAAAATCGGGATCTTGACCCTGGAGAGGTCAAGCGTTTGACCGCCGATTTCCATCTCGCCCTTTGAGAGCTTGTTGTCGAGGTAGCAATTGCGAAGATAGAAGGAGTGGTTCGCTGCCGGCATGCGGGTAGAATCTGAGTTCCAGTACAGGAGGTCGAACGGGAAGGGCTCTTTCCCCTTCAAGTAGTTGTTCACCACATAGGACCATATGAGGTCATTGGACCGGAGCATATTAAAGGCCGACGACATCTTGGACCCGTCCAGATATCCGCTTTCCGCCATGCGCTTCTCCAGGATGGAGATTTGCTCCTCGTCGACAAACACCTTCAGATCACCGGCGTAGGTGAAATCGACCTGCGTTGTGAAGAAGGTTGCCGTCTTGATCCGGTCGTCGCCCGTCTGCGCCATATAGGCCAGCGTTACGGCGAGGAGCGTGCCGCCGACGCAATAGCCGATTGCATTGACCTCTTCCTGACGGGTGGCGCGCTTGATGACATCCAGCGTGTTGAGGATGCCTTCTTTCATATAGTGCTCAAAACTCTTTTGAGCTTGCCGTTCGTCCGGATTGACCCAGGAGATCACGAACACCGTGTGGCCTTGATCCACGGCCCACTTGATGAAAGATTTTTCCGGGTTGAGGTCGAGGATGTAGAACTTGTTGATCCACGGCGGCACGATCATCAAGGGGCGCTTCAAGACCGTGTCCGTAGTCGGGTCATACTGGATGACCTGACACACGTCGTTTTGCGCGATGACCTTGCCCTTGGTGGTTCCAAGGTTTTCACCGAGTTTGAACTTTGACGGATCTGTCTGGCGGATCTTCAGTTCGCCCTTGCCAGTCTTCAGGTCTTCGGCCAGATGCTCCATGCCCTTGACGAGATTTTCACCGTTGCTCTCCATCGTGAGACGCAGGAGTTCAGGATTGGTCAGAAGGAAATTCGACGGCGAGAGTGCGTTGGAAATCTGAGTGACGTAGAATTCGGCCTTGTGGCGGGTGTGCTCGTCCAGTCCCTGCGCTTCGTGGACCATCTCTTCTGCCCAGTGACTGGTGATGAGATAAATCTGTTTGACGAAATCGAAGTACTGGTTGTTTTCCCAGTCGGGATCAGCAAACCGCTTGTCCGTTACCGGGGCTTTCACGGCCGGCTCCGACTGTTCGCCCATCATCCGTTTCAGGGAAGAATTCCAGAGATCGATGTAGCCGCTCCACAAGCGGCCCTGCGCTTCCAAGGCCCGCTGCGGATCAGACGCCCAGTACTCGCCTACCTGAGCGAGTGTCTTGACGACGCCGGTGAGTTCGTCCGTCGATTCGTGCGTAATCTTGCCTTGTTCGCGCGGCTCGATATACGCAGCGAGCGCCTTGCCTGCATTTTCCAATGTCTTCGCAAGATTTTGCGCAAAAGCTTCTGGATTGTTGATGATGTATTGCAACATGGGATGCTGGCGGTCATCAGCCATAAGCAGGGATTCCTCCGACTTCCGGTCTTCTTAACTGCCGTCTGGAGGCGGCAGTCTGTTGGGCGGTTCCTCAGCGTTATGTGTTTCTATTTGCGCTTGTATTCGGAACGTCAGTTACATTTATGGCACAACGTTCCGGCGCCGTCGATTGGTTTCCATAACGCGTGTTGCCGCTGTGCTAGAGGACTTGTGTGACACTTCGATGGAAGTATGATCACAGTTGTAGATTAGGGAGACGGCAATCATGCGCGTGCGGCGCGATCTCTGTTTGGTGTTCTTGGGTGCAAGCATCCTGCAATCCTGCGCCATTGGTCCCGGCACGCCGCTCGTCAAAGCGGTGAACCCGGACCAAAAAACACGATCAGGCACGGTGCAGCCGCCAACGGGTTATGGTCCGCCGAACGCGTCCGCGCAGTCAAAGGGCCTGATCAACCCGTTGGAGCGGGCCGAGACGGAAGAATATCTTAAAACTCTCGCAGATGAGCAGTGAATTGATTGAAGCGGCCTTCGCTCTGAGTTCAGCGGACTGCCTGTAGCGCTCCGGTCTATTTTTTACAGTGTCACTGAGTGTCAATTTTATCATGGCTTCAGCTGACACACCTTGCGTCACCTCACGATAAAAATAGCGAGTACCGTTACGTAAAACAACTTTGGATAACTTCGAGACTTTGGTATGCCACTTGCGGGTGAGCACATACCTTGTTCAGCAGAAATGTGGTCCCGGCGTTTTGGGGGCGCTCGTGCTTGATGTGAAGACTATACTGTTTTCCTTAGTTGTCGCTGAGCTGACAGCCAGTGCTGTGTTGTGCTTTCTTTTTTTCTTCTGGAAACATCGCGACCGGGCAGGGCACTTGTCCTTCGGGCTGTGGTCTATTGCGTTCCTGCTCGGTGCGATCGGAACTCTGCTAATAAGCTTCCGTGGTGTGTTGCCCGACGACCTGACGATCATTGCAGCGAATTTTCTTATCCTGTTTGCAACTGGCCTGAGACGCAGCGGTGTCGCAGCCTTCTTTTACCAGCCTTTGCGCCTTTGGATTGCTGCAGGGTTTGCCGGCGTCTGGCTATTACTCTGCTCGGTTCCGGAATTTGCGACAACATTGTCCAGCCGGGTGGCTTTCGTGCAACCGGTTATGATGCTCTACATCGCATGGTCGGCCATAATCTGCTTGCGCTGGAACACAGAAAACCTTGTTACGCCGAAGGTTTACGCTTTCAGTGCAGCTCTGGAAACGAGCGCGCATTTCAGTTTGCTGACCGCACTTGGATTTGGCGCTGGAAACGGACTGTTCGAGGCAATCAGTGGTCATGTCATTCTGATTGCGCTTCTGCTTATCCTGGTTGCTATGGTGCTTTCCATGTTTACCGCTCTCGCGATGCCGATCGAGCGATCACTTTTGCAATTCAAATCGGCCGCCTATCGCGATTGTCTGACAGGATTGCCCAACCGCCGGGCGGTGTTTGAACGGGCGGAAGCGTTCAAGTCGGTGTCCGGCGCAAATAACTGTCTCACGGTGATCCGGTTCGACATTGATGAGTTCAAGAGGGTCAACGACAAGCACGGCCATGCAACCGGTGACCTGGTCCTTCAAGTTTTCGGCCGGGTTTGCGAGGAAACAAGACCGGTTGATACGGTGGCAGGCCGGCTCGGTGGTGATGAGTTTGTCATCCTGTCCACCAGGATGGAGCCAAGCAAAGCTCGGATTCTCGCAGAAAGGATACGGGCTCATTTTGCAGCCGCCTGTTCTGAAGAGACCGAGGGTGCTGTTCAGGTTGGGCTGAGTGCTGGCGTCAGTTCGGTACCGCTTGATCTTGGACTGGACGAGGCGTTGGAAATTGCCGACAGGGCTATGTACGAAGCCAAAGCGAGCGGCCGGGGCAAAACGGTTGTCGGCTCAGCTGAAAAGGCCAGGTTTTTTTCTGGTGCTGAAGAACCGCAATTCGCATTCTATAACCCCCATCCGGCATAGCTGCCCGTTATCAAGCATTCCAATTGGTGTGCTGTCCCTCTTCTCAGGGGCGTTCTTGGCAGACCCCGGCTAAACTTACCTGTTCCCACATTTAGGTGGCTAGGCGCTCAAAGATGGGTGCGAAATTCAAAAAGGCCTGTTAAAAGGGCGCGCAACCTGCTCATCCGGCAGGGCTGACATATCTTTTTATCAAGCCGCAAGGATCCGCGCCCATGGAGGAATTCCACAAAATCAAACGGCTCCCACCGTATGTTTTTGAACAGGTCAATCGCTTGAAAGCCAAGGCGCGAGCGGCGGGCGCGGACATCATTGATCTTGGTATGGGCAACCCGGATCTGGCAACACCGCAGCACATTGTCGACAAGCTGACCGAAGTCGTTCAGGACCCGCGCAGCCACCGGTATTCCGCTTCCAAGGGAATTCAGGGTCTGCGGAAGGCTCAGGCATCCTATTACGGCCGCCGGTTTGGCGTGAAGCTCGACCCGGACACCCAGGTCATTGCAACACTTGGCTCCAAGGAAGGCTTCGCCAATATGGCGCAAGCCATTTCCGCGCCGGGCGATGTGATCCTGAGCCCCAATCCGAGTTATCCGATCCACACGTTCGGGTTTCTGATGGCCGGCGCCTCGATCCGCAATATTCCGGCTGAACCGAACAGCAGCTTCTTTGAGGCGCTGGAGCGCGCGGTCATTCACTCTGTGCCGAAACCGATCGCTATCATTCTGTGTTATCCGGCCAACCCGACGGCGTATTGCGCGGATCTCGATTTCTATAAGGAAGTTGTGGCTTTTGCGCGCAAGCACAACATCTTCATTCTCTCGGATCTTGCCTATTCAGAGATCTACTTCGGGGATACGCCGCCGCCATCTGTTTTGCAGGTTCCTGGGGCAATGGATGTCACGGTCGAATTCACATCGCTGTCCAAGACCTTCTCCATGCCGGGCTGGCGGATGGGTTTCGCAGTTGGCAATGAGCGCCTGATTGGCGCCCTTGGACGGGTAAAGTCCTATCTTGATTATGGTGCTTTCACGCCGATTCAGGTTGCTGCGACAGCGGCGCTGAACGGTCCGGATGATTGCATCCGTGAAACCCGGGATATCTACAAGAAGCGCCGGGATGTTGTCGTTGAGAGCTTCGGCCGGGCCGGGTGGGATATTCCAGCGCCAGAAGCCAGCATGTTCTGCTGGGCCCCGATCCCGGAAAAATTCCGGTCTCTCGGTAGTCTGGAATTCTCCAAGTTGCTATTGGAACGCGCCGACGTTGCGGTTGCGCCAGGCATCGGTTTCGGAGAGTACGGCGACGGGTTTGTCCGTATTGGTCTCGTTGAAAACGAGCAGCGGTTGCGCCAGGCGGCAAGAAATGTCCGCCGGTTCCTTGAAACTGTGGAGCAAAAGCTGCACAACGTCATCCCGCTTGAGACTTCTCGCTGAATAGAATTGGATTAATTCCCGAATGGCAGACGCATTGAAAATCGGCGTGGCCGGCCTTGGAACGGTCGGTGCGTCCGTGGTGCAACTCCTGGAAAAGCACGCTGGCCAGATCGAACGCAGGACCGGCCGGTCTTTGACGGTTACAGCTGTCAGCGCCCGGAACCGGACCCGGGACCGGGGAATTGATACAAGCGGGTTCACCTGGTTCGATGATCCAGTGACCATGGCCAAGGAAGCTGAGCTCGATATTTTTGTTGAGCTGATTGGCGGAGAAGACGGACCGGCCGAGCAAAGTGTTCGCGCAGCGCTCAGCCGCGGTGTGCATGTTGTAACTGCAAACAAGGCTCTGATTGCCAAATACGGTGTGGATCTCGCACGGGTCGCAGAGGAAAACAACGCCTGCCTCAATTATGAGGCAGCGGTCGCGGGCGGTATTCCGATCGTCAAAACCATGCGCGAGTCTCTTGCGGGCAATGAAGTCAGCCGCGTGTACGGCATCTTGAACGGCACATGCAATTACATCCTGACGCGGATGGAAGCCGAAGGCATCAGTTTCGAGGATTGCCTGGCTGATGCGCAACGTCTTGGCTATGCGGAAGCGGATCCGACCTTCGACATTGAAGGCAACGACACGGCACACAAGCTGGCGATCCTAACAAGCCTTGCCTTTGGCACCGAGATTGATGCCGACAGCATTTTCATGGAAGGCATTACTTCCATTACCACGGCCGATATCCAGGCTGCTGACGAGCTCGGTTTCCGGATCAAGCTGCTTGGTGTTGCGCAGCGCACCGACACTGGGATCGAACAGCGCGTTCACCCGACAATGGTACCGAAATCGTCCGCGATTGCACGGATCGACGGCGTTCTGAACGCTGTTGCCGTCGACGGTGATTACGTCGGTGAGATCGTGCTTGTTGGTCCGGGTGCCGGCGGAAATGCGACAGCGTCTTCGGTGGTCGCCGACATCACAGACATTGCCCGCGGCGATCAAACTCCCGTTCTTGGCATGCCGGCAACAGATCTGGTTCCGTATGAGCGGGCCCGGATGCGCCTTCACGAGGGAGGCTATTACATACGCTTGTCGGTCTACGATCGCCCGGGCGCGTTCGGCGAGATTGCCCGCTGCATGGGCGATGCCGGTATTTCGCTTGAGTCCATCGTTCAAAAACGGGCTGCGGCAGAAGACAGAGACCGCGACAGTGCGGATGCGCCGCAGCCGGTCATCCTGATCACCTATGAAACAACCGAGATCGCCATCAAAGAAGCGCTGGATGTGGTCATGTCGAAAGGCGTGGTCGCAGAACAGCCGCAGATGATCCGGATCGAAAAACTGAAGTAAGTCAAACGTCCCGCGGACGTGCGGAACGGGGGAAAAGCGGAGATGTTGATGTCCAACACAGAACACCAGCCAGCCAGCGGGCTTGACCGTATCCTGACATTGGAACTGGCGCGTGTTGCCGAAAGAGCAGCAGTGTCAGCCGCCCGGTTGCGCGGTCATGGCGACGAAATGGCCGCAGACCAGGCGGCTGTTGATGCGATGCGCCGGGAATTGAACCGCCTCCCGATTGATGGCACGGTGGTGATCGGGGAAGGCGAGCGCGACGAAGCTCCGATGCTCTATATCGGCGAAAATGTCGGCACGAAGCAAGGACCGAAGGTCGACATCGCCTTGGATCCGCTGGAAGGCACCACCATCTGCGCAAAAAATCTGCCGAACTCTTTGGCTGTCATCGCGTTGGCTCCGGAAGGAGATCTTCTGAATGCACCGGACAGCTACATGGACAAGATTGCGATCGGTCCTGGCTATTCGGATGGCCTGATTGATCTGGATGCACCGATTGCAGACAACCTGGCCGCTGTTGCCAAGGAAAAAGGTGTTAAGATCGAAGAAGTCACGGCCTGTGTGCTCGACCGTCCGCGGCATGCTCGCCTGATTGAAGAAATCCGGGCGACCGGTGCAGCGATCCGCCTCATCGGCGACGGCGATGTCGCCGGTGTAATCCACACAACCGATGCGGAAGAGACCGGCATCGACCTTTATGCCGGCATTGGCGGCGCACCGGAAGGTGTTCTCGCTGCTGCGGCCCTGCGCTGTATCGGCGGTCAAATGCAGTCCCGTCTGGTGATCACCCGCGATGAACAAGTCGAGCGCGCGCACCGCATGGGCATCGACGACATCAAGAAGAAGTATACGCTGGAAGAAATGGCTGGTCCGGACGTTTTGTTCGCGGCAACCGGCGTAACCGACGGCAACATGCTGCAGGGGGTCCGGTTCGGTCGTAACCACATCACCACGCACACTGTGGTCATGCGGTCTTCAACCGGCACTGTTCGCTACATCAAGGCCCAGCACACTCAGCTGGAAAAATTCCACCTGGACTAAGTCTGAACGCATGCTGACAGGATTTGGCGAAGACGAAAAAGGGCGCCTCGTACTCGGGGTTGCCCGCTCCGCCAATGACAATGCATGGCGGGAGCGCCTGAGCGCGGCTGAAACACGCGCCGCCATGGCGATCTCGCAGCAGCACGGGCTGCCCGATGTTTTGTCCCGTGTCATGGCAGCGCGTGGTGTTGCCGCTGCGGATGCTTCAGCGTTTCTCGAACCATCCCTCAAGACCTTGATGCCGGACCCGAGCAGTCTCGTCGACATGGACGCGGCCGTCGCTCGCGTGGCCGATGCGGTCCAGACAGGCAAGAAGATAGCGATCTTCGGCGACTACGATGTCGACGGAGCCACCTCGTCCGCGGTATTGGCAAACTATCTCCAGTGGCTGGGTCTCGATCCGGTGATCCACATTCCGGACCGGATCATTGAGGGGTACGGACCAAATGGACCTGCAATTGAAAACCTTCAGGCGGGCGGTGCGGAACTGCTGATCACGCTGGATTGCGGCAGCACCTCTTTCGAAGCCTTTGAAACGGCCAAAAAACTCAATCTCGATGTTGTCGTGATCGATCATCACCAGGTCGGTGAAACGCTGCCGGAGGTCCGTGCGCTTGTGAACCCGAACCGGCAGGATGATCTGTCGGGGCAGGGGCATTTGGCGGCCGTTGGGGTCACGTTCCTGTTTATTGTCGGCCTGAACCGCGAGTTGCGTCAGCGGGGCGCTTTCAGCGGACGTCAAGCGCCGGATCTGATGGCGCTGCTGGACTTGGTGGCACTCGGCACGGTGTGCGATGTGGTGCCGCTCCAGGGCTTGAACCGCGCTTATGTAACGCGTGGGTTGGCAGTCATGCATCAGCGCCAGAACCATGGCCTAACAGCGCTGTCCGATACCGCACGGGTGAGCGGAAAACCAGCTCCCTATCATCTTGGGTTCCTCATCGGTCCGCGGATCAATGCCGGCGGCCGGATTGGTGATGCGGCTCTGGGCGCACGGCTTTTGACCACAGCAGATCCGCATGAAGCCCGCGCAATTGCAGAGCGTCTTGATCAGCTGAACACCGAGCGTCAGGCGATGGAAGCCGTGATGCTTGAACAGGCGGGAGCCGAGGCCGCGATAGCAATCGAGCATCGGGACCCAGCCGTTCTATTGACGGGATCCAACGATTGGCACCCGGGAATTGTCGGCCTGATCGCGTCGCGGCTCAAGGAAGCACATCGCCGGCCGGCGTTTGCAATCGCTTATGATGAAACCGGTAAGGGGACTGGGTCTGGACGGTCGATCAACGGCGTCGATCTCGGCAAGGCTGTCCGAAAGGCTGTCGATGACGGGCTTTTGGAAAAGGGCGGCGGACATGCCATGGCGGCAGGGTTGACGGTCCGCCAGGAAAAGGCTGCCGATCTGGAAGCCTTCTTCAACGACGTCCTAAAAGATGATGTTGAAGCTGCAACGGCGCACCGGGAATTGAAGATCGACGCAGCACTGACTGCAACGGGCGCAAACCTCGACCTGATGAATATGCTGGAAAAGGCAGGCCCTTACGGCGCGGGTCATTCCGAGCCGGTGTTTGCGTTTCCCGCGCACCGGATCTCCTTTGCCGATGTCGTGGGCAAGGGCCATGTTCGGGCGACACTTGCAGCCGGTGACGGCACTGCCCTCAAGGGGATTTGCTTCAAGGCAGAGGACAAGCCGCACGGTCAGATGCTACTGGAAGGCCGCGGTCGCAACCTTCATGTTGCGGGTACACTATCCATTGATACCTGGCAGGGCACGCCGAAAGTTCAGTTGCGCATTCTGGACGTCGCTGACCCGCAAAAGACCAGGCTCTGAACTTTCAGCCCGGTTATCTTCTGTAATTAACCTCCCTCTAACACCCTTGCCGTAGCGTTCATTTCACGAAGGAATCGTGAGGGTTGAGTATGCGTACTCAGAATGAGTTGGCACCGTATTTCCGCGAGATCGACCGGCGGACAGACCGGGCTCTTAAAGGAGTTCGCGAAGTTAGAAAATCCGCAAAGTTGCGGGCACTCCCCGCCGAACCCAAGCCGTGGTTCATCAATACGGGTTTTCTGGTTCTTCTGACGTTTTTTGTCGCCTTGTTCGCGAGCTGAACCAAACCGACCATCATCGGCCTTGAACTGATACGCAAGGTCCAGCTATGTCGGCTGCCTGGTACTCAAATGGGGCGGGCAGCATGACCGAATATCCAATTTCACTTTGGTCCTTCAATCTCGGCAGAGCGCCCAAATCTGTGGCCGCGCTCGCTGGCATGATTGCGGAGGGGCTCGAAACAGCGACGTCGGAAGGCGCGAAGCTTCTCGTCCTGCCGGAATATCTCGCCGAGACATGCCTTGCCTTCAAACCGGAAGGTTTGCGGCCAGACCAGGAAATGGGCTTCCTGGCAGATGTTGGTGAAGATCTGTTTCCGCTGCTGTCCGAATTGCCGCAAAAGACAGGCGTTTCATTGTTGGCCGGGACATGGCCGGTGAAAACGCCACGCGGGATCACAAATACAGCGGTGCTGCTGACCGCTGATCGCCGCGAAATCCGGCAGGATAAGTTGAGCCTCACACCCTTTGAGCAGGAAGAAGACATCTGGCATCTGGTGCCTGGAACAGAATTGAAGGTGTTTGAGCTGGATGGTCTGAAGATGGCCATCCTGATCTGCCTGGACGTTGAAATGCCGGCGCTGAGCAGTCTTCTTGCCAAGGAAAAGGTCGACCTGATCCTCGTACCGTCTATGACGGAGAAACTGTCCGGTTATCACCGGGTCTTCGGCTGCGCGAAGGCGCGGGCCGTCGAGCTGATGTGCGCGGTTGCCGCGTGTGGTGTTGTCGGAAAGGCGGAAGGTACGACGCAGAACGACACCAATGTTTCAGGCGCGGCGCTCTATGTGCCGTGTGAAGAAGAGCTTGAATTTGAAGGAGTTGGCGCTGAACTCCAGCCGACAGGGGGCGTCGGCGGTGAAGAATTGTTTCTCACCACGTCCGTTCCGGTCGGCGTGATTCGAGCATTGCGGGACGGCGGAGCAGAGGTTTGGCCGGGTGCTTGGACGGCCGAAAACGTAACTCTTTTAAAAATGTGACACTAATTGCGTAGTAATAATGCGCATATGTGCACAATGTGCGTTTTTTGACTGGACGGCCAAGAAACGTCCCTATATAAGCCGTGCATCTTCACCACTCTGGGATTGTTATGGCTTTTGCCCCAACGATATCGGCGTTCGACGCCTCGTGGCTGCGCGGTCTTTCTGGTTTGTTTGTCAAACCGGCCCGCTTGCAGATCGCGGCGTTATGCTGTCGGAAAGGTGAACGAGAGCCAGAGATCCTTCTCGTGTCGACGCGGGACACTGGCCGGCTGATTTTGCCGAAGGGATGGCCCGAAGCGGACATGCCGGCCTTCGAGACGGCTCTGCTCGAAGCCTACGAAGAGGCGGGTGTGATCGGCAAGGCAGATCGGCGGCCTCTGGGCAGTTTCCGGTCCTACAAGGGGCTTGCAAGTGGCTTGAAACTGCGCACCAAGGTGCTCGTTTTCAAGGTTGAATTTGAAAGCCAAGTCGACAATTTTCCTGAGCTGGGGCAACGCAAGCGCATTTGGATGACCGTTTCGGAGGCCATCGAAAAGGCTGATGAGCCGGCTTTGCGGCGCTTCTTGAAACGGCATCGCAACCAGCTTTTCTAATCGATCTGTCAGAATGTTTCAGCGGTCTGTGACACGTCTGCGTCGCAAGGCTGTTGCAAGGCTGCTGGCATATTCAGTTTACTCCGGTGCGGTACGGTCCTGAAGGTCCTCGTGCGACAGGTAGCCGGTAAGCGGATCTGAAAGACGGATATTGTGCGTTCGGGGCAAGACCTGACACCAAAGGCACTCGACAAGGATCTCGACCGGGTCGGGTTTCTTGGCGATGCTACAGAAGCGATGGGCCGGCGCTTGATTGCGCCCGGGCTTGCGATCTGCTTTTTGGCGGTCTGCGCAATCCTCGCGTCCTTGCAATTTGCTGCGTCCGATGTATCCAATGTTCTGATCCTGGTCACCGGTGCAACGGTCGGCGGCTATCTCGCCATCACTATCGGTGCCAATGACGTCGCCAACAATGTTGGTCCGGCTGTCGGCGCGCGGGTGGTCAGCATTACAACGGCGCTGATTATCGCTGCGATTTGCGAGAGCGCAGGAGCGTTGTTGGCCGGTGGTGACGTGGTGAACACAATTTCGACCGAGATCATCGCGCCAGATGACATCCCTGAAAACTTCCGTTTCATGAAAGCAATGCTGACCGCCATGGCGGCGGCGGCGATCTGGATCAACATCGCGACACTCGTTGGCGCTCCAGTCTCCACGACCCATACGATTATTGGGGGCGTGGTGGGCGCAGGCGTTGCGGCCAGCAGCTTTGCTGCGATCAACTGGTCAACGCTTGGGGTCATAGCCGCCACCTGGGTTGCATCGCCTTTCCTTGGAGGAATTGTTGCTGCGCTGCTCCTGGCCTTTATCAATGCCAAGGTCATCTACACGGACGACAAGCTTTCCGCGGCGCGCTTCTGGTTGCCGATCCTATTGGGCGGATTGGCGGCAACCTTCACCGCCTACATGACCCACAAAGGTCTTCATCGGCTGATCGTTTTGCCGTTTATCCCGGCAACTCTTGCGCCAATTGTTGTCGGGGCTGTCGTCTGGGCCATTTATCGGCGCGTGGTTGCCAGCCAGGCCTTGTTCCTCGACAATCGAACACAGTCTTTGCGGTCTCTCTTCGCGATCCCATTGATTTGTTCAGCTGCTCTGCTGTCGTTTGCGCATGGCGCGAACGACGTTGCAAACGCAATCGGGCCTCTAGCGGCGATCGTCAACAGCCAGTCCGACGAGATCAACGATCTACATTATTGGATTCTTGGCCAGCTCAACCCGGTTGCACCTCTCTGGGTGAGTGCTGTCGGAGCCTTTGGCATTTCAGCCGGACTGTTGCTTTTTGGCCGCCGTCTGGTGACGGTTGTCGGCAAAAGGATCACCAAGCTGAACCCGATCCGGGCGTTCTGCGTCACGTTGGCAACGTCCGGAACCGTGCTGACAGCATCCGGGCTTGGGCTGCCGGTTTCGTCCACCCATATCGCGGTTGGTACCATTTTTGGCGTTGGCCTGTTCCGTGAGTGGTACAGAAACCGGTTTGTCCCGCAGAAGGTGAATGGCAAACGTCATCAGCCGATCCGTAATCGCGAAGAGCGCCGCCGCAGGCTTCTGGTGCGCCGGACAAATCTGGTCACTATCATTGGTGCCTGGATTGTCACGGTCCCCGCGTGCGCTCTTCTGTCAGCGGGTCTCTTTCATGTGTTCGATTATCTGCTGGGCGCACAATAAGACTGTGCCATTCGGCTCCTTCCGCTTCAAGCAAGGTGGCCTGCTGGCTCAAGGGCCAGCTCTGCCCAAACGGGAAGATGATCTGACGCGATCCGCGCTGTCTTTGATTTGTGAACCCCTGCCTTTTGAACGGTAAATTCCGGACTGGTGATAATCCGATCCAGACTGCCGACGGGCAGGGGGCTTGGAAAGCTCCGGCCGGGTGTTGTGACTTCGTAGCGTTTTTCCAAAAGGCGGATGCTTTTGGCATCATCGCGCCATTCGTTCAGGTCGCCAATCAAAATGGTCGGCAGGTAATCCAGGCCCTCGTGAAGCTGATGCATAAGCGAGGAAATCTGTTTCTTTCGGAAATGACCGATCAGGCTGAGGTGCATGGCGGCGACCCGGATCTTCTGATCCTCCACTTCCAAATCCACGGTCACGGCACCCCGTGGCTCCAGCGTCGGCAATTCAATGCGCCTGTGATCCAGAATTTCAATGCCTTGCCGGACCAATATAGCATTCCCATGCCAGCCGAGGCTGTGTTCGCCAACCGCAAAGGGCACGGGTCGGAAATTTGTCTGCGCAAGAATATGATCGCGATTGAGAGTGCTCTCGCGAGGTCCGAAGCGTTTGTCGGCTTCCTGCAAGGCGATCACGTCGCATTGCAGCTCACCAATGACCTTCAAGGTCCGGTCTGGCCGCCGCCGCGCATCGACACCGATCGATTTTTGGATGTTGTAGGAGCCGATCTTCAGCATTGGGCGGAGTTTGGTGACCCTTGCAATTTCGTTATATCTGAGGACATCAAGCGCCCCTTGTAGCGGAATTATGCCGCCTTGTATCCGTCCATGCGCTGTGTGGCGCGTTTCAGTGCTTCAAAACATGTCGCGTCCAGAGAAGACCCGACATCACTTTCCAGGATACCGAGCGCTTTTGCGAGCGGCATGGCAGCCCGGTAAGGTCGCTCCGCCGTCAGAGCATCGAAGATATCTGCCATTGTGACGATGCGCGTCTCCATAGAGATCCGGCTTGCGGTCAATCCGTCCGGATATCCACGGCCATCGAGTTTTTCATGGTGACCGCGCCCGATGGGCGCAAGATCCTTGAAAGCATCCATACGCCGGAGAATCTCGTCGGTGAAGACAGGATGAAGGCGGATCGCTTGCCATTCCAGATCATCAAGCTTGCCAGGCTTGTCGAGGATGGAGTTGCTGACACCGAGCTTGCCGATGTCGTGCAGCAAGGCAGCGCGTCTCAAGAGTTGCCGGTCCCGGGCGCTGTACCCCAGTTCTTCCGCAATCATGTCGCTGTAAAGCGTGACCCGCTCGCTGTGCCCCGCCGTGTAGGGGCTCTTGGAGTCAATGACCTGCGCGAACCCGAGGGCGATGTCGTCCAGTTGATCGTCGTCGGTGAAGCGGACGTTTTGGGCCGGTTCCAGTCCGTACACCGTCGTCTCCAGATCATCCGATTGCAGCGTTTCCCAAAAACCTGTCTCTGAAGCGGCTGTTTCAGCGGCTGCGACCAAAGCCGGATCAAACCAGGATCCGCTGCGCTCTCTAATTTCTATAAGCGCGCTGTCTTTGCCCGCGTTGATCTGGAACACGTCGATGACCTGCGCCAACAAAGCGATCTGTGAGAACAGCGGTATGTCAGCTTGTTTCAGCCCATTCGGACGCCCCTGGCCGTTCCAGTGCTCATCGAGGCTGTAAATCGCGTCAACGACCGGCTGTGAAAAATGCATCTGGCGGGCAATGTCCGCGCCGCGCTGGCAACGGGTCTCTATCATCTCCGTCGCAATATCGCCGCCGTTCTGTAAAATGTTGACGATCGCACGGACCCGTTCGGCAAAACCGTGTTTCAGGCCGGTATGCGACAGCACAAAGCGAAGGGCAGCTGGAAGGCTGGTCCCAATGGTCTTGAAATCGTGCTTGAACGTCAAGTCATCCGTCAGATAAAGCTCGCATATCCGGGCGGCGTTGCTGGAGCATCCGAGATCTTTCAAGAGCAGCGTATAATAGAGATCGCTGAGTTCTGCTTCCGGCAGACCGATTTGCCGCCCGATGTGGATGCCGATCCAGCAACAGCGGACACAATGACCACGAGGTTGGCCCTCGGTGATGTCGAGGGCATGACTAAGTGCTCCGAACAGCTCGGCCAGACGGATCTTGCTGGTATTCTCAGATGGCAAAAGAAACGACCCCTACGCTCGAGTTTGCGCAAGGGTCGCTGAAGAACCTTAAGATGCGGTTGTTGAAGACGCTGGCTGTGGTCAGGCCGCGGCCAACTCCTCGGCGCTTTCAACAAGGATGCCGGCAACATAGTCCATGAAAGAGATCCACGCCTCGACCACGAATGTGTCTTCGCCGGTGCGCCAGATCATGACCGGAGACTTGTGGAAGATCGTCCGGGTGACCGTGCCAACCGGGAATTTTTCCAGCGAGAAATCGATGAAAATCCCGGTGTTGAGCAACCAGCTGGCCTTTGGACCTGAAACGATCAGGGCTTCTGAGCGGTGCGAAATGTCGGTGAGGGAGTGCGGCTGACCGTCCAGCTTGTCCTCAATCCCGTCAAATACCGCCTGAAGCTCGTCTTCCGGCGCCAACAGCGTCCATTCGTCCGGCCCCATCCAGAGCGCTACCCGTTTTGCCGAGGTTTCCGCACCGAGCGGAGTGACCGGCAGTTTTGCGCCGAAAGCTTCGCCAGCTGCCGGAATGGCAGCTTCGCGCAGCCGAAGCGAAAGACGCGTCATCGGCGCTGCCTTCAGTATTGAGACATCCGGAAGGCTGAGGAGCGGGGTCTTACCGGCATCCGGCGTGATGACGTCACTGGCAAGAAGATCAGACATTGAGCCGCGCTCCTTCCTTGTCAAAGAATATTGGGCTGGTCACTTCCACCTCGATGCCGCCGTCCGGCATGGGAACATAAAGCGACTTGCCATGAAGGGCATGGCCGTTTTTCACAATCGCCAGGGCGATCGTCCGGCCCATGGCGGGACTGTAGTAAGATGAAGTCACATGACCTTCTGCAGGCGTTCCGGTGGCCGGGTTCTGCTCGACAGTGATCTGTGCGCCTTCCTCCAGCTTGACCTTCGGATCCTTGGTCAGGAGGCCGACAAACTGCTTGCGGTTTTCGGCGACAAGATCCGGGCGTTCCAGGCCGCGTTTGCCGACGAAGTCGTGCTTTTTCTTGCCGATGGCCCAGCTCATACCGGCGTCCTGAGGGGTGACAGTGCCGTCGGTGTCCTGACCGACGATAATGTACCCCTTTTCAGCGCGCAGGACGTGCATAGTCTCAGTGCCATATGCCGTGCCGTTGTGCTTTTCGATTTCACCGGCGAGCGTTTCCCACATCATCTTGCCATGGCGGCGCGGGACATTGATTTCGAACCCGAGTTCGCCGGTAAAGGAGATGCGGAACAAGCGGCACGGCACGCCGCAGAAGGTGCCTTCCTTGACACTCATGTGCGGGAACGCGTCCGCGGACAGGTCGATGCCTTCGATGAACGGGGCAATGACCTCACGTGCCTTCGGTCCCTGGACCGCTGCCACGGCGTATTGCTCGGTGGTAGAGGTGATCCAGACGTCGAGGTCCGGCCATTCGGTCTGCAGGTAGTCTTCCATCGTAGCAAAGACGCTCGGCGCACCGCCGGTGGTCGTGGTCACATGGAAGCGGTCGTCAGCCAGGCGGCCGATGACACCGTCGTCGACGATGAAGCCGGCATCGTTCAGCAAGAGACCGTAGCGGCAGCGGCCCGGGGCCAGCTTCTTCCACGGATTGGTGTAAATCCGCTCCAGAAACTCGGCTGCATCCGGCCCAACAACTTCGATCTTGCCGAGGGTTGAGGCATCGAACAGGCCAACGCTTTCACGTACAGTCGCGCATTCTCTGGCGACGGCTGCGTGCATGTCCTCGCCCGATTTCGGGAAATACCACGTCCGTTTCCATTGGCCGACGTCTTCGTAGACACCGCCATTGGCCACGACCCAGTCGTGAGACGGGGTCTTGCGGACCGGATCGAAATGATCACCGCGGGCAACGCCTGCGAACAAGCCGAACGTGGTTGGCGTATAAGGCAGACGGAAGGTCGTGAGACCCACATCCATGATCGGCTTTTCCAGAGCACCAGATGCAATGGAGAGCGCATTCATGTTGGAAAGACGCCCCTGGTCGGTCGCCATGCCGGTCGTCGTGTAGCGCTTTATGTGCTCGATCGACTGCATGCCTTCGCGCGCGGCGAGTTTGATGTCTTTGGCCGTGACGTCGTTCTGGTAGTCGACAAACGCTTTCACGCGTGAGGCATTGCGGTCATGGGGCAGGGCACCGAGAACAGCGCCTTGGCCGGCTTCCCCACCGGAGGCTGCAGCATAAGTGACCTTTGCTTCCTTGCCGATCGCGGCTTTTGCCGCTGCTTCACCAGCAGCATAGCCGTCCTCAAGTGTTGCCTGAAGGCCGTAGAGACCTTTAGCGGCCCCAGCCGAGCGCTCGTTCTGAACCGATTTTCCAGGCACGTAAGCGCCAAAGGTCTCTTCCCAGACAACCTTGCCGCGAGACTGTGAGTAAAGGCTCACGGTCGGCGTCCAGCCGCCCGACATCAGGATTGCATCGCACGCGACCTGACCGGCACTTGCGACCTGGCCGGAGGTCATCAAACGGCCGAGCAGGGCGGCCTTGACCCGTTTGCGCCCAAGAGTTCCAGTGACGACACAACCAGCCTCGACCCGAATGCCACGGGCCTGTGCGATGGCCACCAGGTTTTCCGGCGGAGTTTCGCGCAAATCGGCAATGGCAACGACGTCCACGCCGTGATCTGCGAGGTCGAAAGCCGCCTGCCAAGCGGTATCACAGGCGGTCGCGACAAGCACCTTGTTGCCGACCTTGACACCATACCGGTTGAGATAGGTCCGGCCCGCATCGGCGAGCAAGATGCCCGGACGGTCGTTTTCCGGAAAGACCATCGGGCGTTCGATTGCGCCGGAGGCAATCACCACTTCCTTGGCCCGGACTTGCCAAAGGCGTTCGCGCGGCAGCTTCGGATCCGGGTCGCTGAGATGCTCGGTCACACGCTCGGCAAGAGCCATGTAGTTGTGCGCGAAGTAGCCGAATGCCGTCGTTCGTGAAAGGAGCGTGACATTGTCCATGCCCTGCAATTTCAAGATTGTATCCCGCACCCAGTCGGCTGGGGATTTGCCGTCGATTGTTGCGTTTTCGTCCGACAGAAGCGAGCCGCCAAATTCAGCCTGCTCATCACACAGAATGACTTTTGCGCCGGTTTCAGCCGCCGCAACTGCAGCAGCGAGCCCGGCGGGGCCGGACCCTGCCACAAGAACATCGCAATGCGCGTAGATATTGCCGTAGGTGTCGTGATCCGGGTTCTTCGGCGGTTTGCCAAGACCGGCCGCAGCACGGATGACCGGTTCATAGACGCGGTCCCAGAACGCTTTCGGCCACATGAAAGTCTTGTAGTAGAAGCCTGCCGGAAACAGTGGTGACAACAGATCGTTGACCGCGCCGACATCAAAGCCGAGCGACGGGAAACGGTTCTGTGAGATCGCCTCAAGGCCTTGATAGACTTCGACCTGGGTTGCCCGCAGGTTCGGGGTTTGATCGCCCTTGCGATAGACGCCGACCAGTGCGTTCGGCTCTTCGGAGCCGGCTGTCACGATACCGCGCGGACGGTGGTACTTGAAGGACCGCCCGACCAGGTGAACACCGTTTGCCAGCAGTGCCGAGGCAAGGGTATCGCCCTTGTGGCCCTGCATCTCCTCCCCGTCGAAGGTGAAGGTCAGCTGTTCGCCGCGGTCGATCCGGCCGCCTTTTTCAGTACGGAATGGCTGGCTCATTTGCCGGCCTCCTTGGCCAATTCGTCAAGATCCGGCATTGGTTCGCCGGCCTTGTAAAACTTCAGGAAGTCGTCGCTCACCGTGTGGCGGACGGCGTTGAAGAACCGGCCACAACCATGGATGTGGCGCCAGCGCTCGGCGTAAACACCCTTGGTGTTGTCGCGCATGTAGAGATACTCAACCCAACCCTCATCGGTCACTTCCGCAGGGTCGGAGGGGCGGGCAATGTGCGCCTGGCCGCGGCAGGAAAACTCGGTTTCCGGACGCTCGACCTGGCAGTAAGGGCAGTAAACCAACAACATGTCTGTATTCTCCCCTTAGTGTGCCACGGCGGCGGCGGCCGCTTCGTCGATCAGACGGCCGGTCTTGAACCGGTCGATGGTGAAAGGTGCATTGATCGGGTGCGGCTCGTCCTTGGCAATCGTATGTGCAAAGACGTGTCCGGATCCCGGAGTTGCCTTGAAACCGCCCGTGCCCCAGCCGCAGTTGACGTAAAGACCCTGGACCGGTGTTTTGGACAGGATTGGTGAGCGATCCGGGGTTACGTCCACGATGCCACCCCAGTTGCGCAACATGCGCATGCGCCGGAAATGCGGGAACAATTCGCAGATGGCGTCAATGGTATGGTTGGAAATGTGGATACCGCCCGTCTGGCTGTAGGAGATGAACTGGTCCGTTCCTGCACCAATCACCAGCTCGCCCTTGTCGGACTGGGAGATGTAGGCATGGATCGTGTTTGACATCACAACGCACGGGAAGGCAGGCTTCACCGGTTCGGAGACCAAGGCCTGCAAGGGATAAGATTCCAGAGGCATCCGGACACCGGCCATATCCATGACGGTCGTGGTGTTGCCTGCGGCTACAACGCCGACCTTCTTGGCCTTGATGAAACCCTTGGCCGTTTCAACGCCTTCAACAGCGCCGTCAGCGCCGCGCTTGATGCCGGTGACGAGGCAATTCTGGATGATGTCGACACCCATATCGTCAGCACCGCGCGCATACCCCCAGGCCACCGCATCGTGACGGGCTGTTCCGCCAACGCGCTGCAGCGCTGCACCCATCACCGGGTAGCGGATGTTCTTGGAGATGTTCAGCGGCGGGCAATATTCCTTGGCCTGTTCCGGCGTCAGCCATTCGTTTTGAACGCCGGCCAGACGGTTGGCGTGAATGTGGCGCTGCGCGACCTGAACGTCGTGCACCGTGTGGGCCAGCATCATGACGCCGCGCGCGGAGTACATGACGTTGTAGTTCAGCTCCTGCGACAGGCCGTCCCACAAATCAATGGCGTGATTATAGAGCGCTGCGCTTTCTTCCCAAAGGTAGTTGGAGCGCACGATGGTGGTGTTCCGGCCCGTGTTGCCGCCACCCAGCCAGCCCTTTTCAAGAACAGCGACGTTGCGCACGCCGTGTTCCTTGGCAAGGTAATAGGCGGTAGCAAGACCATGGCCACCGGCACCGATGATGACCACGTCATACTCGGCTTTGGGCTCCGGCGCGCGCCATTGGCGGCCCCAGTTTTGGTGCGCGGAAAAGGCATTTTTCGCCAGTTCCAGGAAGGAATAACGCTTCATAAAGAGCGGCTCCGCACGTTTTGGACCATAGCTGCCTTTCGAATTGGAAAGACGGTTGCGGCCCGGTCCTTGTGTTCATGTCCAATGGGCACGGGCGATTGCCGATCGGCAACCTGTGTCCGTTGGTGCGCATATTCGCGATTGCATGCCCCTCTGCATATCAGGTTTCGGTCGCTTGTTGGTCTGAAAGCGACATATTCACCGGCACGTGTTTTCCGCAGGATTAGACGCGCACAAAACAAGCGAAAAACTCGAGCATTCTGGCCAAATTCTAGTTCTGCGGGATGGAAGCAGAGGTATTAGAATGCGCATTTCCGACATTGCATGTCGTCCCGGTTCTTGCAAATGATCGCGCTCGGAGTAACTGTGCGGGTCAATAGCATTTAGGGAGATCGTCAAATGCAAGTTCGTGCAGCCGTGGCAGTGGGCGCCGGCAAGCCCCTCGAAGTTACCACAGTTAACCTGGAAGGCCCGCGGGCTTTTGAGGTTCTGGTGGAGGTCAAGGCAACCGGCATCTGCCATACGGATGAGTTCACCTTGTCCGGTGCTGATCCGGAAGGTCTCTTTCCGGCGATTCTCGGTCACGAGGGTGCCGGTGTTGTTGTCGAGGTGGGCAAGGGCGTCACGACGTTGAAGCCGGGTGACCATGTGATCCCGCTTTACACCCCGGAATGCCGGACGTGCGAATACTGTCTCAACCCGAAAACAAATCTTTGCCAGGCGATCCGGTCCACACAAGGCCAGGGTCTTATGCCGGACGGTTCGTCCCGGTTCTCCACGCTCGATGGCGACCCGATCCTGCACTACATGGGGACATCCACCTTCGCGAATTACACCGTTGTTCCGGAGATCGCGCTGGCGAAAATCAACCCGGACGCACCGTTCGACAAGGTTTGCTACATCGGCTGCGGCGTGACCACGGGCATCGGTGCCGTGATCAATACGGCCAAGGTCGAGATTGGGTCGCGCGCGATTGTTTTTGGGCTTGGCGGTATTGGTCTCAATGTCATTCAGGGACTGCGGCTTGCAGGTGCGGACCAGATCGTCGGCGTTGACCTGAACCCGGCCAAGAAGGAAATGGCCGAACGCTTCGGCATGACCGACTTCGTCAATCCGTCCGAGGTGGAGGAAGACCTGGTTCCGTATCTGGTGAACCTCACCAAGGGCGGTGCGGACTACACCTTCGATGCGACCGGAAACGTCAATGTCATGCGGACCGCGCTGGAATCGGCCCACAAGGGCTGGGGTGAGTCGATCATCATTGGTGTGGCGCCTGCCGGTGCCGAGATTGCCACGCGTCCGTTCCAGCTGGTCACCGGACGGGTCTGGAAAGGTACGGCGTTCGGTGGCGCACGCGGACGCACGGACGTACCGCAGATCGTTGACTGGTACATGGACGGCAAGATCGAAATCGATCCGATGATCACGCACACCATGCCGCTTGAGGACATCAACAAGGGCTTTGATCTGATGCATAAAGGCGAGTCGATCCGCTCAGTGGTGCTCTACTAAACCAGTGACGGATCTCATTGTCAGATCCGCCCGTGCGGAAGATGGGGACGGCATCTGGGATATGCTGCAGCCCGTCTTCGCAGCCGGTGAAACCTACACGGTCGATCCCGATATCGACCGTGCCGGTGCGCTTGCCTATTGGACGGGCGGCAAAAAGGTCTCTGTGGTTGAACGGGACGGTGAGCTTCTGGGCACCTACTACATCGTTCGAAACCAGAAGGGCGGTGGCTCACATGTTTGCAATTGCGGGTTTGTCACCGCTGCCGCCGCGCAAGGGTTGGGCGTTGCCAGACTGATGCTGGAACATTCGCTCGAGACTGCAAGGACGGACGGGTTTCGGGCGATGCAGTTCAACTTTGTCGTCTCGACAAATACGCGTGCAGTAGAGATCTGGCAGCGATACGGATTTGATATCGTTGGCCGGTTGCCAGAGGCCTTTCATCATCCGCGCGACGGGTATGTCGATGCGCTTGTCATGTACCGGAAGCTTTGACGGTCCTGACGCTAATCCCTTATGGAGTTTCCATGAAAACCCTTTCTGAAAACAAGTGTTTTGGCGGCGTTCAGGGCGTCTACAGCCATGAGAGCACGGCGACCGGCGGCGAGATGACGTTTGCGGTCTATATTCCGCCTCAAGCGAAAAAGGGGCCAGTTCCATGTCTCTGGTACCTGTCCGGGCTGACCTGTACCCATGAAAACGCCATGACCAAGGCAGGTCTTCAGGCCCATGCCGCGGAATTTGGCCTTGCGATCGTCTTTCCGGACACCAGTCCGCGCGGCGAGGGTGTTGCCAACGACGAGGCCTATGATCTCGGCCAGGGGGCCGGTTTTTACGTCAACGCGACCCAAGCCCCCTGGGCACCGCATTTCCAGATGGAAACCTATATTGCAACCGAGCTGCGTGATCTTGTGCAGGCACAGTTCCCGGTGTCGATCCACCACGGTATTACCGGGCACTCAATGGGTGGCCACGGTGCGCTGACCCTGGCGATGAAATACCCGAGCCAGTACCGGTCCTTGTCGGCCTTCTCACCGATCGCAAACCCGAGCCAGTCCGACTGGGGACGCAAGCAACTCGGCGCCTATTTCGGGGGCGATGAGAGCCTTTGGACGGCGCATGATGCTGTGTGCCTCTTGAAGGAAAAAGGCTGGGTTGAGGACATTCTCGTTGATCAAGGCGCGGATGATCAGTTCTACGATCTGCTCAAGCCCGAGGCGCTTGCCGCGGCACTTGCTGAGACCAAGACGGCCCACAGCTTCCGCCTTCAGTCGGGCTACGATCATTCCTACTACTTCGTCTCGACCTTTGCCCGCGACCATGTCGCCTGGCATGCGGCGCGTTTGAAATAGGTTCGGCTATCTCGGGTTTATTCGGATCGCACTGAGAGCCAGTGCGATCCAGCTTGCGATCGTC
Organism: Roseibium alexandrii DFL-11; assembly: GCF_000158095.2. Classification (NCBI taxonomy): domain Bacteria; kingdom Pseudomonadati; phylum Pseudomonadota; class Alphaproteobacteria; order Hyphomicrobiales; family Stappiaceae; genus Roseibium; species Roseibium alexandrii. The sequence goes on from NZ_CM011002.1 coordinate 953,004, forward strand.
AGCATCCCACCAGCCGGGGCCGCCATCGGAAACAGGCGTATGCCGATTGTGGCGCGCGCGATTAGGTCGCCGCTGAACAGGGCGATGCCGGCCGCCATAAGAGCAAAGGCAACCGGCAAAAACGGAACACGCCGGATCTGCGCGACTATTCCCATTCCCAGAAAGATGGGTGCGTGGAAGAGCAGCATGTGTGCTGCGGTCTTCATCAGACCGGTCGTATCCGCATGCGCCGACAGAGCTAAAAACGCGACGCCCGAAGCCCCGCTCAAACCGCTAACGACGATGGCAAGACGGAGAAGTCTGGAGGTGGTGTCGGACTTAGTGGGCGAGGTCTGCATACTCAGAAACTCGTTGGTTGGACAACCGGTTGCATGAAGTTAATAGGTCGGATCTGCCGACCCGGTCTTGCGCCGGGCTCAAAAAATCATGGTCCCGGCGCGAGGGCCGGGACTGCATGTTTCGCGATTTAGGCTGCGGCGAGGCCGCGGCCTTCCAGGAGGGCGTCGATTTTCGGGGCGCGGCCGCGGAACGCGACATAGGCGTCTTCCGGATCCGGTCGACCGCCAGCGGAATAGATGTTGGTCAGGAGCTTGTCCGCTGTGTCCTTGTCGAAGATGTCACCGGCTTCCTTGAAAGCTCCGAAGGCATCTGCATCCATCACTTCCGACCACATGTAGCTATAATATCCGGATGAATAGCCGTCGCCGGAAAACACATGCTGAAAGTGCGGGATGCGATGGCGCATGGTGATCGCTTTCGGCATGCCGATTTTTGCAAGTTCCGTCTTTTCAAACGCGACCGGATCAAAGCTCGACGGATCGTCCAGCAAATGAAGCTCCAGATCGAGAAGGGCGCAGGCCGTATATTCCACGGTTGCGAAACCTTGATTGAAGTTCGCGGCTGCAAGCAATTTGTCGAGCAACGCTTTTGGCATCGGTTTGCCGGTTTTGTAGTGAACGGCAAACCTGGAGAGAACTTCAGGTTCGGACAGCCAGTGTTCGTAAAGCTGGGACGGCAGCTCGACAAAGTCGCGGGCGACAGAAGTTCCAGAGATCATCGGATAGGTAACATTGGACAAAAGCCCATGCAGTCCGTGTCCAAACTCATGGAAGAGGGTGCGCGCATCATCAAAGGTCAGAAGCGTGGCTTCACCCGATGCGCCCTTTGAGAAGTTCATGACATTGACGATGATCGGCGTTTCACCGCCGTTCAGCTTGTGCTGAGAGCGGAAGGCACTCATCCATGCGCCGGAGCGTTTGGACGGTCGTGCGAAGTAGTCGCCTAGGAACAGACCCGCATGTTTGCCATCTGCGTTCAGCATTTCGAAGACGCGCACATCCGGATGGTAGACGGGCACGTCCTTGAGTTCCTGGAAAGTGACACCGAAGAGGCGAGTTGCCGTGTCAAATGCCGCTTCGATCATCTTGTCGAGCTGCAGATAGGGCTTCAATTCGGCTTCATCGAGATCATGCTCCGCCTTGCGGACCTTCTCTGAATAGTACCGCCAGTCCCATGCCTCGATCTCATGGTTTTCACCCAGGCTCTGAGCCATTTCACCCAGTTTTTCCGCTTCCTCATTCGCGCGGACAACAGCCGGCGTCCAGACTTTGGTCAAGAGATCGCGCACGTTTTCCGGTGTCTTGGCCATCGTGTCGTCCAGCTTGAAGGCGGCGAAGCTGTCAAAACCCAAAAGCCTGGCTCTTACCGCACGCAGTTCAAGAGTGTTCTTGATAATCGCGCGGTTGTCCGTGTCGCCGCCGTTCTCACCGCGGGCAGACCATGCCTTGAACGCTTCTTCGCGCAGCCGCCGGTTGGTGGAGAACTGCAGGAACGGTTCGATCGACGAACGGGAGAGGGTGATGACATGCTTGCCGTCATGACCCCGCTCCTTGGCGGCTTCGGCTGCAGCTGCAATCAGAAAGTCCGGCAGTCCGGCGCGGTCTTCCTCGGTTTCCAGAACCAGCTGGTACTCGGATTCATCCTTCAGAACGTTTTGCGAAAAGGAGGTGCCAAGTGTTGCAAGCTTTTGCGAGAGATCGGCCATGCGAGCCTTGTCATCTGCCGCAAGTCCGGCTCCGGCACGCTGGAACATCTTGTAGTAACGTTCCAGAACCTTGGCATCTTCCGGGTTCAGCCCAAGGGAGTCTTTTTCACTCCAAAGCGCGGCGATCCGGTTGTAAAGCTTTGCGTTGAGCAGCGTGTCTGAGCTGTGCTTGGCAAGCTTTGGAGCAAGATCGCGTTCGATCTTCTGCAGGGCTTCGTTGGTGTGGGCGCCGCTCAAATTGAAAAAGGTCCGTGCAACTTTGGACAGAGCCTTTCCCGATGTTTCCAGCGCGACAACCGTGTTCTCGAACGTCGCCGGTGCTGCCTGATCCGCGATTGCATCAATTTCGGCACGGGCCTCGGCCATTGAAACCTCGAAAGCCTCTTCGAAGTGGCTCGGCACGATCTCGGAGAAAGGTGGGAGCTCGAAAGGTGTGGTCCAGTAGGTCAGCAACGGATTGGCGGTCATGAAAATCCTCAAAAGGGTTCGAAAACGACTGCACTCAGATATGGCGCAAGCTGATCGTCCTTTAAAGAGGCTGTTCCTTTATTCCACTTTGTCGAGCTTAAACCCGTGGCTGCTGTTGTGTCGCACAGTGGATGCCGCCACCGGTCTCGCCGAGCCCGTCGACATTGAGGGCGACAACTTCGCGGTCCGGATAAAGCCGCTGCAATGTTCTCTGCAGCTCGCCATCGGTGTCCTTATCGCCAAATTCGGCACACACAACAGCGTCATTCAGAACATAATAGTTGGCGTAAGACGCCAGGAAATCATCGGACGTCACTCTGATGCGGCCGGGTGAGGGCACTTCGGTGATCTTCAAGTGACGTCCTTCCGCATCCGTCGACGACTTGAGGATAGCGAGCGTCTTCCTGGCGGAGACAGAAAAGATGTCATCGTCTTCCGGGTACGGAACTTGAATGAGAACCTCGCCTGGGCGGACAAAGCGTGCGAGGGCGTCGATATGATCATCTGTAATATCATGACCGGCAACACCCGGTGCCCAGATCATCTTGTCCGCTCCATAGGCCCTGAGCAGCCGGTCTTCAATTTCGGCGCGTGAGAGATCGTTGCGGTTTGGATTGACCCAGCAGCTTTCGTGGGCAAGCAGGGTGCCATGGCCGTCCCACTCCACACCGCCCGGTTCACCGGTCAACCCGCTGGGATAAACAGTCAGGCCCATACGCTCAGCGACACGCGACACGATCTGACCGTCGTTGTCATGGAATTGTTTTTCGCCCCAGCCGTTGAATTTCTTCCCCGAGACAACAAGGCCGCCTTGATCATTAACTGCAAACAGTGGTCCTGCATCCCGGCACCAGAGATCATCAGTCGGGATATCCCATAAATCGACGGACTGGGAGAGACGCTTGCGGGCGTTTGCATGGTGCTCAGCACCGGCCAACATGACAACGGGTTCAAACTCGGCAATGGTGTTTGCGATCTCTGCGATCGTCTGCTGCAGGTCCTCAAGAAACCATCGGTCCGGATGAACGGTGCGGTTCACCGGCCACTGCATGAACGTGCGCTCGTGCGGGTCGTCCTCTGCCGGAACGAAGTAGCCCTCGGGCAAGCCAGTCGTTGACGCTTGAGCTGACATCAAAAATCCTGTTCCCGAGTTCTTTGTCGCCAGAGCTGCTGTTACAGCCCATGCGCCTTTTAGAAAACGCCGCCGAGATGGGCCCAATTTCATCACCACATGGATCCTTTTGCCCGTTGCAACCAGTCCGCATCATAGGTCGAGCCGTCGAAACTGTCCTTTATTTCCTGCATGATTTGACCTGGGGTCGGGAGGTCGCCTTTGGCAATTTGGCTCTCCGTGTTCCATAGATCTGCGCGCATTAAGGCTCGTGCGCACTGGAAGTAAGCTTCCTCAATTGTGATCTCGATGACGGACCGGGGCTCTTTGCCCTCCATGACAAAAGACGCGAGCTGAGCCGGATCAACTGAGATCACCGCATGTCCATTGATACGCAAAACATTGTTCCAGCCCGGGATCATAAACATCAGCGAGACGCGCGGATCTCGGATGATATTGCGCAGAGAATCAATCCGGTTGTTTCCGCGCCGATCCGGCATGAGCAATGTGCGTGGGTCCTTGATTCGAACGACCGGCCCGGCGTCTCCGCGCGGGGAACAATCAAGACCTTCTGGTCCCACCGTTGAGAGCGTGCAAAAGCAGGATTTCTCGACGATTTGACGGTAGGCGCTGGTCAGGTGATCAGTCACCTTTATGAGCGATGCTTCGCCGACTGGTCCGTAGTGTTTTTCAAGCTCATCGATGGTTTTAAGAACGGTCATAAAAAATCTCTTGTGGTTGTTTCCATGAGAACAATTTCAGCACCTGCCTTGTTTATGTGCAGACTTCAGCTCTGACCAACACTTGGCGCCCTGTCCGTGCGTGATGATCTTATATGACTTTTGTCTAATGGCCTGTGCGAACTGGTGCTCTCCTGCATTACGTAAAGGTCATAGTGCGCTGCAACAAGAAAAATAAAGGAATCGATATCAACCATAGCGCTTTGTTTGTATGCACTGCGACATGAACGATTCGTCATGAGAAGTATTTAGCCAGTGTTACTTCAAAAGTATTAGACGCCAAAAAGTCGGGCGCGCCAATAGTCGTATTGCTGACTGGAGCGCATCGTTTCTACAGTCTCGCCAGCTTGCAGTTTTTGACGTGGTGGAGCCGGGTTTCCGGACGGGGAACAGGTCTGAACTGCTTGCCGCTGTACAGCGATTGCAGGCGCGCTCAAGGTGGGCCCGCCATGCCTTTCTGGGAGGAAAGTATGAGCTTAATTTACAAACCCCTTAACCGCCGTTCGATTCTGCGCGCCGGCGCGCTCGGCGGCACGGCTCTTGCCATGCCGACGGTATTCACCAGCCGCGCATGGTCGCAGGGCTACTTGAATGAGCCGACCGGCTCGACAGTCACTCTCGGCTTCAACGTCCCGCAGACTGGTCCGTACGCGGAAGAAGGGGCTGACGAACTGCGCGCTTACGAACTTGCTGTTGAACACCTGAATGGTGAAGGCGACGGCGGAATGATGGGGACCTTCTCGTCGAAAGCTCTGAAGGGCAACGGTATTCTCGGCAAGAAAGTCGAGTATGTCACCGGTGACACTCAGACCAAGTCTGATGCTGCCCGCGCATCCGCAAAGTCCATGATTGAAAAAGACGGCGCCATCATGATCACCGGCGGTTCGTCCTCCGGCGTGGCCGTAGCTGTGCAGGCACTGTGCCAGGAAGCCGGCGTGATCTTCATGGCGGGTCTGACCCACTCCAATGACACTACCGGTAAGGACAAGCGCGCCAACGGTTTCCGTCACTTCTTCAACTCGTATATGTCCGGCGCGGCTCTTGCTCCGGTGTTGAAGAATGCTTACGGCGATGACCGCAAGGCCTATCACCTGACTGCGGACTACAACTGGGGTTACACCACAGAACAGGCCGTTAAAGAGTCCACCGAGGCGCTTGGTTGGGAAACTGTCGAGACCGTCAAGACACCGCTCGCGGCAACTGACTTCTCCGCATACATCACACCGGTTCTGCAGTCCGATGCCGACGTTCTCGTTCTGAACCACTACGGCGGTAACATGGTGAACTCTCTCACCAACGCCGTTCAGTTCGGCCTGCGCGACAAAGTTGTCAACGGCAAGAACTTCGAAATCATCGTTCCGCTCTACTCCCGCCTGATGGCGAAGGGTGCTGGTGCGAACGTTAAAGGCATCTTCGGCTCCACCAACTGGCACTGGTCGCTTCAGGACGAAGGCTCCAAGGCCTTTGTGAAGTCCTTCGGTCAGAAGTACGGCTTCCCGCCGAGCCAGGCAGCGCACACCACTTACGTTCAGGCGCTTCTGTATGCGGATGCCTGTGAGCGGGCTGGCACTTTCAACCCGTGTGGCGTTGTTGAAGCTCTTGAAGGCTTTGAGTTCGACGGTCTCGGCAACGGTAAGACGTTGTATCGCGCTGAAGATCACCAGTGCTTTAAAGATGTTCTGGTTGTGAAGGGTAAAGAAAACCCGACATCCGACTTCGACCTTCTTGAAATCGTCGAAGTGACCCCGGCATCTCAGGTTACCTATGCGCCGGATCACCCGCAGTTTGCCGGTGGTGCATTGGGTACCTGTAATCCAGGCGCTTAATCCGATTCAAATGAACTGGCAGGGCAGATCGTCTGCCCTGCCGGTGTTTTCCTTGTAATTTAGCGCGGTTGGGGGCTGCCGCCACGCGCTGTTGATCCGAGCTGAGAGCGATGGACGCGATACTTCTTCAAATCTTGAACGGTCTGGACAAGGGGTCCGCATATGCGCTGATCGCCCTTGGGCTGACCCTCATCTTCGGCACATTGGGCGTGGTCAACTTCGCCCACGGCGCGTTGTTTATGATCGGGGCCTTTTGCGCGGTCACACTGAACCGTTTGCTGTCCGTGTCGTTCACCACCATCGACGATACCCGGACCGACTTCCTCGGGAACCCGCTGAAGGTTGAAACGCCTTATGTGGAAGCCTGGTTTGGCCCGGAGATGGGAGGCGCGATCATTGATTGGTCGGTGCCCCTCGCGATCCTGTTCTCAATTCCGATCATGGCGTTGGTTGGCCTGTTCATGGAACGCGGCCTGATCAAGTATTTCTACAAGCGACCTCATGCTGATCAGATCCTTGTGACATTCGGTCTTGCGATCGTGCTTCAGGAAATCATCAAGTATTTCTATGGTGCAAACCCGATACCGACACCAGCTCCCGAAGTCTTTGCCGGCAGCTTCGACTTTGGCGCCCTGATCGGTATGGATCCCAATATCATCATCTATCCGTACTGGCGGATCGTCTATTTCCTGTTTGCAACGGTCATCATCGGAGGGGTCTTCGCCTTCCTTCAATTCACGACCTTCGGCATGGTTGTTCGGGCCGGCATGGCCGACCGGCAAACGGTCGGGTTGCTCGGAATTGATATCGACCGGCGCTTCACCGTCATGTTTGCCCTTGCCGCGATCGTGGCAGGCCTTGCAGGCGTGATGTACGCCCCCATCAATTCGCCCAACTATCATATGGGAATGGACTTCCTGGTCCTCAGCTTCGTTGTGGTGGTTGTCGGCGGCATGGGCTCGTTACCGGGCGCGGTCGCAGCCGGTTTCCTTCTCGGTATCCTGGAGAGCTTTGCGTCTATGGCACAGGTCGTGGCCCTGCTTCCGGGCATCAATCAGATCATCATCTATCTCGTTGCGATTGTGATCCTTCTCACCCGTCCTCGGGGACTGTTGGGCCGCAAGGGCGTAATGGAGAGCTAAATCATGCTTGGACTTAACAAAAAAGACACGTCGCTCTTCATCCTCGTCCTGTTGCTGGTTGTCTTTGCGCCGTTCCTTTTGAACCCGTTCCCGGAAAACTCGGAACTCGCGCAATTCAACGCAGGCTATCCGGATCTGATGCAACGTTTCCTGATCTTCGGGATCTTCGCTATCGGCTTCAACATCCTCTTCGGTCTGACCGGGTACCTCAGCTTTGGTCATGCCGCCTTCCTGGGGGTTGGTTCCTACGCTGGCGTTTGGATGATGAAGCTGCTGACCATGAACGTGGTGCCGGCCATCATCATATCGGTGATCTTTGCCGGACTGTTCTCGGTCGTGGTCGGATACATCTCGCTCCGGCGCTCCGGTATCTACTTCTCGATCCTGACACTGGCGTTTGCTCAGATGTCCTTCTCGCTCGCCTATTCGGTGCTCACTCCCATTACAAACGGGGAAACTGGCTTGCAGCTGGCGCTCGATGACCCAAGAATCTTGGGTGTGAGTCAGGTGGATGGCTCCATTCCACCGGCCAACTTCTTCGGATTGCCGATGCGCGAGAGTTTTGAACTGACAATGGGTGGCTGGCTCTTCACCTTTAATGTGGGCTACTATCTCTGCGCTGTTGTTATGATGATCGCCTTCTACATTGCGATCCGGATTTTCCGGTCTCCGTTCGGCATGATGCTGCGGGCTGTCAAATCCAACCAGCAACGGATGAATTTCACGGGTTTGAACTCCAAGCCGTACACCCTAGCTGCGTTCGTTATTTCCGGCATGTATGCCGGCCTGGCGGGTGGGTTGATGGTGGCGATGGATCCGCTTGCAGGCGCTGAGCGCATGCAGTGGACGGCGTCCGGTGAGGTGGTTTTGATGACCATTCTTGGCGGTGCTGGCACCTTGATCGGTCCAGTTCTCGGAGCTGGTTTCATCAAGTACTTCGAAAACATCTTTTCCAAGATCAACGACAACATTCTCTACGGTTGGTTCTCCGGCCTTCCAGAAGGGATCGCTGACTTCTTGGTCTTCGTAATCCACCCCTTCATCGGTAAGGGCTGGCACCTGACGCTCGGCATCATGTTCATGCTGATCGTTATCTTCCTGCCGGGTGGCATCATGGAAGGCTTTGAGAGGATTGGCCGGCTGTTCAAGCGCAAGCCGTCCTCGAAGGAAAGCTCCGGTGGCAACCCGTCCGCAGCGCCAGCTGAATAAGGTGAACTGATATGGAAATCCTCAAAGTCGAGGGCGTGAACAAGTCATTTGGCGGACTTCGAGCTCTTAACAACGTCAATTTCAGTGTGGAAGAGGGCACGGTTCACGCGATCATCGGTCCGAACGGTGCTGGAAAATCGACATTCCTCAACTGCATGATTGGACGTCTGGCGCCGGATACGGGGACCGTGATGTTCGGGGATATCTCCCTGACCGGCATGAAACCACACGAGATCAATCAGGTCGGTGTTTCACGGGTGTTTCAAACGCCCGAGATTTTCGGAGACCTGACCTTGATGGAAAACATCATGATCCCGGCATTTGCAAAGCGGGACGGAGAATTCGCGCTCCACGCCTTTGCACGGGTGGATCAGGATGCGGAGATCCGGGACAAAGCCATGCATATGCTGGAAGATGTCGGTCTTGCCGAAAAGCACAGCACCACCGCAAGCTCTTTGTCGCGCGGTGACAAACGCCGGCTGGAACTTGCGATGTGCTTGTCTCAGGATCCGAAACTTCTGCTACTGGACGAGCCGACGGCTGGCATGTCCCGGGCAGACACCAATAACACCATCGATCTTTTGAAACGCATCGGCGACCGCGGCATCACGAAGGTGGTCATTGAGCACGACATGCACGTTGTGTTCTCGCTGGCCGAAAAGGTTTCCGTTCTGGCTCAAGGCGCGATCATCGCCGAAGGTAAGCCGGAAGACATCAAGGGAGATCCGAAAGTTCAGGAAGCCTATCTCGGAGGAGCGCACCTGTGACCATTCTCGAAGATCAATTTGTCGGCAAGACCGCACCGGCTGTTCAGCCAAAGAGAGCCCGCGGTGGCGCGCCTGCGTTCTTCTCTGCCTGGGATCTGCATGGGTACTACGGCGAGAGCTACATCGTACAGGGTGTCAACTTCGATGTGCGTGAAGGTGAAATTCTCGCACTTCTCGGCCGGAACGGTGCCGGCAAGACCTCCACCTTGAGAACAATTGCCCGTATGGACGACCCAGCGCTGACCCATGGGGAGATATGGCTCGACCACAAGCCGTTACACGAGATGAAAAGTTTTCAGGCTGCCCAAAATGGCGTTGGTCTGGTGCCTGAGGACCGCTGTATAATTCCCGGCCTTACGGTTCAGGAAAACCTGGAGCTATCTCAGATCGCTGAACCCAAGGGCTGGTCAATTGAGCGGATCTATGAACATTTCCCACGGCTTGCCGAGCGCCGGGCCCAGGATGCCGTGACGATGTCCGGTGGTGAGCAGCAGATGCTAGCGGTTGCGCGCATCCTTGCGCGGGATATCAAGCTTCTGCTGCTGGATGAGCCTTATGAAGGTCTGGCGCCTGTCATCGTTCAGGAAATTGAACGCATCCTTGAAGGCGTGAAGGATCTTGGCATGACCACGATTATCGTTGAGCAAAACGCTATCGCCGCGCTTCACTTGGCTGACAGGGCAGTGATCCTTGATATGGGCGAGGTTGTTTTTGACGGCACGGCGCAAGAGGTGCTCGACAATGCAGAACTCCGCCAGGAGTATCTGGCGATCTAAAGCTCTCCGGTTTTAACGGATGAAAAAAGGCCGGCGCATGCGCCGGCTTTTTTTGGTCAGTTGTTCGTCCGGCAGTGCCGCTTATAGTGGAAACATATTTTCTATTGATTCTGCGGGCTAGGGCGGCGAGATGTCCATACTACGATCTGAACTTCCGAGCATTGTCGGGTTTCTTGCCTTTGTTGTCTTCAAACTGCTGGGCGACAGCTTGAAACCGGCCGCAGTTGGAACCGTCGGCAGCCTTATCCTGCTCGTGCTGATCTTCATTGTTGTCATGTGGTGTGCTTTTTCGGTCGTGCGGCACGCAGAGTGCCTCGCAACGCTCTTTGGCGAACCGTATGGCACCTTGATCCTGACGCTGGCAGTGATCGGCATTGAAGTGGCGCTGATCGTTGCGATCATGCTGTCCGGCGATGCAGTTCCGACCATGGCGCGAGACACGATGTTCTCTGTTGTAATGATCGTCTTGAATGGCTTGGTCGGGCTTTGTCTGTTGCTGGGTGGCCTGAAGCACCGCAACCAGACCTATAATCTTCAAGGCGCGAACGCGTTTTTGTCCGTGCTTGTACCGCTCGCAATATTTGCTCTTGTGTTGCCGCGCATCACCCATTCCGCTCCAGGTGGCGAACTGTCGCCGCTTCAAGTCGGCTTTGAAATCGTGATGTCGGTAATTCTCTATGGTGTTTTCCTGGCTATTCAGACCGTGACGCACAGCGATATTTTCCGCCAGCCGGATCACGCAGATGATGACGATCATCACCATGATGTTGTTGTGCGAACCGTGCCGTTCCATGTGATTGGTCTGTTGGGTGCACTTTTACCGATCATTCTCCTTTCAAAGAGCTTGGCTCTTTATGTAGAGTTCGGCATTGCAGCCGTCGGCGCGCCAATTGCCCTCAGCGGCTTCATTGTCGCGGCGCTTGTCTTGATGCCGGAGGGGATGAGCGCGGTGCAGGCTGCACGGGAAAACAAGCTTCAGCGGGCCGTCAACATTTGTCTCGGTTCCGCGGTCGCAACAATCGGCCTGACCGTTCCGGCCGTCCTGATAGTTGGATGGGTAACCGGCTTGCGGGTTGAATTGGGTCTGGAAACGACCGAGATCGTCTTGTTGGTCCTGACCTTGTTTGTGAGCCTTTTGACCTTCGGCAGCCGCACAACGAATTATCTGCAGGGAGCTGTGCACCTCGCCTTGTTCGCAGCTTATATCATGTTGATCTTCGACCTTTCCTGAAGGTTGTATCCAGTGACCACGGACTTGGGCCAAGCGACGGTTGGACTGTCGCCGCAAATATGATTTGGTGGGTGCATCTTCTATTCTTCATCCCTTGATTCCGGTTGCCTATGCTGCTCCTTTCTGAAGACCAAACCCGCCACGCTCTGCCGTTCCCAGCTCTTATCGATGCGTTGGAGGAAATTTTCCGGTCTGGATGCGTGATGCCGACCCGTCACCACCACGACATGGAAATGTCGGGAGAACCGGACGCGACCATGCTCTTGATGCCGGCGTGGGTGCCGGGTGAATACGCGGGTGTGAAGGTGGTCAACGTCATGCCTGGAAACTCTGCGCGTGGATTGCCCGCGGTCGCGGCGCAGTATCTTCTGTCTTCCGCCAAGACCGGCGAAATGCTGGCTCTGATTGACGGGGGCGAGCTGACAGCCCGGCGGACGGCGGCTGCATCCGCGCTAGCAGCCAAATATCTCGCCCGGGAAGACGCTGGTCATTTGCTGATTGTCGGAACTGGCCGCCTTGCCCCAAATCTTGTGGCCGCGCACATGGCGGTTCGGCCGATCAAGCAGGTGACAATTTGGGGCCGTTCGAAGGAAAAGGCAGCTGACCTTGCCCGCCATGTTGGTGCAACCTATCCGGTTTCAGTGACTGTTGCCGGTCATCTGGAGGATGTTCTCGGCAAGGCGGATATCATTAGCGCGGCGACACTTTCCAACGAACCGCTTATCAAGGGTGCCCTCGTCAAACCGGGCGCTCATGTCGATTTGGTGGGTGCGTTCAAGCCCTCCATGCGCGAAAGCGACGACGATCTGGTCCAACGCGCCGATCTCTATGTCGATACCCGCGACGGCTGCCTGGTGGAGGGTGGGGACGTGGTCCAGCCCCTTCAAGCTGGAGTGATCAGAGCAGAGGACGTCAAGGCAGACCTTTACGACCTGTGCCGAGGCACCCATCCAGGCCGACAGTCCGATGATGCGGTGACCTTCTTCAAATCTGTCGGGGCAGCTCTGGAAGATCTTGCGGGCGCCATGCTCGCCTACAAGACGGCAAGCAAATAGATTTATCCGAGTTCAAATGTCGTGATTCCGAATGTCTGATCAAGCGGCAGATCAGGAGCAGGTCCCTTATACATCCTGAACGTTTCGAATTCCGGTGACATCTCGTGTTTCTCGGCAAGCAAGAGGGCTGCCGCGTTCGGCTCCGGGATGTCCAGTATGAGTGGCTGGCCTTTCACTTGACCGGCGAGCGTGCGGAACAAAGCGTCCGCGATTTCCGGGGTGTCGGCGAACAGTGGCCCGATTTTGAACCCTTCCAGACACTGACGCAGAACACCAAATCCTTGAACTTCGCCGTTTTCGACAAAAGCGAAACCTCGACGAGTTTTTGATGTGGTTGCGGTCCAGAGTTTTAGGAACTCTGTTCGCTCATCGGGGAAAAACGGGCGGTCATAGTCCCGGATCGACGGAAACAGGCCTTGGCCGAGCGGTGTGAGCCGGGCATCCATCGGGGTGTCGCACGCTGAAATGCCGGCGTAGCGCACATTCCGGTAGACGGGTTTAAATCCATGCTTTGCGTAGCGCGGCGTTTGTTCTTTCACCGCATCCAGGCCAACTGTTCGACCGTCAAGATAGGTCATGGCGTGATCCCAGATCAATTGCCCATGCCCTTTGGCGCGGTGATCCGGGTGCGTGATAAAAAGGCCGATGAACCCGAAACCATCGCCGTAACGAACACCGGAGATGACTGTGACAAGTTCCCCATCGATTTCGCCAGCGAAAAAACCGGAATGATCCGCCTCCAAAAACGTCAAGCCATCTTCATGACCCGGGTTCCAGCCTTCGTGCGCGGCCCAGTCGATTGCGGTCTGGATATCCTCGGCGTTCAAGTTTCTTATGTTCAATTGGACAGCCATGGTGCCTCCGAAGCGTGCGCGTTTGTTGGACTGACAAGACCATAAAACGAGTCGATCAGGGCTTAAAATAGGCATTCAGCCGGCAACTGCCGTGAAATGATAGAAATCCGGTCTCAATTTTACTAAGTAATTTCCTGATGTTGCAGCCGGTTTGGTGTTTTTGTGACCAAGACCACATGTCTGGCGCCGTCCGGTGCTATAATCCATCCAAACAAACGGCTGCGATCCTGCGCCGTGTTGTGCGTGATTTTTCAGGAGACCGTCATGAAGACCGCGTTTGGCATCTTCTCGCTCTATCCGAAATCCTTGGCAGCTGGTTTGGCCGCGGCCGGTATTGTGGCTAGTTCTGGCGCTGGTTTTGCCGAGCCATTGGCCCTCGTCTTGGACAAGTCAAAGGCTGTCGCTTTTCCAGCATTCAGTGAACTCTCTGCCGGAGATGTGGTTGAGCTCGGCAATTCCGGACACATTGACCTTCTAGACTACAGCGCCTGCCGCGAGGTGAGGATTACCGCCGGCCGTGTAGTCTTCACGTCCACCGGATACGAAGTCGATGGGGGAGAAGAAAAGGAACTGAGGGCAGGCAATTGCCTGCAGGCGGAAAGCGGAACGGATCCGGACACTGCCGACAAGGGCCTGACCGTCACACTTCGCAGCATAAAGGCGGCCAACAAAACAGCAGCCTCGTTGATGCTCCGTTTCGACGACCAGCTGAAGACCGAATATGACAGTGTGTTCGTGTCCTTTGAAGGTGGTGAACCGAAACGGTTCGAACTCGGTGAGAATGTCTTGACCGATATGCCGGTCCGGGATGAGGAGACCGACAAGATCGACGTGCAGCTCTTTTTGCAGAGCAGCACGGCCGATGGTGAAGTTGTCATGCGGGAGTTTACGATCGATCCGGCGACTGTTGGACGGAAGACGGCTGTCGTAGTTGTAAAATGACAGCGGGGCGTCCGTTTTCAGTCCATTTACTTGGCCGCAAACGGCTGACTGTAGTAATCGCGTTTCTGGCACTTGCAGCCGGAACGATCCTCGGTCTCGGCGCCCAAAACGCCATTTGGGAAGGCTGGTTTGTAGATCGGCTTTTTCAAGCCAAGTCTCTGTTGTCTTCAGAAAACAAAAGCGAAAGAGCACCGGTGGCCGTTGTCGGGCTTGATCAGGTGTCTCTGAATTCCGACCGGCTGGCGACAGTCCCTCGTGTTTTCATGAGCCCAGTATTGGCAACAGCAGGGCAGGCGGTTCTTGACGCTGGCGCGGCGGGCGTCGGCTATGATTTCGTTTTTGCATTTAGTGCTGACTCATTTGCTGACCCCAACACGGGCGAGGAGCGCTTGCGTGGTTTTGACCGGCCGTTCCTCAGGTTTCTCTATCAAAACCGCGGTAAGGTCTTTGTGTCCCGCACCAGTACAGGCGTGCCGCACCGTGCTATTTCCGCCGCTGCCGGCACGTCCGGGGTCCGCTTTGCCGAAGTTTCACCTGATACGGATGGCGTTGTCCGCCGGCATACGCCAGAGCTTCCGCTCATAGATTCTCCTTTATTGATTGATGCCTTGTTGGCGAGCGCGGAAGCCTCCGTTTCGACAAGCTACACGATGATCCCGGAGCATCGGCTTGCGTCATCGATACCCTACCTGTCCTTGATTGATTTGCTGGCGCTGACCGAAACAGAAGCAGGGCGCGAGGCCATCAAGGCGTTTTCTCAAGACCGGGTTATCCTGTTTGGCAGCACCATGCCAAATGAGGATGAGCATCTATATTCTGACCGGTTTTTACCGCAACTGAATGCTGCGATTGCTGAAACGGGTAAGAGTGGCCGTCCAGGAGTCCGGCATGCGACTGCCGGGGTTTTTGTTTTAGCCGATATGGTCGGGGCGGCTTTGTCGGGCCGCATTGCCCTGGATCCGCCGACTGGCACGTTAGTGATCCTGGCACTCGCCTTTGCAATTGGCGGGACGGTCGCTGGCCTGCTTTTGCCGCTCCCGGTTTTGCCAGTGGTGGCCGTTGCCGGAATTTCAGTTGCGTTCGGCATCAGTCTCATTGGATTGCAATCGGGCTATCTGATTGCGCCGGGTGTTGCGCCTGTGGCTGTGGTAACTTCCATGATTGTGGCCGCGATTGGTAAGGTTGGCGTTTTGCAGCGGCGGCAACGATCCCTGGTCAACCTGTTCGGTCACTATCTGTCCGAGGATGTGATCAAGCAAATGGCGGATTCCGAGGAACTTCCAGCCCTTGGAGGTGAAACGCGCCACGTGGTCGTGGCGTTTCTCGACATCGTCGGATTTACGAAGATGTCCGAAAAACTGCCCGATCACGAGGTGGTTCGGGTGGTCAACACGTGTTTTGATATGATCGGTCAGGTCATTACCGAGCATGGCGGTTACATCGATAAATACATTGGCGATGCCATCATGGCTGTCTGGAATGCGCCGAACACGGTCGAAAACCCTGAACAAGCGGCCGTCGATGCTTCTCGTGAGATCATAGCCCTGCTGGATGAGATCCGAAAAGAGACAGGCCAGAGCAGCCTCGATCTCCGCATTGCCTTGAATGCCGGTCCTGTGCTTGTCGGAGACATTGGCGGAGAACACCGGCGCTCCTTCACGGTTATGGGCACCACCGTCAACACGGCCAGCCGGATTGAAAGCGTTGCGAAAGACCGAAAGGTTCGGCTGGCGTTCAGCGACCCGGTCGCTAGCAATTTGCAAGATGGATATCCCGTCAAAAGCATCTGGAGCGGCAGATTGCGCGGCCTCAGCCATGACACTCATGTTTTCACGGTCGATGACCCTGCCGTGTTCATGGAGGGCGAAACACCGTCAGTACCGGGCGGCGATGCATCGGCACCACCGGTCAACTTGTTCAAAGTCTCAAATTAGTCTTTGAGGCGTTGATACCTTCTTTCTAATCACCTGAAACCAAGTTGCTGCCAGGTTGTTCGCGATTTAGGGGCGGAGGTTCTGTCCAGTAGCGCTCCCCGGAGGCAGCTAAAGCATACGCATTGCTCTAAAGGTTCGGAGACCCAGCGCTTTTGGCCGGGCAATTTGATCTGTTGTCCGGACCACTTGATGCGAAAAAAGGCCGGTTTTTGACCGGCCTTTTATGTCTTGTTCAGTGTCCCGACAAGCGGGGCTTACGCGATCTGTCAGTACCTGCTGCCGATCGCTCCACCTATGATGCCGCCAACAACACCGCCCATGAACGCTGCGCCTGCGGTGTTGCCACCGTTGTTGTTATTGTTTTGCTGGCGGGTGTTCTGATTACGGTTGGTTGCCGTGTTGGCCCGTGTGGTACTGCTGCGGGTTTTCTTGGCAGCAGCTGCTGCCGCCCGCTTGCGGTTCACTTCGGCCACATAGGCTGCGTATTGAGCCTCGGTCTGAGACGTCAGCAGCACATACTGGGCAGCTGTGAAGTATCCACTCGGAACCAACCCGTTCTGGGTCTGCCAGGTAGTGATACCGGCGCGGGTTTTTGGGCCGAAGGCACCATCCGGGCGGCCGACATTGTTGCCGGTGAGGTTCAACCGGGTTTGGACTTCGCGGCGTGCCGTGCGGTTCCAGCCGATCGACGCTTCGGTATCCGCAGTGCCTGCAACCAATTTTTTCGGATCCGGAAGATTGGTCGCAGTCGTCGCGACACCAGTCTCTGTTGCTTGGTCAGCTGCTGTCGAGTTCCGGGACGCAACCTGCGTTCCAGACTGAAGGCGTTTGATCGCGTTCCGCGCGAAGTTCTTGAAAGTCCCTTCCGGATAGGCCGACAGATAGGCTTCATAGTCGGCAATCGTGTCGCTTTCCTTCACGGTGTTCCAAACCAGCTTCTCCCGTTCCCAGGCGATCGTGGACTGGGTCGCTGCGGCAGAGGCCGCCGGAGCTGTCGCCTGCGGTGCCGTTTTGGCTGTGTCACCGAGGCTCGCAACTTGCTGAGAATCAGCATCAGCCTGTTTGTTCAGGAATACCTCTCCAATCAAAGAGGCATTCACCCACGGGCGCTGACGCTTTTCAGTTGCGTCATAAACATCACCAGTGACCCGGGTCATGACAGTCTGAATGGAAGCGTTCGGTGTGTCGATGTGACGGATCAAAGCGGATGTAAACGGCGAGTTGCTGCCTTCGCCATCGAGGGCCACGTCGCCCGGGCTGGTTGAAAATGCAATCACAGAGCCTTCACCGCCGGTCTCCTGAACCTTGATCTCTGCAAGGCCTGTCCCGACACTGCCGGACCGGCTCGGCCCCATGCGGCGGGCCAGAGTGCGGGCCAGCGGGTTGTCACGGCAAGCGTCAAGGAACACCATCTGCACTTTCACGTCTTTCGACATCTGGCGCATTATGAAGTCGACCGAGATTGTCTCAAAATCGATTGAGGTCTCGTCTTCGATTCTGGCGTCAACCGGGATCAGAAGGTTTTGGCCGGCGATCTGCATGCCGTGGCCTGCATAAAAGAGGACGGCAATGTCGGCACCATATGCCTTCTTTGCGAATTCCATGACAGTCCGGCGCATGTCCGAATAGGTTTGGTCCATGCCGGACACAACGTCGAAACCAAGGCCGCGGAGTTTTCCGGCCATCACTTCGGCATCATTGGCCGGGTTTGGCAGTGCGACTGTGTGTTCATAGGCGCCATTGCCGAGTACAAGCGCAACGCGTTTCGCCAACGCAGGTGAGGTGCCTGCCAATGCAATTACAAGCACGGCGATCAAGTGTTTGAACATCTCCATGTCCTTTCATCGATCTGGTGTCGCCGGTCGGTTGATCCGATCTTGTTCAGATATTCGTTCGTCTTTGAACTCATAATACCTGCAGACGCGCTATTAGATTGTAATGTGTGTCACAAGAGGCCGGAAAAGACAGGTTTGCTGTCAGAGGCTGGAATGAGCCCAGCAATTCCGCCAATTTCGTTTGCCCCAAATCGATAACGATTATAGACGGAGCCAAGTAAATTGGCCACGCTTAAGTGCTCGCATGGAAAGCGGAGGTTAAAATATGCCAGAGGTTTTTGAAAAGATGGCACGCCCAACGGGACTCGAACCCGTGTTTCCGCCGTGAAAGGGCGGCGTCCTAGACCGCTAGACGATGGGCGCGCGGTCGACGCGGTTGCGTCGTGGGGAGGCTTATAGGCGGGAAATGATTGGCCCGCAAGTGCCTTTTGGAGAAAATTTCACAGGCCCGGAAACTCGGGCCTGTGCTTGTTGAAAACCAGCGATCAGCCGGAAATCATTTGTCTGAGCTCGGCGGGGATACCTTTAGCCGGATCACCACTCGCCAGTGTTGCCCATGGACGCCCAGGGTTCCCTGATTTCAAGGGCCTGGCCTTTTTGCAGAAGCTCGAAAGAGATGTTGTCCGGGGAGCGAACAAATGCCATGCGGCCGTCGCGCGGCGGGCGATTGATGGTCACACCTTTGCTCTGCAAAGCCTCGCAAAACTCATAAATGTTGTCGACTTCATACGCGAGGTGACCAAAGTTGCGGCCGCCGGTGTATTCTTCCGGATCCCAGTTATAGGTAAGTTCCAGAACCGGACGGGCGTTTTCCTTCGCGCTTTCAACGTCATCAGAGCTTGCAAGGAACACAAGAGTGAACCGGCCCTGTTCGCTTTCATAGCGGCGGGTTTCGGTCATGCCCATTTTGTTGCAATAAAAATCGAGCGAGTCTTCCAAATTGGAAACACGAACCATGGTGTGCAAATAACGCATGTCTTACCCTCTTTAGCAGCGTTTTAAATTTGATGGAGCAACGGACCGGCTCATGAAGATCATCACCGAACTGGCCGAAGCGCAGGAATATGTGTCGTCTTTCGCCGAAATGCCCACTGGATCCATCGTCGCGTTGACGGGCGCGGGCATCTCAACTGATTCCGGGATCCCTGATTTCAGGTCACCCGGTGGTATTTGGTCTCAACGTGCTCCTGTTCAATATCAGGATTTTCTGGCTTTTGAAGAGAGCCGTCTTGAGGACTGGGACCGCCGGTTCGAAATGCAGGCTTTTTTTTCAGCCGCAGAACCGAACCCCGCGCATCTTGCGCTGAGCAGTCTCAGCGAAAAAGGACAGTTGTCCACTTTGATCACGCAAAATGTCGACGGATTGCATCAACGATCGGGTGTTTCAGCGGATAAACTGATCGAGCTGCATGGCAATTCCACCTATGCCACCTGCCTGGAGTGTGGCCGTGAGGCCGCCCTGGATAACCAGAAAGCCGCTGTCGAGGCTGGGGGCAGTCCGCGCTGCACGGCGTGTGGCGGACTTTTGAAAGCTGCGGTCATCAGTTTCGGTCAGACGATGCCGGAAAAGGAAATGGAACGGGCGGTGGACGCATGCCAGTCTTGTGATATTTTTCTTGTACTCGGGTCTTCCCTTGTGGTGCACCCCGCTGCGCAATTGCCCGTCATCGCAGCCAGCAGCGGTGCGGACCTGGTGATTCTCAACCGCGAAGAAACGCCGATCGATTCGATCGCTAAAGCCATCTTGCGAACGCCACTAGCGGCGACTTTCGCAAATTTTCTTATGAAACCGGCGTAAATCGCTGAAATGGTCTGTGGTTAGTCTGTTAATTTTTCTTTGCGGCAAAATGTGCGGTGTTATCCTTTTGTTAGGAATCAGCTGGTGGGTGCGTCGTTATCGGGCCCGAAGCTGGTAGATGTGCACCAAAGACGGGACATTTGATTATGGGGGTTAAAGCCGCACGGGATCCCCGCGCACTCGAAGACCTGACGGAAGATGTTGCCGTTGATGTATTCGAGGTTGCCGGAACGATTAAATGGTTCGACGTCGGTAAGGGCTACGGCTTTATCGTACCGGACAGTGGCGAGACAGACATTCTGCTTCACGTGACATGCCTGAGGCGGGACGGTTTCCAAACCGCTTATGAAGGTGCACGCGTAGTGTGCGAGGTATTGGACCGGCCGCGCGGGCTTCAGGCGTTTCGCATCCTTTCCATGGATGAGAGCACGGCCGTTCACCCGTCTCAATTGCCGCCCTCGCGGACCCACGTACAGGTGGTCCCTGAGACAGGCTTCGAGACCGCGACCGTCAAGTGGTTCAACCGTGTGAAGGGCTTTGGCTTCCTAACACAAGGTGAGGGGACCGAAGACATCTTCATTCACATGGAGACGCTCCGACGCTATGGCATTACCGAACTGCGGCCAGGCCAAGAGGTGCTTGTGCGCTTCGGTACCGGTCCGAAAGGACGTATGGCCGCCGAGATCCGGCCGGTTGGAAGCGGCACGCATATCCCAGCGTCTCATTGAGACAGGGCGCATCACAGTTTACGGCCGGACATGTTCCGGCCTTTTTTAATGGTGTATCTCGATAGAACCTGTCGCAACCGGAGTTCTCATGAACGCGTACCACTTGCCCCGATCCGTTGCCCTGGCATTGTGTTTGAGCTTTGCCATCCTTTTGAGCGCCGTGAGCAACGGCTCGTTTGCCGGGAACAGTCAAACGCTTCCGACCGAGCAGCTGACCGTCATTTCCGGCGTGAACGAACATCGGTTTACGGTGGAAGTGGCTTCCACGGATACGCAGCGGGCAAAAGGGCTGATGTTCCGGGAAGAAATGGCGGCAGAGCACGGCATGCTGTTCATATTTGATGGCGAATTCGAGCGCCATTTCTGGATGAAAAACACACCGCTGCCGCTCGATATCATTTTTATTTCCTCTGATGGGAAGATCGTCAGCATTGCCGCGGACACCACGCCTTATTCGGAAAAAGTCATCCCGTCCGGCGCGCCGGCAAAATTCGTTCTTGAGCTCAATGCAGGAATTGCCGCCAAGCTCGGCATCAAACCGGGAGACGAAGTTGTTGCCGGATCGATGGGACTGAACGACGCCTGACGAAGACCGTGTCTCTGGAAGCGCATCACTGTTCTGAAATTGACTGTCCACAAGCATGAGCTCAGGGCGTGACTTTCGCTACTTGACGAACGAAGCAAACGCGGATACACCGCCCAAACCAGCCGTCGGGGTATAGCGCAGCCTGGTAGCGCATCTGGTTTGGGACCAGAGGGTCGCAAGTTCGAATCTTGCTGCCCCGACCATTTCTTCTCTCTATAAAAAGTATTCTGCCGGCTAACCAGCAAACCCTTCGTTTGTCTGAATTTTGGTCTGATCACAGCTGCCACTCTGAGGAAATCGGGGAAGTTGTGTTCTTTTTCTTGTGCATCCCGCAGCCGTGTCCCACCCTTGATAAGGGGCGGGAGAAAAGCGGCGGTACCGCTTTTGCCTGGGCCAAGCAGGGCAAGATGTTTAGCGATCAAAAACACCAAACGACTTTGGAGGTGGCCGCGGCGACCGCCGTTGTAAAAGCGCTAATCATGGACGTCGGTCTGACTGTTAGGGAAAGCAGCGATTTTGGTCTTTTCGAAGAGACCATCCGGAAGACTGAAGACAAGTATCTGATGGAGGACTTTTCGCCCCGGTTTTTCGATCTCCACGGTTCAACGGCTTTTTGGATCGGTGCGTATGACGAACGAGGAAATGTCGTTTCCGTGCAGGCTGCAAAGGTTGAGGATCTCCAGGACCGGAGCCTCGCAGAACACTGGCAGCAACAGCAACGGCGGATTTTTGTTGATCCAAATCCGCAAGCGCGTTTCGGCAACGACCATGCCCATGATGCATATTTTCTTCGGGGCAAGATTGTCTACCATGGCAATTTGTGGCTGCGCCGGGATGTCCGCGGCAAAGGCCTTGCTGAGCCTTTGACCCAACTTGGCTTTCTTGTGGCACTTTTGAAATGGTCGCCTGACTATCTCTACGGACTGATGGCCGCATCTGCAGCTGAAAAAGGGTTTGGTATCCGGGTCGGGTACCGGCGGTTTGTGCCCCGCGGTACTCATTGGGAGCTTCCCCCCGGCCACATCCGGCCGGATGATTGGCTGGTGTATTCCACCCGCAACGACCTTATCGGCCTCGCACGGACGATTGCAGCTACCGGCGGCGTTGCAGATCCTGAATAACGCCGTAGTAGGCGCATATCTGATAGCTCGCCGCTGGTGCAGGTCTGATGCCGACAATCAGCCTTTCGAACGCGATTTCGTATGTCTCGCCGTCAAGTGAGATCAGTGTGCGTGCATAACCGTAATAAGGCCGAATATTGAGCGCCGCCTTATAGGCATCTGCAGAAGCCTTTTCCAATTCCGCATCAGGTGTCCGCAATCCGGATGCCGGACCGCCGACGGCTTCCGGGGTGGCCCACTGATCGCCGAACAGCAGCCGTTGACTGGATTCGCGTCCAACATAGAAAATCGGAGGAGGCGCCAAGTCTGAAACCTTGTCGGAACACAAGCTCAAATAATTGATGTAAGGTTTGAGCGTGCCTGGTGTGGCCTGGTGCGACGCGGATTGAATTGCTTCATAGAATTCAGACAGTTTCGGGTCTGCAAGGCCTTGTTCTATAACCTTGGTCCCAAGCTCTGTGAATGTAGATGCCGGACGTGTCAGCACAGTATTACGATACCCTTTTCGTTTCGTCTTACCGATTGAACGCCGTTAACAACAAAGACATGACGTTCAAGAACTCTTCCTGTTTCTCGGGCGGGAGATCGGAAACGTCTTGAACAGCGTAGTCGAGCGTTAAAATCATGTTCCACATTTCGCTGAGGTTTGCAGCGTCAATGTCAGCGCGCAATCCAACCGGATTCAGGCGCCGTGTTTCGGGCAGATCAAAAGAAATCTGGTCATCGCTCTTAAAACCAAACAGGTTCTGAAAGTGATGTTGCATGACTTGCTTTCCTGTTATTGGGTGGCGGTTCAGCCTTTCGCGTCCCGGACACCATTTTTTGCCGGTGTTCTTAATTGCCTAATTATTGGATGGCAGAACTTAACGGCAGAATGCACTCGTAACTTTTTCATTCCAGTTAAAATAATATCACAGGTTGTGTTCTTGCGCCATGTTACAACGCGGCTAGTTCTCCGATTTCTTTCACATCGTTAATTCAGTATTGCTGCGATGCGTCATTTCTGACTGGAATCTTTGTTGCGGCAATCTGTTGCTATCAGAAACATGGGTTTGCTCTTGGTGCAGTGCAATTTGGCGCATGAAACCAGAACAGGTCGACTGCAGATATTGACTTCCGGATCAAAGGAGGGAACAAGCTGATTTGAGATTTGTCACATGTCAAAATGAGCACAGGATAAGACCTATGGTCGCGCGCATTTACCAGCCGGCAAAAACGGCAACGCAATCGGGTAAGGCCAAAACGCAGAGATGGGTTCTGGATTTCGAACCGGAGGTTGCCAAATCCGTCGAACCTTTGATGGGCTACACATCGTCTTCGGATATGAAGCAGCAAGTGCGCATGGTGTTCGAAAGCCAAGAAGACGCCGTGGCTTATGCAAAACGCCAGGGCATCCCATACCGTGTTGAGAAGTCGCAGGCGCGTGTGGTGCGCGGTGCCGCGTACGCTGACAATTTCAAGTTCGACCGCGTCGCGCCCTGGACGCACTAAGCGGAAAGTGATGTCCCTGTTGTCAAACAAAATGATTGTTGAAATGATTGTTTTGATGTCGACAGGATTGGCGGCTTTGCCGCACAAAGGGTTCAGCAATCGCTAGCTCACGGCCCCGTAGCTCAGCTGGATAGAGCACTCGCCTTCTAAGCGAATGGTCGCAGGTTCGAATCCTGCCGGGGTCGCCACTTTTTCTGCAAATGTAATTTCTCAAAGGTATGAAGCTGTTGGACCGGCTCGCGTTTAGATATCGCAGCTAAGACCGTGCCAGGGAGCGGTCGTCTTCAGTCGTAAAAATCACACTGTTATGAACTTCAAATCCGGCTCGAGCCAGCATTCGGCCGCACAGAAGTCCCATAAACCGGTCTCTACCTTTGAAATAAAAAAGACCGGGAGCCCGTGTCCCGGTCAGTCTTTGGAGCGTTGTAGTGAAGCTGGACAAGCTGCGATCCTGTTAGGAACAGGACCGCTGCCGCCAAAATGGCAATGCGGCCAGTGTTTCAGGTGCCGGTGCTGGTTTGATTGACCATCAAAGGTGTAACCTTGGACTTCAGCATGGTGTCGAGATCTTCGCTGCCGTCTTCAAGGGATTGAAGCGCCATATCGAGGAAATATGAGCAAAAGGTCCGACCGTCTTTGTCAGCTTCCTTTTGCGTATAGCGGATCATACGCTTGATGGCCTCTACGGGAGGTTCCTGATCAAGTTTTGGATCTGTTTTAACGTTGGATTGAGACATAATACCACCCACCAGTGTTGCTGTCTTTTGGAGGATTCCTGCACTCTGGAAGCCTTTCAAGATCGCCATGTTGTTGTTGAAGCGTGAAACGAGCGTGATAAAGTCTTCGTGTATTTCACGCAGCGTTGCATTCTGGGTTGTGTGGCCGCTGTCAAAAATGACGTGAGTGAAGGAAATTGTAAGGTGACAATCCCAGTTCCACACTTTGCGGGTCTCGGGCGGCCGATGCTCATGGGAGCAGACGGCGATCCTGTCGCGACCAAAACCCGCAAAGCGCTTGCCATCCTCGGTTATGTCAGCCGTATCAGTGACTTGAGTGCATCCCGCGAAGCTGTCGCCGATCTTCTTTGGAGCAGTGCGGCAGGGCACAAGGGCATGCAGTCACTGCGTCAGGCCTTGAAACAGTTGAAAACAGCAGAAAAAACGGCTGGCCTCGATGTGGTCAAATCTGAAGGCGGGCACATCCATATAGCGGCGGGAAGCCTGCCAACCGATCTGGTACACCTTCTTGAACACCTCAATGCATCTGATTCACCGGATTTCGAAGCTGCGCGGGCGTTGTGGCGCGGCGATTATTTGGCCGGTTTTGAAGACATTGACCCCGTCTTTACGGATTGGCTGTTGATCGAGCGTCAGCGAATCCGGGATGAGGTGATTGATGCCACACTGAAACACCTTTCCGGAGCAATTGTTGCAGCTGCCACGCCCGGGGCGGAAGCTGCCGCCCACTTCCTTCTGCATATGGATCCCGCCTTTGAACCGGCCCACCGCGCGCTGATCCGGATCTATTTGAACCGCGGCCAACCGGAGCGTGCTGAACAGCAGTTGCGCGCCTGTGAGCGCGAGCTGAAGGAGCTGGACGGCGTGCCGGAACAGGAAACCCGGGATTTGCTGCGCATTCTTTCCGAAAACGACAACAAGCCTTCCAGTTCCATGGACAGCGGCCTAGACAAGAGTGTTGGGCGGGATGGGAGAAAGGTAAGTGTCAGTTTTCAGTTTGGGAATGGCGTTGGAAACGATTCAGTCCGCCTGCCGAGCGTTTCGGTAATTGCCGGTCGCGAGGAGACAAAAAAACACCTGGACGGTCTCCATCTGGAAGAAGAGATTACTGCTGGCCTCTCAGCTTATCGAGCTTTTGACCTCTATCAGTCTGAATATTTTGGTAGTGAGGAAGGCCCCAGCCTATCCATGCTTCAATCGGACGAACTTGGCAGCTATTTGTTGCGATTTCAGCATAATGAACGCAGCGGAAATGTTTCAATCCAGTTTGAGGATCGAAATGATGGCCGCATTGTTTTCAGTGAGATTGTCGATCCAGGTAAATGGGATTCAATTCAGGTCGCGGCGTCTCAGATCGTCAACAGGATACATTTGTATTCGCAAGTAAAGCTCAGGCGGCCGAACAATAACACTGTCTACGGTAAATGGTGCCAGGCAGAAAATTTTATGATCGAGTTCAATCAACGATCAGATGCAAAAGCACTTGAGTTGCTCTCCGAGATAGAGCGTCAGCACAGTGCTTTCTCCATGATCTATTCAGCTAGAGCTCTGATCGCATTAAAGAATTTGGTATACTATGCCGCTAGGGATGATGCTGCAAGTCTAAGCATTGATGAGATCCGCATGTTAACTGAGCGCGCAGTATCCCTTGATGCTTGGCAGCCAATCAATCAGAGAGCGCACGGTTGGGCCTTGATTCATGCCGGGATGCCTGATCAGGCTAGTCGGGCATTTCTCCAGGCCGGCCGTCTGAACTCGGTGGATCCGATCAATATGATGTCGGTCGCTGAAGGTTTAGCATTCTCCGGGAATGTTGGGCAGGCTTTGGAATACGCTGAAAACGCGATGAAAATATTCTCGTCAGTGCCAAGAATGTTTTATGAATATTACTCTCATGTCTATTTTGCTGCCGAAGACTATGAAAATGCTAACCGGATGATCGAGAGGGCCGCGTACAACAATCTTACTGGCTTGACGGTACGTGTTGCGGCGCTCATAGGGGGCGGTAGAGAGCGTGAAGCCGTAGATCTTCTGCGGCGGACGCGTGATACTTATGGAAACAAGTATTTGGAAGATGGCACGGACCGTTTCATGGATCGGCTAAATTTTTTTTGGGAACCTAAAACACGTGCCAATTATGAAAAAGGGGTCCAAATGGTGAAACGTTTCTTGCTCGGTGATCCGACCTCAGTCAGTTGACTCGGGGGAACGAATTGGCGAGGCCTCTCACATATTCACTGTCTATACTATTAAGCTTCGATTGATTTAACCGGTATGGCAGAACAACAGCTTTGTGATTTGACCCGTCGATTACCTCGAAATTCATCAAATGCTGAACGGACGAAGGTAGTTCAACTTCCTTCAGAACCGATTCCGGATTAGCCATGAATTTCTGACGAAAGTCCTGGTCGGTTCTGGCCCGTGCAAGAACTTCGCCGAGCTTGCGAATATTTTTTTGATAATATGGAAAACGCGCCATTTTGCCTATCCGATAGAATGTGCGCGGCCGGAGTTGGTGGCCTCCGGCCGCTTTTGCGGGATTGGTTGCGGTTCAATCAATCCGGCATTTCTTCATAGTGACAGTTAGCCAGTGCCAAGCGGCCAAGCTCTTCGAAATAAGTTTCATCACCTGCTGCAACGCGGGCCTCATCAATCTTTTCCGGGATGACCAGATGCACCTTGTCTGCGGTGTCGGCATAGATTTTGACATCTGTTGCCAAGCCGAGCTCCGACAGCGCGGCTTCCGGGTTTTCCGCAAACTTGGCGCGTTCTGTTGAGTTCTGGATGATTTCACCAAGTTTCGAACCAATGGCCAGGTCGCGATCGTTAGTTGAAAAAGTGTGCATGCTAAGCCTCCAGGTTATTCGGTTGTATGTTTTTCAATTTTTTCGGCGGCAAAAGTAATAAAGGCCCCAAGTCTGGAACGTAATCACGTTATATCGATATTATAAGTAACAATATCTTGCGACTACTTGATCCTGTGTAAAATTAATGCATCAATAAATTCGTAAAACAATGAAAAAACGCAAATGCTACCGCTTCGCAATTTCTGATGGGTAAGTTGATGAAAATATATACTTGAATGCATTCTAAGGAATGCTTTAGTCAAAGGGTGTCTTTGTGTTTGGGGGAGATATGCATCGCTTTAAGTCGGAGGTTTTGAATGGGCTTGCGAGTGCCGGTCTGGTCATGCAAACGGGAAGGGATGTGAAGCCGGCCAATCCGGATGCCGCGCAAGCTCTCCGGCTGTTTGCGCCGGTTTTGCAAACCGGCCGCGTTCGCCTGGTGCCTGTCTCTTTTCCAGGCTGTCCAATCCACTTTTGTACCGCTGTTGTTACGCCTCATAACTCTGATGAGCAGCGTGCCAAAAATGCGACTGGATCCTTTGCCGCCGGTGGGCAAGCAAATACGAAAGTAGGTGCAGCTATTAGTTGTGTTGGGGAGGTTGCGGAAAGATTAACCCTTTGTTCTCTTGGGCACGATGATCCGCGGGTTGTTGCTGTAACGAAGGGGGAGTATCAAGCAGAGCTTGCTTCCATACTGGGATTTAGTGAGGCCCAGATGAGCGATTTGCTTCGCAAGCGAACGGAGTTGAGGTGCGGGTCCCGCGGGTCTTTGATTGATTGGAGCAAGTTAAGTAATCGGTTTATTCGCGTGAGCGATTTGTTAAACGGGTCTGTGGCGCGGCTACCTGCATTCGCGGCGCTTTTTGGAGAAGTTGTTCTCGAAAAGGGTCTCACGGTAGGCGTTTCGTCAACAGTCGGGTGTGCAGTCTGGTCTGATTTGGAGGGCGCGCGGGAGCGGGCTGCTTTGGAGCTCGCAGAGCGCGATGCAGTGGCTCAGGCCTGGTACAACCGCTTGGGGATAACACTGGTACCGGAGCCGGTTTTGCGTGAAAAAATTTCTGACGACTTGAGGAAGTATCTTTCCCAACGCATTCGAAAGACAACGATTTGCAGGGTTGAAACCGATCTCCCGGTCCATGTGGCCGTTGCCATTTCACACCGCGGCGATGGTTTTGCGGCAGCGTTCGGTGCTTGTGCCGAATGGGATATCGGATCCGCGATGTTTGGAGCGATCACCGAAATGCTGCAGGGAGAAATCTCGTTGTCTGCGATGGAGGCTGCGTATTCAGATCCCCAGCATGCGCAAGGCAGCAGAATTCCAATCCAGCTTCGCTATGCCCGCGAGAAGTCGATCCTGGATGATTGGCCGCTTGGAGAAAAATCGGAAAAGGGGGCATGTTTTGAAGACAAGGCCTTTTCTCTTGATGGGTTGTTGGAGGCTTTGAGGGAAAAGGGAATTACAGTTTGGGAGTTTGATGCGACACGTCCGGATCTTGGTGTGCCTTGCATCAAACTGTTCTCACCCGAATTGTGCACTTGGCAGCCAAGGTTTGGGAAAGACCGGCTTTTTCAAGGCGTGGTCGAGCGCGGGTTGCGCACTGAGCCTGAACGGGAAGAGGTCTTCGCTGGGCGTTCCTTCCCGTTTTGATCGGCTAAAAATATGTGTTGTCCTATAACAGGTGTGTTTAGTTGACGGGGACCGGCCGGCCGTCGGCTTGCGGCCGCGCCAGCGTCATGACCCAGAAATTCCGCCATTTTCCATTGCTGCGATTGGTGCGGGCAATGCCAACACGCGTCACATACGGGTTGAGCAAGTTCTTGTTGTGGCCTTCGGAACCTTGCCAGCCGCGGAAAGCAGCAGGCAGATCCGCATAACCGGCACCAAGATTCTCCGCAGCTGCGTAATTTGGGTACCGCGCCTTGTCGAGCCGTTGGGAAAGGCCGAAAGCGCTATGCTGCCAGGTGTCCATGCTGTCGCGTTTGGCAATGTGCCGCGCCATATCTTGAGAGACACCATCAAGCGCCGGATCGTGACGCAATGCCGGAAGACCATTCTGTGCGCGATAGGCATTCACCATCGACATCAGAGAAGATGTGCTGACATCGACATCTGTAAAGATCGGCGGGTCTTCCAATTCGCCTTGACCGCCAGGCAGCGCACCGCAGCCTGCCAAGAACGCAAGGAGCAAGATCAACGGCAGGGTGCGTAGGCTCAAGATAGCTCTGTTTATCTGACTGCCAAAAACCATTGTCACGCGTCGTCCCCGGGCCAGGAAACCCCCTCATCGGCAAAGAAGTGATGTGGTCCCGGATAGGCTTCGACATAAGCCATATGGGTCACCGTGCCGGCTTGCAGCGTATGGTGATGGAGGAAATAAGCGGGCGGTTCGAAATTGAACATCGGCGGCCCATCTTCGGTCAAATCCAAGACGACCTGGTGGCCCGTGCTGGGGGCGAGAGTCATGATCTTGCCCGCGAACTCCGCGATGATGGGGCGGTGCAAATGACCGCAAAGCAGCCGCTGAATGTGCTTGTGCGGACCGATCACCTCTGCGAGCGCATTGGCATCATTCAGGCCGATTGCATCCATGTGCTGAATACCGCTGAGGGCAGGCGGATGGTGGAGGGCGATGAGCGTTGGTCGGTTGTCGTCCGAGAGACGGTCGGAAAGCCAGTTCAGTTGCGGTGTTCCGAGTTCGCCATTCGGTTTGCCGGGGATGTTGGTATCAAGCGCGATAAGCCGGACATCACCAATTTCGGCGGTGTAGCAGAGCTTGCCATCCACATCGCCATCCATTCCCGGAAACCCGGACATCTCGCGCCGCATATCGGCGCTGCCGTCGTGATTGCCGGGGATCATGAAAACCGGCATGGCGAGCCGCGACAGGATCTGCCGGGCAAGCGCATATTCCCGAGGATCGCTCTTGTCCGTGAGGTCTCCGGTCAGAACTACTGCGTCCGGGCGTGGCGTCAGGCCATTCAAGGCCAGAATCGCCCGTTCTGCCAGCATGTTGGTATCGGAGACACGGTAGCAGGCAAGTCCGCGCGGACGAAGATGCAAATCGGTAATATGTGCAATGAGTGCCATATAATCGCCAACTGAATATTGCGAGGAATCGTCCCCATGACGATAGCTTCACAGAGTTTGGGTGCAAGCAGTGTTTCCCTTTTCAAAAAGCTCATGTAGGAGATGCACACACATTCTTTTTGAAAGGCTGGGATCAAGCCCATTTGATCCTCGCGGAATCGGGTCGTAATGGCAGAAACGCAATCGGCAGCAGCAGGCAGTGCGCAACCGGAGCAGAATCCGGAGAAGTCCGGAAGTCAAATGAAAAAGCCCATGTGGCTGCGCATCTTCGGCCATGATGTGACCGCACCGCTCCTGTTGCTCGCCTTAGCGCTTGTTTTGTTCGTTCCGGGTCAGTGGACTGTGCCGCCGCTGGACCGCGATGAGCCGCGTTTCACGCAAGCGACCAAGCAAATGCTCGAAACCGGCGACTATGTCGACATACGGTTCCAGGATCAGGCCCGCCACAAGAAGCCGGTTGGCATTTATTGGCTGCAAGCGGCGGCAGTCAAACTTACCGGGCATGATGCGTCTGCACCGCTTTGGGTGTATCGCTTGCCCTCCATCATTGGCGCGACATTGAGCGTTCTGGCGGTTTTCTGGTTGGCAAGAGCGTTCATGGGCCCCTCAGGAGCGCTCGTTGCCGGCGGCTTTGTCGTTCTTGCCATCATCCTTGGTGTTGAAGCGCGTCTTGCGAAAACCGATGCCACCCTTTTTGCAACGATTGTTATAGCTCAGGGCGCCCTGGCGCGGCTCTGGTTGAGGAACAGCTCCGACAGGGCCTGGGGCCTTGCTTTCGTGTTCTGGACCGCGCTTGCGGCAAGTGTCTTGGTCAAGGGACCTGTTGGCCCGATGGTCGTCGGGTTCACCGTTGTTGGCCTGATAATCACCGGCCGCAATTTGAGTTGGTTCAAAGGGGCCGTCCCGCTGGCCGGGTTCATCTGGTTCTTCTTGCTGGTGCTGCCTTGGTTCGTCGCCATCTGGATCGCTACGGACGGCACATTCTTTACCGAAGCGATCGGCAAGGATCTGCTCGGAAAAGTCTCTGAGGGGCAGGAGGGGCATGGGGCCCCGCCGCTAACCCATCTCGGCGCCATGTTTGGCGTGTTTTGGCCGCTTCCAGCATTCTTCCTGCTTGCTTTGCCGATGATGTGGCGCGAGCGGAAAAGCCCTTTGGTGATCTTCGCAGCTTGCTGGTTCTTCCCGAGCTGGGTGGTTTTTGAACTCGTTGCGACGAAGCTGCCTCATTACACAATGCCTTTGATGCCCGCTCTTATTTTGCCCGTGGCGGCCGCGCTGATTGAAGGCGCCGGGTCCCAATCAGCCAGATGGCTGCGCTGGGTGGCGGCGGGTTTATTGGCGGTGCCGGCCATAGGAATTGCGGCCGCAGCCTTCGGAGGCCCGTTTGCGCTCGGTACCTGGCCGTCCCCTCCAGGGGCGATAGTCACCGGGATTGGCGCTGTGTTTGCGGTCTTTGCCGCAAGCCGCCTGCTGCGTGGACCGGCGCTCTATGCTCTGCCAGCTACTACGCTGACCGCAATTTGCGTTGCCATCGGTGTATGGGGTTTTTCAGGACCGGCACTGACTACGATCTGGGTTAGTCCGCGCCTTGTGACCGCGATGGACGAGATACCGGGATGTGCAAACCGGGATACACGTCAGGTGGTTACGACTGGTTTCCATGAGCCAAGCTTCATTTTCCTGGAAGGGACAAACACCAAGATCGTGCCGGAGGCTGAAGCCGCCGAGTTCCTCGCTCAGGAACAGCCGCGGGAGAGTGGTGTTTGCCGGATCGCAGCGATCGAGAGCCGCCATGAAGAAGCGTTTCTGGCCGTAGCCAAGGAGAAGGGACTTGTCCCCGTGGTGCGAAAAAGGGTAGACGGCCTGAATATCAACGGCGGTGATGATGTCGATATTGCGCTCTATCAGTCGGCCGCAAACGCAACAGACACACAAGGCGGCAATGAGCAGCAATAGTCGGATAAAATGGGTGCTGGAACGGATGCGCGGCAATGCCCGGCGCGCCATGATCCTTTATTCCAACCGTAAGGAGCGCGGTACCGCGCAATTGCGGACATTGCCACCGGGCCAGCGGCCACAAGATATACTTGCTGTTCTTCTTTTGACGGTGGGTGTCGCGGTCGTTGCCTTTGATGCACCGACGTATCCTTGGCTGAACTCTCTACCGAACGAATACCGGACGGCCTTCCGCTCCTTCACAGACCTGGGTAAGGCGGACTGGATTCTGATTTCAACTGGCGTTCCCTGTCTCTTTCTGCTGGCACTCGATGCTGGTCGGTACGCCTTCCGGATAAGAATGGCCATCGGTGCCGTCTTCACCTATGCGGCATTTGTCTTCTACACGGTCGCAGCGTCCGGGATTGTGGTACTGATCATCAAGTGGAGCCTTGGGCGCGCGCGTCCGAAGTTATACGAGGAATTCGGCCCAGTTCATTTTGATTTCCTTGCTTTTCACGGCAAATTCACGAGCTTTCCGTCCGGCCATTCCACAACAGTCGCCGCCCTTGCGACCGCGCTTTATTTCATCTTCCCGGCTTACCGGTGGCTGATCGTTGTCAGTGCGTTCTGGCTGGCATTCTCCAGGGTGATGGCGGGTGCACATTACCCAAGTGACGTCATTGCCGGCACACTGCTCGGGATGACCTTTACCTTCTTCACCGTGCGTGCCATGGCCCGGCGCAGGATCGGTTTTCATATTGCGGAAAACGGCAATATCGTTCCGAACATGACGGCCATTTCGGCCAAGGCAAGCGCACGTGCCGTTTGGCAGGTTTTGCGCGGACAACGCGGAGCGCAGCGCATCGTACCGGGCCGGGCTGCGGCTAGCGAGGCGGACTGAGTGGGTGTCATGACACAGAGTTACTTGGAAGCCTTGGCCGCGACAAAGGGCGGGGTCGCCGTCACCGTGGTTGTTCCTGCGAAAGATGAGGCAGAAAACCTGCCCATTCTTCTGGACGAGATTGAAACGGCACTCAGCGGACGGACGTTTGAAGTCATTGTAATAGACGACGGATCGTCTGACGGGACCGACATTGTCCTACAGGACTACGCGGCAACGCATGACTGGCTGCGTCCGGTACGGCACGAAAAGTCTTGCGGTCAGAGCTGTGCAGTCCGCACCGGACTTCAGCATGCGCGTGGTGATATCGTCGCCACCATCGATGGAGACGGCGAGAACAATCCCGCATATATACCGCAGCTGCTCGATGCTCTTGAAGCCGCGGGGCCGTCTGCTGCACTTGCTGCGGGTCAAAGGCTTGGCCGGAAAGCAAGTCTTGCCAAACGGTATGCCTCCAAGTTCGCGAACAAACTGAGGGGTGCCATCTTAAAGGACAACACCCGTGACAGCGGCTGCGGTCTCAAAGCGCTACGCCGTGAGGTCTTTCTTCAGCTTCCGTATTTTGACAGCTGGCACCGGTTTCTCCCGGCATTGGTGATCCGCGAAGGATACAATGTCGTGCATATTGACGTTCAGGACCGGCAGCGGCGCCATGGGACCTCGAAATACGGTATCTTCGATCGGGCGTTTGTCGGGGTGCTGGATTTGTTTGGTGTGTGGTGGTTGCGCCGCCGCCGCAAAAAAATTCCGGTTGTCCGGCCGTTGACCTAATTTGACGCCACATTTTCCAAGCAGAAACGCGCCGCTGGCGTATCAAGGTAACTGGAATTCGACATGGCTGCCCTCATAGACTGGTTTCATGCAGTCTTCATTGCACAGTTTGATTTTTGGCTGATCTTCGGTCTGGCTGCGCAATCGATGTTTATGATGCGCTTTGTTGTCCAATGGATGGCATCCGAACGTGTCGGGCGATCCATCGTGCCGATCGCTTTCTGGTTCTTCTCGATTGCCGGCGGGATCATGTTGTTCACCTATGGAGTGATCAAGAAGGAGCCGATCATCATTCTGGGGCAGGGGCTCGGACTGGTGATCTACTTCCGGAACCTTTGGCTGATTTTCAAGGAAAAGCGGCGCGATCCGGCAATCTGACCGCGCCATAGCGCTTGTGATATTTTGAGTGATCCGGCTGTGATCAGTCTGTGAAATCACTTTCATTCATGACCCGGGCCGTGCCGGACACACGGATTGAACTTCCCTTTTCAGATCCGATTTCCGCAACGATGCGGCTGGGGTTCCCCATATCAAATCCCTGATTGATTTCGATGCGTCCATCATGCGGCCAACCAATATCGCGCAAATAGCCAGCATATGCAGCGCTCGCGGCACCGGTTGCCGGATCTTCATAGACCCCGCCGGAGGCAAAGGCATTTCGGGTGTGAAAGAGTTGCGGCGTTTCGTTGTAGGCGATCAGAATGGTGACCCAACCATGCTCTTCCATCAGCTTCCGCCCCGTTTCCTGATCATAGGTCATGCCTGATACGGCCTCTCGCGAGTTCAGCGTCAAGGCGAAATGGTCCGCGCCACCATGGACGAGCGCTGGCGGAATGCGCGGATCGATCTGGTCTTTCGTGTAACCGAAAAGATCCAAGACCTCGCTCACAACATCATCAGGTGCTGGCTGGCTTCGTGTTGGAGGCGATTGGAGGGCGGCTTCCACGAGTTCGCCCGAGACGGCGCCTTCCACGGAGATCTCAGCTTCGTTGAGCTTCAGATTGTAACGCCCTGGACCGAACTCGCGGGTAAGGGCAGATCCGAGTGCGATGGTCGCGTGACCACAAAACGGCACTTCGGATTGCGGCGAGAAATAGCGGACCCGCCAGGCCCCATTACCTTGAGGCTCAGCAAATGCGGTTTCGGAAAAGCCGACATCCGCTGCGATCGTGCGCATGTCTTCGACCGACGGATGCGCGTCACTGATGAGCACACCGGCCGGGTTGCCGCCCGTGTCGCCATCTGAAAATGCGGAGATGCACTGAATGTCCATGGTGGAAACCTTTGTGTGTTTTTGGTCCCCACCATTTTGTGACAAACAAGTCTGATCGCAACAGGTGTTATCCATGAAACTTGTTTATGGAATCCATCAATTAGGCGAAAGCCTTGTCCAGAGCTTGGCCAAGGTCCTTGATCAGATCTTCGGGGTCTTCAAGGCCGATGTGAAGGCGAACTGAGTGAAGATCCGGATCAACATTTGTGGCCGAACGCATGCCCTTCAGTCGGACCGGTATTGCAAGACTTTCAAATCCGCCCCAGGAATATCCGAGACCAAACAGGGTCAGGGCGTCGAGAAACGCATAGGCCTGCTCTTGTGTCGTGCGGGTCGCAAAGTCGAAGCCGCACAGGCCGGAGGCGCCGGAAAAGTCCCGCTTCCAGATCTCATGGCCGGGATCGCTCTCAAGCGCCGGATATCTGATCGCGCCGATGGCGGGCTGCGTCTTCAGCCAGTCCAGAACGACGGCAGTGTTTTTCTGGTGCCGCTCAAGGCGGACAGACAGGGTCCGAAGCCCGCGCAAACCCAAATACACATCGTCCGGGCCGACATGGCTTCCCATTGCGCCATGGAGCGTATCCAGTTTGTGCCAGGCCTTTTCGCTGGCAGCGATCGTACCAAGCATGACATCTGAATGGCCGACAATGTATTTTGTGCCCGCCTGGATGGAGAGATCAACGCCGAAAGCAATTGGTTGGCAATAGAGCGGACTAGCCCAAGTGTTGTCCATTAGCACGGTCGCATCGATTTCGTGCGCGGCAGCCGCAATCGCCGGAATGTCCTGCATTTCGAAGGTTAGGGAGCCTGGGGCCTCAGTGAAGACCGCAGTGGTGTTCGGTTTGAAGAGCGATTTGATGTTCGCACCAACAGCCGGATTGTAATACTCAACATCAACGTTGAGGCCTGGCAGGACGGTATCTGCAAAGTGTCGGGTCGGGCCGTAAGCCGTATCGGCGATCAGTATATGGTCGCCTGACTTCACGCAGGACAGAATTGCTAGCGCAATGGCATTCAGACCGGAATTGGCCAGTTTCACGCCGGCCGCGCCTTCAATTTCCTTCAAGGCGTCTTCAAGGGAATCAGTGGTTGGATTGCCGCGGCGTGCATAGGAGAATTTTTGCGCGCCCGTCACCATGGTCTTGGTGTCGGGATAGAGCACTGTGGAGGCATGGACGACTGGCGGATTGACAAACCCATGGAACCCAGACGGATCCCGGCCGCTATGTGCAAGAACGGTTTCAATGCTTCTTTTATTGTCCGGCGTATTCGTCATCGATCCTTCAGTCCGTTTTGGCTGTCTTGTTGTTCTATGTCGGTATTAAGCACGAGCCCAATGGCAATGAGCTGATCATGTGATGTCCCGATAGGCTTTCTGATCGCGAAATTGCGTCAGATCGCTGTTTTTCCCAAGACATTTTTTCATTGGTATTCGTGATTTGTGGGAATGGTCCTTTGAAAGGCAGGGAATTGCGAGCCCTATTTCGCGCCTCAGGAGGACTGAAAAAATGAAAAACACATTCAAAAGCCTGGCGGTTGCTGCGGCCTTTTCCGGCGCGGCCTTTCCTGCTTCAGCGTCAACACTAGAGCGGGTCAAAGAGAACGGTTACTTCACCTGCGGCGTAAGCCAAGGCAATCCCGGATTTTCCAACCCGGACAGCGATGGCAACTGGAGTGGGCTAGATGTCGACTACTGCCGAGCGATCGCCGCAGCTGTTCTCGGGGATCCGGCTGCAGTCAAGTTCCGGCCATTGTCGTCACCGGAACGTTTCACGGCCCTGCAATCCGGCGAAATCGACGTTCTGTCGCGCACGACAACATGGACTATGTCGCGCGACACGAACCTTGGCGCCAACTTTGCCGGTGTCATGTACTATGACGGCCAGGCGATGATGGTCCGCAAGGAGCTTGGGATTACCTCGGCCATGGAACTTGCCGGTGCCTCGGTCTGTACGGCGACCGGGACCACGACAGAACTCAATGTCGCCGACTTCTTCCGGGTCAACAACATGGAGTACGAGGTTGTTGCCTTCGAAAAGAACGATGAGGTGACACAAGCCTATGATGCCGGCCGCTGCGACGTCTACACGACCGATAAATCCGGTCTGCACGCCAACCGCTTGAAGCTGACCAATCCGTCCGAGCACATGATTTTGCCGGAGGTCATTTCAAAAGAGCCGCTGGGTCCCGTGGTCAGGCAGGGCGACGATCAGTGGCTTAATATTGCGAAATGGACCTTGAACGTCCTGATCAACGCAGAAGAGCTCGGTGTAACCCAGGCAAATGTCGCAGACATGGAGTCTTCCGATAATCCAGCTGTAAAACGGCTGATCGGCGTGGAAGGCAACTTCGGCGGCGCACTCGGGCTTGATCAGGACTGGGCCGTTCGCATCATAAGCGCGGTTGGTAATTACGGAGAAATCTTCGTACGCAACGTTGGTGTTGATACCCCGCTTGGAATTGAGCGCGGTTTGAACGCGTCCTGGATCGACGGCGGCACTCTTTACGCCCCACCGGTTCGGTAAAATGGGCTTGGTCCGATGCATTTACATGACTGCATCGGACCTCACTTTGCGGCGTTTCACGTCTTTCCGTAGGGGACGCAGCTTCAGCGAATAAAAACGAATGATTACGTAATGGGCAGCCAATGAGGCGAAACTAGACATGTTCGCGTTTTGTGCAGCCATGGTAACCGTAATCCTACTTCGGCCTGAGAATTTTAACGAGATATCGTCAGCAAGTACTTGACCCGAACACGCAAATGCAATCGTATGGGGGCTGTTGGATCGGGGGATGATTTCCGGAGGAACCAGCGCCTTGCGCTGGATTTTGCCCGCCATGTCGGGCGAAGAGGACATCAACTCATACCGGCCAGCTAAATAAAAGTTATGGGTAACAAATAAAGGCTGCATATCCATGTCTAACAAAATCCTTCCGCTCGTACTCGGCGCCGCTATGGGTGTCGCTGCGACAGCTGCTGGTGCGACGACGCTGGAAGACGTCAAGGGCAAAGGCTTCATCCAGTGTGGTGTGAGCCAGGGTCTGCCGGGCTTCTCAAACCCGGATGCACAGGGGAACTGGACTGGTCTCGACGTTGATCTCTGCCGCGCAATGGCTGCTGCAGTATTCGGCGACGCGTCTGCTGTTAAATTCACTCCGCTTTCTGCCAAAGAGCGTTTCACCGCTCTGCAGTCTGGCGAAGTTGACGTTCTTTCCCGGAACACAACTTGGACCATGTCCCGCGACACTCAGCTTGGTCTGAACTTCGCTGGCGTCAACTACTACGACGGTCAGGGCTTCATGGTCCGTAAGGATCTGGGCGTGACCTCCGCTCTGGAAATGTCCGGCGCATCCGTCTGCACCAACACCGGTACGACAACCGAGCTGAACGTTGCCGACTACTTCCGTGCGAACAACATGCCGTACGAAATCGTCGCTTTCGAAAAAGCTGACGAAGTTGTCGCTGCATACGACGCTGGCCGTTGTGACGTTTACACCACGGACGCATCCGGCCTGTACGCTCAGCGTCTGAAACTGACCAACCCGGGCGACCACATGGTTCTGCCGGAAATCATTTCCAAAGAGCCGCTTGGTCCGGTTGTTCGTCAGGGTGATGATGAGTGGTTCAACATCGCAAAGTGGACCCTCAACGCAATGATCAACGCCGAAGAATTGGGCGTGACCTCTGCAAACGTTGACGAAATGAAAGCTTCCGACAACCCGTCCGTCAAGCGTCTGCTTGGCGCTGAAGGTGCATTCGGCGAGGCCATCGGCCTGTCCAATGATTGGGCTTACAACATCGTCAAGAACGTTGGTAACTACGAAGAAAGCTTCAACGCCAACGTCGGTCCGGACACTCCGCTCGGCATCTCCCGCGGTGTGAACGCGCTGTGGTCGAACGGTGGTTTCCTGTACGCTCCGCCGGTACGCTAATCCTCTGATTTAAAGAGGTTTTTGGGGTTCCGGCGGCATGACTGCCGGAACCCTCAATAAATTCTGCGCCAAAATAACCGGAAATCATCCGGACAGTGCGCGGGGAACAAACCTGCTTTCTGCCGATAGGGGACGCTAAACTAGCGTTGAGATGGAAAGCAGACGACGCCACGTCCACGGCTTGCGGACACTTGATCTGCCACATATGCCGGGCGTGATAACTTGGGCGAGGTTCTATGTCAGTCATGGAGCAGGACTCGGCGGGGGCACCGGCGCGTGCTTCGCTGGTGAATGATCCGAAGGTACGCGGGCTGTTTTATCAGGCACTCCTGATCGCAGCTTTGATCTTCTTCGGGTACTTCATAGTGACGAACACGGTAGCCAATCTGGAGCGGCAGAACATTGCCTCCGGTTGGGGTTTCGTTGAAAATACGGCCGGTTTTGGCATCATCCAATCTTTGGTTCCATATGCTGAAACATCTTCTTATGGTCAGGCGATTTTCGTCGGCTTTCTCAACACATTGATGGTCGCAGTCGTCGGGATCTTTTTTGCGACCATTATCGGATTTGTCGTCGGCATTGCGCGGCTGTCCAACAACTGGGTCATCAACCAGATCGCTTACTGTTATGTCGAGCTGGTCCGCAATGTTCCGCTTCTTCTCCAGATCTTCTTCTGGTACTTTGCCGTTCTGCGCGCGGTGCCGGGCAAGCGCGAAAAGTGGTCCTTGTTCGACACCTTCCATCTGAACATTGCCGGGTTACGGATGCCCAAACCCATTTGGGAAGATGGCTCCGGGTTCATCGGCATTGCTCTGATCATCGGTATCGTTGCGTCGGTTGTGGTCTCCAGATGGGCACGCAAGCGCCAGGACGAAACAGGACAGCAATTCCCGGTCTTCTGGACAGCGCTCGGTTTGATTATTGGTTTGCCGGTCATCACCTACTTCGTGACCGGAATGCCGATGTATCTGGAGCATCCGAACTACGTCGAAACCGGTCCAATCCTGCGCCGCGGCTTCGAGCTGGGAGTCGGTTTCAACCTGATCCCGGAGTTTCTTGCTCTGACAACTGCCCTAGCGATCTATACGGCTGCGTTTATCGCGGAAATCGTCCGGGCGGGTATTCAGGCCGTCAGCCACGGTCAGACCGAAGCGTCGCACGCCCTTGGTCTGCGCAACGGTCCGACCCTTCGTCTGGTGGTTATTCCGCAGGCGATGCGGGTCATCATTCCGCCGCTCACAAGCCAATACCTGAACCTAACGAAGAACTCGTCCCTTGCTGTGGCAATTGCCTTCCCGGACCTCGTTTCCGTGGGCGGTACTGTTCTCAATCAGACCGGTCAGGCGATTGAGATCATTGCGATCTGGATGGCGGTTTATCTATCGCTCAGTCTGATCACCTCAGCCTTCATGAACTGGTACAACCAGCGCATGGCGCTCGTGGAACGGTAAGGAGAGCGACATGTCAAAAACTGAAGTGTTCCAAGTTCGAACGGAAGAGGCGCCGCTCCTGCCGGCGCCGATCTCCACCACCGGTGTCATCGGCTGGATGCGGCAGAACCTGTTCTCGTCCATCGGCAACACCATTCTGACCCTGATCGGGGTACTGCTCGCTTACTCGATGCTTGCGCCGTTTATCCAGTTCGCGTTCATCGACGCGGTCTGGACCGGCGACAATCGTGAAGCGTGTCTGCCTCAAGATGGTGGTCACAGCGGTGCCTGCTGGGCGTATGTCGAAGCATACTTCCCACAATTCATCTATGGCCGGTACCCGGTTGAAGAGCGCTACCGGGTAGACATCGTGTATGCGTTGTTTGCTCTGCTTCTCGTGCCGCTGGCGATCCCGAGTGCACCGTTCAAGAAGATCAATGCGATCCTCTTCCTGGTGGTGTTTCCGATCATTGCCTACTTCCTGCTGACCGGTCTGGTCATCGGCGACAACGTCGTTCTGCCGATTGTCGAGACTGCAGTTTGGGGTGGTCTGCTGGTGACCCTGGTCATCGCGGTGACAGGTATCGTGGCGTCTCTGCCATTGGGCGTGGCGCTCGCGCTAGGACGCCGTTCCAAGATGCCGATCATCAAGCTGGTCTCGATCATCTTCATCGAGTTCTGGCGCGGTGTTCCGCTGATTACCGTTTTGTTCATGTCCTCGGTGATGCTGCCACTCTTCCTGCCGGAAGGTGTGACCTTCGACAAGCTCTTGCGGGTTCTGATCGGGGTGACGCTGTTCTCGGCAGCCTACATGGCGGAAGTGGTCCGCGGCGGTCTTCAGGCGATCCCCAAGGGGCAGTATGAAGGCGCCATGGCGCTTGGTCTCCGGTTCTGGCCGATGATGTATCTCATCATCCTGCCGCAGGCTCTGAAGCTTGTGATCCCGGGGATCGTCAACACCTTCATCGGCCTGTTCAAGGACACCACCCTGGTTCTGATCGTCGGCATGTTCGACCTTCTCGGCCAAATCCAGTCGTCCTTCACGGATCCGACGTGGTCGACCCCGAGCCAGGGCCATACCGGTTACCTCTTTGCAGCGATCATCTTCTTCGTGTTCTGCTTCGGCATGTCGCGATATTCCATCTATATGGAGAAGAAGCTGCACACCGGACACAAACGATAACGCTCTTCCGGGGCGCGCGGGATGAAATCGCTGCGCCCCGGTCCAAAGACACTCTTGGAGTAAATCAATGACCGAAAACGCTCTACGCGACGATGACCTGGCTGCCGATCGCACCAAGATGAAGGTCTCCGACACGGACGTCGCCATCGAAATCAAGAACATGAACAAGTGGTACGGGGACTTCCACGTGCTGCGCGACATCAACCTGCGTGTGATGTCCGGCGAACGGATCGTCATCTGCGGCCCGTCCGGGTCCGGTAAATCAACGATGATCCGTTGCATCAACCGTCTGGAAGAGCACCAGGCCGGCCAGATCATCGTGGAAGGTACGGAACTGACCGACGATCTGAAAAAGATCGACGAGATCCGCCGCGAAGTTGGCATGTGCTTTCAGCACTTCAACCTGTTTCCGCATCTGACGATTCTCGAAAACTGCACCTTGGCGCCAATCTGGGTCCGCAAGATGCCGAAGAAGGAAGCGGAAGAAGTTGCGATGCACTATCTTGAGCGGGTCAAGATCCCCGAGCAGGCGCTGAAATACCCAGGACAGCTGTCCGGTGGTCAGCAGCAACGTGTGGCAATTGCCCGTTCGCTCTGCATGAGCCCGAAAATCATGCTGTTCGATGAGCCGACCTCGGCGCTCGATCCGGAGATGATCAAGGAAGTGCTCGACGTTATGGTTGGTCTGGCTGAAGAAGGCATGACCATGCTTTGTGTGACCCACGAAATGGGCTTTGCCCGTAAGGTTGCCAACCGGGTGATCTTTATGGATGCCGGCCAGATCGTTGAGCAGAACGAGCCGGAAGAGTTCTTCACCAATCCGCAGCACGAGCGGACCAAATTGTTCCTCAGCCAGATCCTGCATCACTGACGGATTTCGGCGAAACGAGCCAACTCTCGTAAATCCCGGGCCTCAGGTCCGGGATTTTTTATCTTTTGTCGTAAAATGCCAAGCCAACGTTTCTGAAGAATCCAAAAAGAGGCCGGGAAACAGCAGCGAATCGTTCATCTAAACTTATCCAAGTGATTACAAAATAGCCATTATTCAGGTCATCTTGGTAGATCTGCATATGCGAAAAGTAACGAAAATTGTTGAAACTATTGGTAGTTATTTCTAGGTCGTCTGCAATTTATAATATGTTTAGTATTTCAATATGACCTAACGGCAGTATGTTGCGAGGGCTGCCATGTCTGAAACCGATTTTGATCATCGTCTGAAATTTGCAGAAATTGATTCCAAAACCATCTCGGCACTGAGGAAAACATGGCCGGTTATTCAGCCGGCTCTGGATGAGCTGCTTGCCGGTTTTTATGCGCACATAAAGGCTGAGCCTCATATGGCCAACATGGTCGGCGATCAGCAGCCACGCCTGGTCGGTGCGCAAAAAAGCCACTGGGAAAAACTCTTCTTGAGCGGCTTCGACAAGGACTATCAGGAAAGCATCAACCGGATTGGGCATATTCATTGCCGGATTGGCCTCGAACCCCGCTGGTATATTGCCGGTTACAAGTTTGTCTTGACACGTTTGCACAGGCACCTGGTCAAGAAATACCGCACGTCCTTTACGGATCTCGGTGATGTTCTGGAACATGTCACCGCCGCGGTCATGTTCGACATGGATCTGGCCATTTCAACATATGAAGAACAATTGTTGTTGGAGAGGGCTGAGCAGGCAAACAAGTTGAACAGAGCGATCGAGCAATTTCGGGAGAAAATAGAAAAGCCACTGAAGGATGCCGATGAGGGCGCCAGGATTGTGACTAGCGAGGCTGCTCAGCTTGAAAGCGTCTCCCGGGATGCCCAAAACCAGATTTCAAGCGCGGAAACCGTGTCGAAGGATTCCAGTGACAGTGTGCAAACGGTGGCAGCGGCAACGGAAGAGTTGTCCAGCTCCATCCAGGAGATCTCGAAGCAGATTGTTGGCGCGTCCAGAATAGCCAGCGAGGCGTCG
Source organism: Roseibium alexandrii DFL-11 (assembly GCF_000158095.2). Classification (NCBI taxonomy): domain Bacteria; kingdom Pseudomonadati; phylum Pseudomonadota; class Alphaproteobacteria; order Hyphomicrobiales; family Stappiaceae; genus Roseibium; species Roseibium alexandrii. The sequence continues at coordinate 996,714 of NZ_CM011002.1, forward strand.
GCCGGAACCGAGAGATCAAGCGACCAGGTTGCCAGCCTTGCAGGCGCTGCGCAAAAGATCGGTGATGTGGTCGGGTTGATCCAGGCGATCGCCGAACAGACCAATCTTTTGGCGCTCAATGCGACCATTGAGGCTGCACGGGCCGGGGATGCGGGCAAAGGCTTTGCGGTTGTCGCTGCTGAGGTTAAGGAACTTGCTCAACAGACCGCCAAGGCGACGGAAGAAATCAGCCAGCAGGTTTCCGAAATTCAGGAATCGACAGACGGCGCGGTTGGATCCATTCAATCCATTGCAGAAGTGGTCAAACAGCTAGATGAAATGACATCGTCCATTGCGGCAGCCGTTGAAGAGCAGGGCGCTGCGACCCAAGAGATTTCACACAGTGTCCAAACGGTAGCGAACGGTGCGCAGACCCTTGAGGAGAACATCGAAGGTGTTGGACATGCGGTGGTGGCAACGGACCGGGCTGCCGTGAACTTCAAAACGGCAGCTGACCGGATGAACACAAGCGTCTATGTGATTTCTGATGAAATCAAAAACTTCTTTGAAACCCTGCAAACTGGAACATGAGTTCAGGAAACAACTCTGATTGGTCAGGGCTGTCGATAGCGCGCTGAGCGACCGTTTTGTGCATCAGCCAGAATCCTCAGGCAAGAGCCGGTCGACCATGTTTCCGGCCAGAGCTTTCAGGGAATTCGTGTTCTCGCCCGCACGTGCACGAATTGAGATTCCGTGAAGCATGACCGCAAACTGCTGGCCAATCCGAGCGGCTTCTTCGGTCTCAAAGCGGTTTTTGCTGCCGGTTTCTATAAGGCGCGCGAAACCGCGATCCATGCGGCTCATCACCTTGTTCAGGGCATTAAGAAACTCCGGATCCTGGGTCGTCTCGGCCGGAAGGGTGGAGATTGCAAGGCAGCCAAACCGCGAGGCCGATACCGGTGTCTTGCCTGTGTAGAGATCGATCGCCGCTGAGAGGATCGCCTTGAACCGCGCGTTCAACGGGCCATCGAAATCACCAGCGGCTGCCAGATGTGCCTGCATCATGTCGGCAAAGCGGTTTATCACCTTCAGATACATGTCCTTTTTGCTGCCAAATGCAGCGTAAAGGCTCGGCCGGTTGAGATTGGTTGCCTCAGCTATCTGGTCGAGGCTCGTGGCTGAATAGCCGTGCTCCCAAAAGACCTGCATGATCTTGTCGAGAATTGCCGTCTCGTCGAAAGACCGGGGCCGGCCGCGTTTTCGTTCCATCGTCATTCTGTAACGCTTCGCATAAAAAACTCGACCTGTCTATTTATATGCGATACGGTACAGAAAAATTGAGGAGTTGATATGACCACTATCTGCCGCACGAAACACAAGGCGCCAATTATGGGATCTCTGGCCTGGGGCGAGAGAAAGGGGGCGTTCAGCGAGGGCCGGTTAACGCGGGCCGAGAAGTTCACAGTCATTGGAAACATGGTTCGGATGAGCCTGCTGCAGGCATTGGATCTGGCGTCAGACAAATTGGGTCTGATGAATGCCTATGGGGCCGACCTTGACGGCTTGTTGCCGATGCAAACCGGGCTCGTATCTGATAGTCAGGCACTCGCCTCAGAAAAACTTGGAACAGACGTGCTCGAACACAGCTGGCGAACCTATTATTGGGCGATGTGCCTGGCCGGTTACAAGAAGCTGGACTTTGACCGGGAAATCCTGTTTTCGGCGGCCATGCTACACGACCTTGGACTGGCCAAGGACCGTCCGGTTCATCCGGGCGCCTGTTGTTTCACCGTTCACGGCGCAAAGCGCAGCAAGGATCTCCTTGTCTCCCAAGGCCATGATCCGGCAAAAGCACGGAAAATTGGCGAAGCGATCGGGCTGCACTTGAACGGGTATGTCTCGCGCCGCCTTCATGGCGCAGAAGCTCATCTGCTTTCAAGAGGTGCGATGTGTGATGTTTTCGGTATGGGCCGGGCGCGCATCGCAGGATCGACACGCCGAGAAGTCCAGAACCGTCATCTGAAGGGTGATCTCATGAACGGTCTGGAGATCTGGCCTGGACACCATCTTCAGGGAACGCGCGGTGACTTTCTGATCCGCGTCGGTGGCAAGCACCACACCGCTACAATCCCCAAAGACAAGTTGCTGGCAGCGCCCCGAACCTAAGATCGCTTCGGTCATGCTGGGGCGCGAGTTGAGCCCCAGCGTATTCAGCCCAAATCCTAGTTCGCACCAGCTACAACGTCCGTATCTTCGCGCGCGCCCCATTCCGACCAGGACCCATCATAAAGGCTTACGTCCCGGGTCCCGAGGACTGTGAGTGCGAGCGTCAGGATTGCTGCGGTGACGCCGGACCCGCAGGTGGTCGTGACCGGCCGGGACAGGTCAACGCCGGCGTTTTTGAAAGCCTGTTCCAGACCGTCTCGCTGCTTGAACGTGCCGTCGTCGGAGATCAGGTCGGTGAATGGCAGGTTCAGTGCGTTCGGCATGTGCCCGCTGCGCAAGCCCTGGCGCGGCTCTGGAGCGTCTCCGGCAAATCTGGCAGCGGACCGGGCATCGAGGATTTGACCGTTTCCGGATGCGCTCAAGGCTTTGACCGCTGACAGGTTGGCAACCGAGCTGTGGTCGAGTCGTGCGGAGAAGTGACGTTCCGGCCGCCGGACTGGGTCATCGTTGACTGGCCGGTTTTCGGCCTGCCATTTCGGTATACCACCATCCAGAACATAAACGTTTTCAACGCCGAATGTTCGGAAGGTCCACCAAACACGGGCCGCGGAATAGAAGCCAAAGTCATCATAAACGACGATGGTCTGCCCATCCCCGATCCCGAGTTTACGCATGGCGGAGGAAAAGACATGCGGGGCCGGCAACATATGCGGCAGGTCGCTGTTCTTGTCGCAGATTTCATTGACGTCAAAAAACACAGCGCCCGGGATATGGCTGTCCGGATAGACCGGTTTGGCGTCCGGCGTCGTTACCGGCGGCATCCAGGCATTAACGATGACCACATCCGGTGCATCCAGATGATCGGCCAGCCAGTCTGTCGAGACAAGCGGATGATAGGTCATGAGGTGTCCTTGTTTTCGTAAAGGCCGTGGCGCTTGTGCCAGTCTTCGATGGAAAGCTCCGGATATTCCTGGAAATGGCCCTGATCGGGTCCCTCGGCAACGTCAACCCAGTCTGGCTTGCTTTCCAGGAGGATATGAACGGTCTCAGGTGGTTTCGGCAGTGGCGTATCTATGGCAGCCGCGAGTGGATGAACAAGCTCGGGCCAGCGCGGATCCCAAAGCCAGAGATGGCTGCCGCACTGTCCACAGAACGAGCGCTCAGCTGGGCTCAAACCTGTCTCAAATTCCGCCTGATAGATCTTTCTCACCTTGTGCGGGTCGTGGATCTGAAGGCTCCCGGCTTCGCCCATCAGATTGATCGCATAACCGCCTGCGCCGGTTGTTTTCCGGCAGACCGAGCAATAACAGCGCATGTAAGGATAGGGCGTCTTGCTCTCAACATCGAAGTGAATGGCGCCGCAATGGCAACTGCCGGATAATTTCATGGCACATCCTCCCAAACAGTCTCAATCGGCGAGGCGAATTCGAACCCGTCTGTTCTGTTTGCCTTTTTTCTCGCTTTTGCCGAGTTCCAGGGGGCCGATTTCCGATGTTCTGGAAACGTGGGTGCCCCCGCATGGCTGAAGGTCAATGTCCCTGCCGATCCGGACCAGCCGTACCCGGCCGGCACCGCGGGGTGGCTGAACGGACATCGTTTTCACTAGTCCCGGATTGGCGTCCAGTTCCTCATCGGAAATCCACTCGGACGCGACATCATGATCGCCGCCTGCGAGCTCGTTCAATGCCGCAGCGACCTTTTCCTTGTCGAGCGCGGTGTCGCCCATATCGAAATCAAGCCTGCCTTCGCCGTCGCCAATTTGACCACCGGTTACCGGAAAGGGCAGGGCAACCGACAAAAGATGCAGCGCTGTATGCATTCGCATCAGCCGGTAGCGGCGCGCCCAATCAATATGGGCCGTCAGTTTTGTGCCGGGCGTGGGCAGCGTCTGTTCTTCCGCCGGAACGTGGACGATCGTTTTTTTGTCCGCGTCATAGACGGTCGTTGCAATGTCGATGCGGGTGCCGTCTTCAAGCTCCAAATATCCGGTATCTCCGGGCTGCCCGCCACCGGTTGCATAGAACACGGTCCGGTCCAAGACGATGCCGCCACGCTCGTTCACCACCACAACATCCGCTTCACAGCTGCGCAAATAGGCATCATCACGGAAGAGGGGCGTGGTCATTTAAGCAACTCCTTGGAAGAAAACTGATTTTGCCCAAGAGTGCACAGCCGGAGAAACGGGTCAATCCGGTTTTGGGCTGAAAAGCCGCGCGTAACCGTTCAGGCGTTGGCCTTGGCGACCAGCAGCTTGAGTGCGAAGGTCCCCATGATCCCGGCGAACAACCAGTCGAACGCGCGCATGAACGTCGGCGACGACTTCAGGAAGCGCGAAAACGCGCCTGCGCCCAAGACCATCAGCACACAAATCGGCATTCCGAGCAGAACGAAATAGCCACCGAAAAACAGAAGTTTCGCAGTTGCATGCGGGTCGCTTGCAGACACGAATTGCGGCAGGAAGGTCACGAAAAACAGGACGATTTTCGGATTGAGAATGTTCACGCCAAGCCCTTGCAACCAGACCCGGCGGAATGGCTGGGTTTTGCTCTCCGCCGCCTCAAGGGTGATGGATGTACCCTTTCTGAGAGCCTGAATAGCAAGCCAAATCAAATACGCCGCGCCGACAAATTTTAGCACCGTAAAAGCAGTTGCAGAGGCTGCAAGAAGCGCAGAGATGCCAATAGCGGCGAGGATCGTGTGGATGATCAACCCGGTCGTTGCCCCAAGGACTGCCGCGATCCCGGCTTTGCGTCCCTGGGTGAGCGTTTTGCTCATGAACAGCGTCATGTCCGGTCCTGGTGTGATGGTCAGGACAAGAGCTGCGGCCGTAAAAGCAACAAGAACCGAGAAAGAGGGCAGAAAGTCGGGCATTGGATACCAGAGTATAGGCGTAGGATTTCCGCACAACACCTTAACGCTATGGCGGTGTCAAAGCATTTTTGGTGAAAGCGGTCCACGCGGCCTAGTCGTCCAGGCGAATGTTCGCTCTCAGTATATTGCAAGGATCACCGTAAAGCTTTTCCAGAAACGTGATTGGTGAGGGGCGGGCGACGGACAATGTGGCCTCCATGATCCCGCTGTCGATCGCAAGGTTCGCATCATGTCGTTTTGCAAGGTTCCTCATGCGCGTGTTTTCAATAAGGCACAGCATATGGATGGTCTTGATCTGTCTGGTTTGAGCTGCGGCTATCACCCGATTGAACAGGGCTTTGCCGATGCCCTTTTCTTGCCAGTCTCTTTCAACGACAAGCGCAAGTTCGGCTGCGCGCGGCCAATTATTTTGCAGTTCGCGCAGTTCCGCCATTCCGCGCAACTCGTGGTCAGGAAAAGCGCCATACCCAATTGCGCCGACTGAGAGAATGGATTCGGCATACCGGTCGACAAAACCGTCACTGACCTTGCCGGCAAACCTCAGCCGCCGCGTGTCGCTGTCAAGCCTTTGAAAGTGTTGGGTGAGCCTGTCGAGGTCAGACTGCCACAGTCGTCTGATGCCGGGATGAGAAACAGCTAAGTTGTCGTTCATGTAAGGACCCTCTGTGTCTGCCGGTTTTCCGGTGATGAAAGTGTCCTCCCTGGAATCAGAGGTTATTGCTGCAATGCGGCATAATCAGGGACATGTGGCTTTGAGACTGTGTGGGGCGTATATTAAAGGATCGGAGATAGCAGCCGGGCGCCTTGGGCGAAAACCTGGAAAATGTAACTGCGCGACTGGAAGGCATCCGGCCAGGTGAGGCGGGAATGCGCGAAATCCTCTTCCAACATCTTCTCCACCTTAGAAATCAGCCGTTCATGGGTGAACCAAAGCGTGAGTTCAAAGTTGATCTGGAAGGACCTGTTGTCGAAATTCACCGTGCCGATGGACACAAGATCATTGTCAAGCAAGGTCACCTTCTGATGGAGAAAGCCATCAGTGTACCGGTAGATCTTAACCCCCCGTTGGACGAGCGTGTCCTCATAGGCATGGCTGGCGAGCCAAACCGTCCAGTGGTCGCGTTTTTCCGGTAGGAGAATGCGGACATCGACGCCGCGCATTGCGGCCGCTGCAAGTGCCGTTTGCACATCCAAAGACGGCACCAGATAAGGTGTTGTGATCCAAAGGCGGCGTTTTGCTTGGGCCGCAGCCTCAACAAAGGCAATCGCGCATTCTTCCAATTTGTCAGCGGGCCCTGTAGGCATCACCAGCACGGATTCATCGCCTGGCATCGGGACTTCGCTCACCTGCGGCAGATCGATGTGATTGCCGCTTGCCCAGAGCCAGTCTTCAACAAACGAAAGGGCGCAAGCAACCGCAGCGGGCCCTTCGATTCTCACATGGGTGTCGCGCCAGCGGCCAAACCGTTTGCTTCGCCCGACATATTGGTCCGCAACGTTGTGGCCGCCGACAAATGCTTCGCGATAATCGATCACCACCAGTTTTCTGTGATTGCGATAGTTGAGCCGCATCGGCCCCAGAACTCTCAGGAATTTGTGGTTTTCGTTAAAGCCGCAAACCTTTATGCCGGCTTCCGTAAGGCGTTCGATGTATTTGTTGGAGAGTGAGTGGCTCCCGACATCATCATAGAGGAAGTAAATCTCCACCCCGTCCTTGGCCCGCGCGATCAGCGCATCGGCCATTTCCCGGCCAAGGGCATCATCGTGTATTGCAAAGAACTGAAAGAAGATGACGTTTTCTGCCCGGGCAATCCCTTCCTTCATCGCGGTGAAGGTTGCGTTGCCGTCGATCAGAAGTTCAGATGTGTTGCCTGCAAGAAACGGCACTCCGGCAACACGGGAAAGCACGGGCCAATCCCGCGTTTCGTCGTGATCCGTGAGACCAAGTTCATCGGCCCGGCGCGCCCGCTCGCTGCGGCCAAGTGTAATTTGAATCTTCGCGTAGTCGGAAAAGGACCGCCAGCCGAAGACAAAATAGAGCGGAACCGTGACATAAGGGATGAAAAACAGGGACAGAAGCCAGGCAACCGAACCTTGCGAGGTACGCGAGTACATAATCTCGCGAACCGCACAAATGACAGCCGTGATGTAAACAACCGCGAGCGCACCTGCTACCAGCCCCAGGTTGTTTGCCACCATATCAACGACTGTTATGTCCGTGGCTGCATCCTGGATTACGCGCCTTGTATCGGCAATGCCGGTTTGAAGTGCAGGATCATGGGTCGACATGACTGGACTGGCTCGGCCTCCTCCTCATTGGAAGTTATGCGAAGGGCGGTTTCAGGTCGACTGTCCGCTCAAGCCAACCGGGCACCGGCAGGTTCTTGGTCCGCAGGAACTCAGGATTATAGAGTTTTGACTGGCTGCGGGTGCCGTGGTCACAGAGGATCGTCACGATCGTGTGGCCCGGGCCCATTTCCTTTGCCAAGCGCCGTGCGCCTGCAAGGTTGATCGCAGACGAGCCGCCGAGCAGCAGTCCTTCGTTTTCAGCAAGATCAAAGACAAGCGGCAGCGCTTCCTCATCAGGGATTGAGTATGGATGATCGACCTTGATATCGCCGACAATCACCGTTGAGCGTCCAAGTCCAATGCCTTCTGCAATCGAACCGCCGTCGGTGGCCTTTGCTTCGCCGTCTTTAAAAAGGTGATACATGCCTGCGCCCAGCGGGTCGGCGCATCCAATGGTAATGCCCGGCTTCTGCTCGCGCAGATACGTGGAGACGCCGGCAAGTGTTCCGCCGGAGCCAACAGCACAAATAAACCCGTCAATTTTGCCGTCGGTTTGAGCCAGGATTTCCGGACCCGTTGTCAGGAAGTGGGCTTTGCGATTGTCCAGGTTGTTCCATTGGTCCGCAAAGAGAACGCCGTTCGGCTCGGTTTTGGCCATTTCTTCCGCAAGGCGGCGTGCCACGTGCTGGTAATTGTTCGGGTCTTTGAAGGGTTTTGCCGGAACCTCGAGAAGTTCTGCTCCGCACATGCGCAGCATATCTTTCTTTTCCTGGGTCTGGGTTTCCGGAATAACGATGACGGTCCGATATCCGCGGGCGCTTGCAACCAAGGCAAGGCCGATGCCGGTGTTACCTGCTGTCCCTTCAACGATGACACCGCCGGGCTTCAGATCGCCGCGCGCTTCGGCTTCCAGGATCATCTGACGGGCCGGGCGGTCCTTGACGGATTGTCCCGGGTTCATGAACTCGGCCTTGCCGAAAATCTCACAACCGGTTTCTTCGGACAGGCCCTTGAGGCGGATAAGCGGCGTATTGCCGATGGCATCGACGACAGATGCGGACACAGACATTCAATTGATCCCGACAGAGTGGACAGCGGAGCGCTGTTCCATAGATTTCATCACGCGTTCAGCGCCGACGCATAATGGCACCGATAGGTCTTAGCAAGTAAGCAATGTAAGTCTTTGACTGCGGATTGCTACACACAAAAATCGATATTTTTTGCGCTGTAAGCGTTTTCATTAAAAGTACTGGCTGAGTTGTTCTTCAGATCCCCTAGATCCCAAGGAAAAATCAGCTTATTTAGTTTTGCAAATGATCCGGGTGCTGAATCTAGCCGTAGGCGAACTGTACTCTGGAAACTAAAGGTAAGCATGAGATACGAGATGGAAAAGCACGCGACCGGAATGGACGAGTTGTTGGCTGGATACGCAGCCGGAACACTTACGTATCCGGCTCAAGCTCTGATTGGTGCTCACTTGGAATTGAGTGACCAGAACCGGGGCTATGTCCATTCCCTCGAGACGCTTGCCAGCACGGGGCTTGCCGACAGCGATCCCGTTGCATTCACAGATCGCAATTCTGCTTTGGCAGCGATTTTTGAGAGCGAAGACCCAATTCGGGATGTTACCGCAACGCGCTCGTGTGAGAGTGACGACCGTGTTCCGGAATCACTACGCTCGATTATCGGCCCATCGATGGAGAGTGTTGCCTGGAAAACACTTCTTCCTGGAGTGAAAGAATGCAAGCTCGGCGAGATTGATGGGTGCGACGCGAGCCTCATCTGGGTCCGGGCAGGACGCGCAATGCCGTCACATACCCACCATGGTACTGAACTCACCCTCGTTCTTCAGGGCGGCTTCAAGGACACCGATGGTCACTATGTGACGGGCGATGTCGCTTTCGCTGACGACGATGTTGATCACCGCCCGATTGCAGATGACGGAGATGACTGCATTTGCTTTGCAGTGACCGCTGGGCGTCTGGAATTGACCGGGCCGGTTGGCCGCTGGTTCGCACCTTTCATGCGCGGATAAGCAAACCATTTCTCATGTCTTTGCGTATAGATAGCAGAGACTTGAGGAGACATCATTGTCCATAGTTAGTTACGTAGCAGCCCCCTCCGACGGGGCTGTTTGGATTACAGGCGCAAGTTCCGGTATCGGCCGGGAACTGGCGTTGGAGATGGCGCGGGCTGGCTGGACGGTGGCGGTCACAGCGCGTTCTGAAGATGCCTTGGCGGAGCTTAAAGACGCCGCATCCGATTTTTCTGGTTCCATTCACGTCTATGCCGGCGATGTAAGCGATACTGCACTGATGGCGGCCCATTGCGCGTCAATCGCAACCGAACATCGGCTTGCATTGGTCGTTGCAAACGCTGGGATCTACCTGCCGCAAGATGGTCTTGATGGTGATGCTGAAGCCTACCGGAAAACGTTCGATGTGAACTTGATGGGCACGGTGAATGTCGTTTTGCCGGCCATCAATGTGATGAAGGCGGCAGGGCAGGGGCAGATCGCTATCGTGTCATCGGTTGCCGGTTATCGCGGACTTCCAACCTCTGCTGCCTATGGCGCCAGCAAAGCCGCATTGTTTAACTTTTCGGAAAGTCTGCGGTTTGATCTTGAGCGGGCTGGAATCCGTCTGCAGGTCATCAGCCCGGGATTTGTTGACACACCTGCCACCAAATCAAATCCGTTCCCGATGCCGCACCTGATTTCACCTCAGGAGGCTGTCAGGGGGATCATCGACGGACTTCAGGACCGGAAGCACTTTGAGATCTCGTTTCCAAAGGCGTTTGTCCGTCAGTTGAAAGCGATCCAGTTTTTGCCTTTCAACCTCTATTATAAACTGGTCCGCAAAACGACCGGATGGGATCAGAAGGGCAAGGCGTAAACCGCCGGAACTTGATCGGGAAAACCCATTACCAACACGGCTACCTTTGACATTGATAACCTGAATTCTGGTTGGGTCGGCAGCCAGCGAAGATGCCTATAAATGCAAATGAGCG
>NZ_CM011002.1:3475202-3675202 GCF_000158095.2 Roseibium alexandrii DFL-11
ATGCCGCCCACACCGGACAGCAGGATGCGAGCCCCAACTTCGTCGGTTCCAAGCTCGTTCAACGCATGTGCAATGGCCTCTGCGGACCCCTGCACGTCGGCTTTCAGAACCAGCGGGAACTCTTTGCGGCCAGTTTCCTGCAGACGGTTCATCATTTGCTCGAGCGAGCCACGTGTACCGGATGCCACGACAGATGCCTTTTCGCGGATCTGGCGCTGACGGTAGTCGGTGATCTCACGGGCGCGGGCTTCGTTTTCAACCACTGCAACCATGTCACCGGCAGCCGGCGTTCCCTGGAAGCCAAGGACCTCGACCGGTTTCGCCGGGCCAGCTTCGCTGACCTGCTTGCCATTTTCGTCAAGCATCGCGCGGACACGGCCCCACTCGGAACCAGCAACAAGAATGTCGCCCGGCTTGAGGGTACCTTTCTGCACCAACACGGTCGCAACCGGACCCCGGCCACGATCGAGCTGTGCTTCGATGACGATACCTTCTGCGGTCCGATCCGGGTTGGCCTGAAGTTCAAGAACTTCAGACTGCAAAAGGATCATTTCCAGAAGTTTATCAAGGTTCTGGCCAGATTTTGCCGAAACCTCAACATCAATGACGTCACCACCCATGGATTCCGTCACCAACTCTTCGCTGAGAAGCTCGGTCCGAACCCGGTTCGGATCGGCACCCGGCTTGTCCATCTTGTTGATGGCGATAATGATCGGCACATCCGCTGCCTTGGCGTGCGCGATCGCTTCCTTGGTTTGCGGCATGACACCATCGTCGGCGGCAACCACCAGGATCACGATGTCAGTCGACTTCGCTCCGCGGGCACGCATCTGGCTGAATGCCGCGTGGCCCGGGGTATCGATGAAGGTTATCTTGTTGCCGTCTTGCTCGACCTGATAGGCGCCGATGTGCTGGGTGATGCCACCGGCTTCACCGGTTGCCACTTTGGCCTTACGGACAGCATCCAGAAGCGATGTCTTCCCGTGGTCAACGTGGCCCATGATGGTCACGACCGGCGGACGTGCCTGCAAGGCACCCTTATCGTCGTCCGAAGAGAAGAGGCCTTCTTCAACATCCGCTTCAGAAACACGTTTTACCGTGTGGCCCATTTCTTCGGCGATCAGCTCTGCAGTATCAGCGTCGATCACATCATTGATCTTAAGCATTTGGCCTTGCTTCATCAGAAGCTTGATCACATCAACGGCCCGCTCTGACATACGGTTGGCCAGTTCCTGAATGGTGATCGCTTCCGGAAGCGTGACTTCCCGCATGACCTTTTCGCGAACAACCTGTTGCTGGCCGCGCTTTGCCTTTTCCTGACGGCGGCGCATGGACGCAAGAGACCGTGTGCGCTGGCCATCGTGACCACCAGTCGCGGCAGAGATCGTCAGTTTCGAACGGCGCCGATCGTCGCCACCCTTCGGACGGGCCGGGGCCGGAGCCGGAGCCTGTTTGGGACGCTTAACCGCACGCAGGTTTTTGTTGGCTGCGCCGCGATCATCAGCGCTTGCAGCCGGCCGCTCGTCCGGTTTCGGGCTGGCCGGAGTCTCTGTCTTGCGGCGGCCCATGTCGTTCAGGTTCCGCGGCTTGCTGTCGTCGCGGCCAGGCGCCTTGCGAACTTCGCGGCGTGGAGCTGGACGCTCTTGCGGCGCTGCCTTTGCGGCAGGCGCTTCAGCCGAAGCTTTTTCTGCTTTCGGAGCTGCAACAGACTTGGTTTGTTCAGCAGCTGCTTTAGCTTCTTCAGCTTCGCGTTTTTGACGCTCTTCGGCTTCCGCCTTGGCGCGAACTTCTTCTTCCTGCTTGCGCTGAACTTCAGCGGTGGCACGGCGCTTGGCCTCTTCCTCGCGGAGCTTGGCTTCTTCGACCTCGCGCTCCTTGGCCATCAGCAGTGCAGCCTGACGCGCTTTCGCTTCTTCAGGCGTCAGCGTGCGCAGCACATTACCATTGCCTTTTTGCCGCTGACCGCCACCTGGCTTGCGCCCTTGGCGGGCAGCCGGTACGTCCGGCTTGCGCGGCGGTACCTCAGAAGGTGTGTCGAGGCGTTGCGTCACCGGTGCCGGAGCTTCGGGTTTCGGCTCCTGACCCGGCAAAACGACACGCTTGCGCTTTTTCTCCACGACGACGGCTTTCGACCGGCCATGCGAGAAGGACTGGCGAACCGTTCCTGAATCGCCACCACCGCTCTTGAGGCCAAGCGTCTTGCCACGCTCAACGCTGATTGTTTTGTCGCCCGGATTTTTCGTATCGCTCATATTGCCTTCAGTCCTGCGCAACCGCCCTGCTATGCGTTGCTCTTTTCGTCGTCTGCGACGGAATAGCCGCGAAAACGCTCCAAGTCACGTACCCGTGACAGGAAATTTTCGCTGGCTTGCCCCGCAAGCAGTGCAGCATGTATCACATTTGACCGGCCCAATGCCAAATCCAATTGGTCCGATTCGAACAAACGGACGATTTGGCATCCATTTGCGTCTTCATTTCTACCCGCGGCCAATGCCGCCAGCTTCCGTACCCCGTCTTCTGCAGCATCCGAGGCATGGATAAGTCCTGCGACGGGATCCCGCCGCAAGGCTGCGTCAACTTTCGAATAACCGGTGATCAGCTCGCCGGCCTTGCGCGTCATGGAAAGCGCCTGAAGGGCACTCTTTTCCATGAGCGTATCGACTCGCTCGGCCAATCCAGGCTCGACGCTGACTTCGGTTTTGAAGCCCCGTCCAAACACTTTCTTCCGGTCTTTCTCGGCAACAGAGACGACATCGCTCGACGCTGTTACCCACACACCGCGCCCCGGCAGAACCCTTTTCAGATCCGGAACAACCTGACCCTCTGGATCAAGCACAAACCGGATCAGCGAACTGACGGGCTGAACCTTCCGGGTGACGGCGCACTGCCGTTCGGTTGGCTCATTCTTCCTTGGCACGCTGCCACTCCTCTAGATCAACTATGCGCCCGATGCTCAGACCGTGACGCAAACCGCGTTGACCACTTTCAGTCTTGTTTGAACGGCAGGCGCCATGGCTTTACCGCTCTTTCGAGGCGCATCGCCTCGCAAATACAGCTGACGGAGTTATCCGTTCAGGATCGCACCGGCCGGAGCTTCCTCAACAGTTTCCTCTTCAGCTTCGATCTCTTCCGATTCCGCTTCCTCGTCCGCCATTTGGGCAGCGAGTTCTTCTTCGGTAATCCAGCCGGCCGCCAGACGGGCTGCCATTACCATGTTTTCCGCATCGGCGCGGGAAACATCATATGCGGACAGCGCACCATCATACCGTTTGGTCTCGCCATCCTTGCGCTCGGTCCAACCAACGAGATCGTCCGCAGCGCATCCGGCAAGGTCTTCCATCGTCTTGACGTCATCTTTGCCGAGAGCCACCAGCATAGCGCTTGTCAGGCCATCAATCGAGCGCAACTCGTCTAAAACGCCGAGTTCGATCCGCTCTTCATCGAGCTTTGCTTCCAGCTCATTCAGAAAGTCGCGGGCGCGCGCCTGGATTTCAACTGCCGTGTCATCGTCAAAACCTTCGATCATGGAGATTTCTTCGATCTCCACATAGGCGACTTCTTCAACAGAAGTGAACCCTTCGGTTGCCAGCAACTGACCAACCATTTCATCCACATTGAGGGCATCCATGAACAGTTGAGACCGTTCCTGGAATTCCTTGCTGCGGCGCTCGGATTCTTCCTGCTCTGTCATGATGTCAATCGCCCAGCCGGTCAACTGGGATGCCAGCCGAACATTCTGACCTCGGCGTCCGATCGCTAATGACAGTTGGTCATCCGGAACGACGACTTCAATACGCTCGGCATCTTCATCGAGAACAACCTTGGCAACTTCGGCCGGCTGCAGTGCGTTGACGATGAACGTCGCCGCCTCGTCATTCCATGGAATAATGTCGATCTTCTCGCCCTGCAGCTCGCCGACAACGGCCTGCACACGGGAACCACGCATACCCACACACGCACCAACCGGATCGATGGAGCTGTCTTTCGAGATCACAGCGATCTTTGCGCGGGACCCCGGGTCACGAGCGACAGATTTGATCTCGATGACACCGTCATAGATTTCCGGGACTTCCTGGGCAAACAGCTTGGACATGAATTGCGGATGGGTCCGGGACAGAAAGATCTGCGGACCGCGTTGCTCGCGGCGTACATCATAAATGATTGCCCGGATGCGGTCGCCCGTGCGGAAAATTTCACGCGGGATCAGCTCATCGCGGCGAACAATTCCTTCGCCCCGGCCGAGATCGACAATGACGTTGCCGTATTCGGCCCGCTTGACAACCCCGTTGATTACTTCGCCAACACGGTCCTTGAATTCGTCATACTGACGATCACGCTCTGCTTCGCGAACCTTTTGAACGATAACCTGCTTTGCAGACTGAGCGGCAATGCGGCCGAAATCCAGCGGCGGCAGCGGCTCAGCGATGAAGTCACCCACACCGGCTTCCGGATTGCGCGCTGCGGCATCGTCCAGGGAAATCTCAGTGGATACATTCTCGACAGTTTCAACAACCTGAAGCAAACGCTGCAAACGGATATCGCCGGTTTTCGGATTGATCTCTGCGCGAACTTCCGTTTCCGTGCCATAGCGCGAGCGGGCTGCCTTCTGGATGGCATCTTCCATTGCATTGATGACGATCATCCGGTCGATCGACTTTTCCCGAGCAACTGCGTCCGCAATTTGCAGCAGTTCAAGCCGGTTTGCGCTGATTGCCATAATCCACTCCTCTTGCGCCAAGGGTCGGGTCGGGCGCGTTCATCCAAGTGCCAACGAGCTTAGGCTCAGTTCGGCGTGTTATCCTGTGTCAACTCATCGGCGCTCTCGCCGCGTGCGGCCAAGGCCGCTTTTTCAGCCTGAAGAGCTGCCGTAATCAAGTCATCGGTCAAGACCAGTTTGGCTTCGCCAATATCTTCCATCGGAAGCAGAACTGTATCCGCTTCACCTTCCGGAGCATCAGGCAAACGCATTTTTGCCGACACGCCTTCAACGCCGAGAAGCGTTCCGCGGAACCGCTTGCGGCCGTCTTGCATGACGTCCATCTCGACTTTCATTTCGTGACCAGCCCAGCGGTCAAAATCGCCAGCGCGCACCAGCGGCCGATCGATGCCGGGAGACGATACTTCAAGGTGATACGCCCGGTTGATCGGATCTTCTACATCCAAAGCAGGCGATACAGCCCGGCTGATTGTTTCGCAATCATCCACCGTCATGGTGCCGTCAGGGCGCTCGGCCATGATCTGCAGCGTGCATCCGTTTGCCGCGCTGATCCTGGTGCGCACGAGCCGGTAGCCGAGATCTTCAATAACCGGCTCAATAATTGCCGCAACACGGGCATCAAGCCCTTGTTCGGTGACAATTCTCGGTTCTTGGTCGCTCAATACCCGGCTCCATTCTGCCAGTTTAAGGCAGTTTTGCTTCAGTTGGGCATCAAGCTTTGAGATGAACTCAGGCGCTGCCCGGCAAGATCACATTCAGTTTCCGGCATGGGTTAAGCAAAAAAGAGCGGGTCCCCGGCGGGCCCACCCTCAAGAGCTCATATAAGCCGTTTGAGATGAAACACCGGCTGTATAACGCCAAACACCCCTCAAAGGCAAGAGGCTTGAGGTGAATGCTGGAAAAGAGTCTGTATTTGACCGGCAGCCACTGTTCCACCTGACACCGCGCCGGTACAGGCTTTACCGCCTTAAGAAGGTGAGATACCGGCCAATGCGCCCCTCTCGGATTGCCTTGGCCTCATACCGCGTGCCGGGCCAACCTTCCCAAGGGGTTTTCCAGTCAGATGCGGTTTCCGCGGCCCAGTCAAAGGCCGGATGATCGCGGCAATGGCGTAGTGTCCAATCGACATACGTGTCGATGTCGCTGGCAAACCGGAATTCGGATCCCGGCTTCAATGCGCGCGCGTACCGATCAAGGTTCTGCGCATTGATAAAACGCCGCTTCCAATGGCGCTTCTTTGGCCAGGGATCCGGATAAAGCTGGTATGCAAGATCGAGCGAAGCTTCCGGCACCCAATCCAGAACATTGACCGCATCGTCGTCATAAAGCCGGACGTTTTGGAGGTTTTCATCCGTCACTGCAGCAACGGCTTTTGCCATGCTTCCAACAAACGGCTCAATGCCGATGAACCCGGTTTCCGGATTGGTCCGGGCCCGGTGCAACAAATGCTCACCGCCGCCGAAGCCCACCTCCAAACAGACGGATGCAACCTCTGCCTTGAAGAGGTCCTTTAAATCTGCAGGCGGCTGTGCCGTAAGATCCAGAGAAAGCGCTGGAAGCACATCTGCCATAAGCGCTTCCCGGCGCGGGGTGAGCGGTTTGCCTTTCCGGCGTCCAAAAAAAGAACCTTCGTATCGATCATTCATTGCTTCAAACCAAATCGCCGGCCTCAACGGCCGGCGATCATTATTCTGATGAGTGGACCTTTATGGGTCCGGCTTATCCTGCAAGCGGACGCAGTTCGTCAACCAGGTCTGTTTTTTCCCAGCTAAACCCGCCATCGGCATCCGGCTGCCGGCCGAAGTGACCATAAGCTGCGGTGCGCTCATAAATCGGATTGTTCAGCTGCAAATGCTCGCGAATGCCGCGCGGGCTGAGGCCCATCACGTCACGCAGTGCAGTCTCAAGCTTGGCCTCGTCGCACCGGCCAGTGCCGTGGAAATCGACGTAGACCGACAGCGGATCGGACACGCCAATTGCATACGACAGCTGGATCGTGCACCGATCGGCCAAATCGGCCGCGACAACGTTTTTCGCCAGATAGCGGGCGGCGTAGGCTGCAGAGCGGTCAACCTTTGTCGGATCCTTACCGGAGAACGCGCCACCGCCGTGCGGAGCTGCGCCGCCATATGTATCGACGATAATCTTACGGCCTGTCAGACCTGCATCGCCATCCGGACCGCCGATAACAAACGCGCCCGTCGGATTGACATGCCAAACCGTTTCATCCGTAACCCAGCCATCTGGCAAGGACGACAGGATGTATGGCTCGACGATTGCTTTGACATCAGGCGAGGTGAGCGCTGGGTCCAAATGTTGCGTCGACAAGACGATGGACGTGACACCAACCGGCTTGCCGTTTTCGTAGCGAACTGTTACCTGGCTTTTCGCGTCCGGACCAAGCACCGGCTCCTTGCCGGTTTTACGGGCCTCTGCCAGCGTTTTCAGGATCTTGTGTGAAAAGAGAATTGGCGCCGGCATCAACTCTTCGGTCTCGCGGCATGCATAACCAAACATGATGCCCTGATCGCCCGCACCCTCATCCTTGTTGCCGCCAGCGTCGACGCCTTGAGCAATGTGTGCAGACTGGGCATGCAAGTGTACGGCGATATCGCAGTCTTCCCAATGGAAGCCGTCCTGCTCGTAGCCGATGTCTTTGACGGCCATGCGCGCCAGATGGGCGATGTATTCGTTGGTGATGGTCGCAGGCCCACGAGTCTCGCCGGCAATCACGATCCGGTTGGTGGTCGCCAGCGTCTCTGCGGCAACGCGGGCTTCAGGCATTTCTCTTAGGTAGGCATCTACAACCGCGTCAGAAATACGGTCGCAAACCTTGTCTGGGTGACCTTCGGAGACGGACTCAGACGTGAACAGGTAATTTTGACGTGCCATTGGCGATCGTCCTTCTGGGAATGAATACAAAGAAGCGGCGATTACGACCGCCGCTTCAGGTGCCATCAATCTAAGAAGTTTGGGGCCACGTCAAGAAGATGGTTGTTTTTATTATTCGTCGCCGGCGAGGGATCTGACCAGATCAACAATGCGGCGGCGGACCTTCGGGTCTTCTATGCGCACAAATGCCTTGTTGAGGGACAGGCCTTCCGACGAGGAGAGAAAATCCACGACATAAGACGTGGGTTGGGTTTCGCCAAAGCCTTCAGCCTCTTCCGGCGTTCCTGGAGCATCTTCAAAAAAGAAGGAAACCGGGACTTTCAGAACCGTTGCGATATGCTGTAACCGGCTTGCACCAATGCGATTGGTGCCTTTTTCGTACTTCTGGATTTGCTGGAAAGTGATACCTAGCGCTTCGCCAAGTTTTTCTTGGCTCATGCCGAGCATCATGCGACGCAAGCGCACGCGGCTTCCAACATGGATATCGATTGGATTAGGTGATTTCTTACTGGGCATTGGCGTCATTCTTTCTAAGTCGTCTGGCTTTTTGCAGCCAATATTTTTATTTGGCGCAAGCTCCAATCAGGTTCCCACAAACCTAAAAAGAAGAAAGTTTGCCCGCAACTTCCCGCTTACGCCTACGTTAGCTTTCAATCAGCTATGTCACGGTTGTATCACAATTCTTTCACTCAACTCAAACAAAAAATATCAATTTAGACGGGAATTACGGTTGTATCGACGAATACTGATTAAAATTACAATAACTATCGATATTATTAGTATCGGGATATCCAGAAATGTACGGTAAATCGTTTCTGGTTCACGTGCCGGTAGCCGAGCATCAATCACACCGCGTTCAAATACCGGAAGTTTAATCACCACACGCCCCAGCCCATCTATCACACCGGATATTCCGGTATTGGCGGCGCGAATTGTGGGCAGGCCAGTTTCGATAGACCGTAACCGAACTTGCGCAAAGTGCTGGTAGGGACCGGGCGTCCGGCCAAACCATGCATCGTTGGTCAGATTGAGAAGAAACGCAGGTCTCGGTGCCACACTAGCAGTCTCAGCAGGGAATATTGCCTCGTAGCATATCAGTGGCAGAAACAGGTACTTGTCCATTGCTGACAAGGGGCGCCGCACGTCTCCAGCCTCAAAACCTGCACCGGGGCCCGCCAGATTGCTGATACCCAGTTTATCCAGCAATGGACGGAACGGGACATATTCACCGAACGGGACCAGGCGCACCTTGTCGTAAAGCCCGCGCACGGTCCCATCATTTCCGATTAGATAGATGCTGTTGAAATAGACTTGGCCGGCTTCCCCCGGCTCTGCCCGGACCGCGCCGACCGCCAGCTCTTTATTCTGCCCAAGCGCTGCCGCGATCCGATGCAAGGCACCAGGCTCCCTTGTGAGCAAAAACGGAACCGCAGACTCAGGCCAGACCACCAGTTGCGGTGTTCCAACCCGCCCATCCCCGCCAAGCGGCGCTTCTGTCAAATCTAGGTAGGTTTGAAAAATCTCGTCGCGCAGCTCCGGACGCCACTTGTCCTGTTGATTGATTGAAGGCTGAACGATCCGGATATCCAGATCTTCGTATTCAACCCCGTCAGGCGCCAACCGATATGCGCCATAGGTCGCCATAAGAACCAGAACAGCTGCTGCCAAACCAACAGGCAAGATACGCACTTGGAGTGGCCTACTGTCCGCGAGCGCAGCCGGCGCTGAAAAGATGCCCCACGCCAGAAAAGTCAGACCGTATACGCCCGTAACGCTGGCTGTTTGGGCAAGCGTCAGACTTTCTGAAAAGGCATAGCCGTAAGAGTTCCAGGGAAAACCGGTCAGGACCGTTCCCTTGAGCCAGTCGGCAAGCGTCATTGCCGCCGCCAGCAGCAGCACCCGGGTCCGGGAATCCCCCCAAAACGCCGCGGCAAGAGCTCCGGCGAGGCCCGTAAACAGAGCCAAGCCAAGCGGCATGGCCACGACGACAAACGGCATCAGCCAGGCAAACTGTTCGGCATCGACCAGAAAGGCCGAGCCAATCCACCAAAGCCCGGAAAGATAGTATCCGAAGCCAAACAACCACCCCAGCGCAAACCCGGTGCGCAGCCGCTTGAACACGCCGCTCCGGTTTGTTTCCAAAGCCCCATCCACGAGCCAAACGAAACCGGGAAAGGTCAGAAAAAGGATTGGGAAGAGACCATATGGCGGTAGGGCTAAGGCTGAAGCCGCGCCGCACAAAGAGCACAGCAGCCGACGTCGCCATCCCCAGGCGAGCAGAAACGTGTTTGGAATGGCGGAAAGCTTCTGAAAAAGCGGGCTCATATGGATCCGATTCGCTGCAAAAACGTTGGCAGATTTGTCCGCTTGCAGCGAGCCGGTCAACCCTTTCCACGGCCCAAAGCTCTACGGGCAAACGCAGCGCTTAGCCCATCAGGGTCCCGATTGACCAATTGCTAGGATGCAATTGGTCGCTGTTCTTTGTTTTCTGGCGCATCTTGATCGGTCTCGGACGGATCAGTTTCAGGACGTTTCAAACGGCGCCTGACTTCCGGCGACCGGACTTCGGCGCGCCGACGGCGTATCTTCAAGCGTTTGATCCGCCTCGGATCCGCATCCATGACTTCAAACTCATAGCCCGGTACATCATCCACGAGCACAAGCTCGCCGCGTACCGGCACGCGACCAACGGTGACATAGAGCAATCCGCCGAGCGTATCGACATCTTCGGATATCTCACCGTCGCTCAACAGTGTTCCAAGGGCCTCATCGAGATCTTCAAGCGGCAGCCTTGGATCCGCGATCCAAATTCCGTCACCGGCATCTGCAAGCATTGCTTCTTCGTCTTCGTCGTGCTCATCCTCGATGTCGCCGACAACTTCCTCGACGAGGTCTTCAAGCGAGACCAGACCGTCAGTGCCACCATATTCGTCGATCACAAGCGCCATCTGGATCCGGCCAGCCTGCATTTTCGCCATCAGATCCGTTGCCGGCATGGACGGCGGAACAAAAAGCAGGTTCCGAATGAGGTTTACATCCCGGAGCGATATCGACAAATCCACCGACGACAGATCCAAGTCTGAAGAGTTATGGCCAGGTGCTGGCGCCACGATGGTTAGGCGTTCGGTGTCCTCGGACGGAGGTAGCGAATCTGATCCATTTACACTCGAACCGGCCCCTTGTTCCGCTATAAAAGCCATCAGGTCCTTGATGTGAACCATGCCGCGCGGATCATCGAGCGTATCCTCATAGACCGGCATGCGGGAGTGGCCGCTGTTCCGAAACAGCTCCATGACCCGACTGAGGCTCGTACCGATGTCGACGGCTTCAATGTCAGCCCTTGGGATCATGACATCGTCAACACGCTTTTCACGCAAACGGAGGATGTTCCCGAGGAGCATGCGTTCCTCAGGCGAAAACGCTGTATCTCCCGCCCCTTCGCGGGCAAGTTCATCTTCCAGGTTTTCACGCAAGTTGGATGTATCGCGCCCTAGGCGAAGAAGCCGTTTGAGCGAGGAGAAGAATGCCGCAGGTTTCTGCGGCCTGGTCTGTTGCGGGTCTTCCCCGTCCTGCGCCGTTCCGTGCTGGGCGGAATCCGCCTCGCTACCGGAACTGTTTGGTTCAACTGCGTTCATCATCTATCGTTTCAGGACCCTGAAGCAAAGGGTCATAACCCCTACTGTCCCTTTAATCGCCATCGGCCTCAAGTGGTCGGCCAGCATAAGGATCATCAATACCCAAACCGGCCAATATGGCCGTTTCCAAGCTTTCCATCAGTTCAGCTTCGTCTTTCTCTTGATGATCATAATCAAAAAGATGAAGCAATCCATGAACAGTGAGATGGGTAAGGTGATTGTTAAATTCAATTCCCAGTTCTTCTGCTTCTTTGGCGACTGTCTCATAGGCAAAAACTATGTCGCCGAGCAGAGGGCCGTACACATCGTCCTGAGGGTCGTTGCCCGGAAAGGAAAGCACGTTGGTCGGCTTGTCCTTGTCCCGCCACTGATGATTCAGTTTTTGGATCCCCTCATCATTTGTGAAGAGCAGTGACACCTCGGCTTTTTCCAGAACTTCCAGATCCGCGCCTTTTAAAGCAGCAGCGATCGCGGTTTGCGCCAGTTTGATCAACGCGGTCTCATCCGGCCAGTCACCGGCCTCAACCGCGATATCAATCAAAACCCCTTCAGGCGCATGTTCAACTTCGGTCACACAAGCCCCTTCAGGAAGCCGCTGCGCTGCTGCGCGGCCGGCGATCCTGATCTTCGTCGTCTCTTTGACGAGCAGCAAACCGGCGTTCACGTGCCTCAGATTCTTCACGGGCAGCATTGTCGTAGGCCGTGACAATCCGGCCGACCAACTCATGGCGGACAACATCGGTTTCGTTGAACCGGATATGTGCAACCGCAGGAATATCCGTTAGCAAGCCCAGAGCTTCGCGCAAGCCGGATTTCTGGCCCGATGGCAAATCGATCTGGCTCGGATCGCCGGTCACGATCATCTTTGATCCCTCGCCAAGCCGGGTCAGGAACATCTTCATCTGCATCGATGTCGTGTTCTGCGCCTCATCGAGCAGAACAACTGCGTTTGACAATGTGCGTCCGCGCATGAATGCAAGCGGCGCGACCTCGATCATGCCAGATTGCAGTCCCCGATCGACTTTTTCAGCCGGCATCATTTCATAAAGCGCATCATAAATCGGCCGGAGATACGGGTCGACCTTGTCTTTCATTTCACCCGGCAGGAAACCCAGACGTTCACCGGCCTCAACCGCAGGCCGGGACAGGATCAAACGCGCCACATCGCCGCGCTCCAACAGCGCAGCCGCATAGGCAACCGCAAGGAATGTCTTTCCCGTTCCAGCAGGGCCTGTGCCAAAGATCATATCCGCCCGGTCCATGGACCGGATATAGGCATCCTGTGTTGGCGTGCGCGCCACAATGGTTTTCCGGCGCGTCGCGATTTGTGCAAACGCCAACCGGGATTTCGGCTCAAGGGTCGGCAACGGAAGCTGGGCTTCGTTCGCCGCCGCCATGCGCAAGGCACCGTCCACATCACCTGGATGGATTTCCTGCCCCTGCAGCAAGCGTTGATATAGAGCCTCCAAGGCCACCCGTGCTTGCGTACAACCCGCCTGTGACCCTTTGAGTGTCACCTGGTTGCCGCGCGCAATCGCGTCCACGCCAAGGCGTTGTTCTATCAGGGCAAGGTTCTGATCGAACTGACCAAACAGATCTCCGATCAAACGGTTATCTTCGAAGGCGAGCACAATGTGGGTCATGTCGGAAGCCGAAGCGGCTTCATCAGAAAGCCTGCGGGAAGAAGATTGGCTGTCGCGCGTCAAATGACGTCTCCTTAAGCCGCCGGGGCCGGTATGGCACCGGATCCATCAGCAGCATCTTGCCCCGCAATCAGCCGTCCGAACAGCGAATTGCTTCCGATCTCAACGATTTCCACCGCTTGTACACTGCCGATCATGGACTCTGGTGCATCAAGCTGGACCGGCTGCAACCATGGAGACTTTCCGACCAGCTGTCCCGGGTTCCGGCCCTTCTTCTCCAAAAGCACATCACAGGTCATGCCTTTGCGGGACGCATTGAAGGCTTTTTGCTGCTCGCTCAAAAGTGCTTGGAGTTCCTGCAGCCGCACAGATTTGACGTCTTCGGGCACCTGATCTTCCATGGTCGCCCCTGGTGTGCCGGGGCGCTGGCTATATTTGAACGAGAAGGCAGAGCCATATTCGACACGGCGGATCAGATCCATCGTGTCTTCAAAGTCCTGATCCGTTTCACCCGGAAAACCGATAATAAAGTCACCGGAAAGTGCAATGTCAGGAGCTGCTACCCGAATCCGGTCGATCAGACGGAAATACTCGTCCCGCGTATGTTTGCGGTTCATGGCCTTCAAGATCTTGTCAGACCCGGACTGCACCGGCAGATGCAGATACGGCATCAGGCTCTTCAGTTCCCGGTGCGCTTCAATCAGATCATCATCCATGTCGCGCGGGTGGCTGGTGGTGTAGCGGAGCCGGTCCAACCCGTCGATTTCCGACAGGCGGCGCAGAAGCTTGCCCAACCCCCAGGTTGACCCATCCGCAGCCTCACCGTGATAGGCGTTGACGTTCTGACCAAGCAGGGTCACTTCCCGCACGCCAGACGCCGCCATGCGCTGAGCTTCGGTAACGATCTGCTCCACGGACCGGGAGACTTCGGCGCCGCGCGTGTAAGGAACGACGCAGAAGGTGCAAAACTTGTCGCAGCCTTCTTGAACCGTCAGGAATGCGGCCGGCGGCCGTTTCATGATCGGCTTTTCAGCCCGCGCCGACAAATGGTCAAATTTCGCATCGATGTCGAACTCGGTTTCGACAACTTTCTGGCCTTGCCGTGCCTTGTCCAAAAGCGAGGGCAGCTGATGGTAGCTCTGCGGACCGACGACCATGTCGACAATCGGAGCCCGGCGCGAGATCTCCTCGCCTTCCGCCTGTGCCACACAGCCGGCAACACCGACCATCATGTCCTTGCCGGCTTTCGCCCGTTCTTCCTTGACCTTCCGGATCCGCCCGAGCTCTGAATAGACCTTCTCAGCGGCCTTTTCCCGGATGTGGCAGGTGTTGAGGATAACCAGATCGGCCTCTTCCATATCTGCCGTCGTGGAATAGCCCTGTGGTGCAAGCACATCGGTCATGCGCTCACTATCATAGACGTTCATCTGGCAGCCGTAGGTGCGCACAAAAACCTTGCGCGTATTGTCACCTGATGCGGTCTTTGTTTCCGCGGCTGCGGAGGTGTCCAGTTCTGCTTCCGGGCGGCTCGTCATTCGCTCCTCATGGTCCTTTTGGGACGGACGGCATATCTCATGGTGATCGTGCTTTTGGGCGGGACTCTATCCCGCGCCTGTGTCTACCCGTGCTCAATTACGTCTAACGCAGGCCGCACCTCAATTCAGGCGCCAGCTTTAGCGGTTTTTTCTTCATTTGAGAAGAACTCAGGAGCATCGATTTCATCGGAATCGAACCGTTCGACCGGTTTTTGGCGCAAAGCAGCCATGGTCAGGGCGCGCACCTCCCGCTCTAACTGCAGAGTCAGGGCTTTCCGGTCCGTTGCAGGATCGACCCGAACAGGTTCTCCCCATTGGATCGCAACGTCGAGAGCACCATGCCGAAAGATGCCCCAAAGGTGGCCCGCCAGCTCCATATCCCCGTACCAGGCGACGTGCGGACGGTACACACGCCCCATCGGCATTCCGAACAAGCCCTGATAGGCAATCGACAACGGCTGGACCCAAACAGTGGTGTCTTGATCGTGCCCCGCGGCGCGCGTTGCAGCTCCCAAGAGAGCCGAGCGGAACGGCAAAACGCAATTCCCATCGTTGGATGTGCCTTCCGCAAAGAGCACCATGGCATCGCCCTCTGCCATCCGGCCTGCAATTGTGTCAGCAACTTCTGCCGTTTGCGATCGCCGGGTGCGGTTGACGAAAACCGTCCGCTGAAGCTTGGCAAACAGACCAAAGACCGGCCAGCCGGAAACTTCCGACTTGGCGATAAAGGACAGCGGCATCAAAGAACCGATAACGGTGATATCCACCCAGGATGCATGGTTGGCGGCAATCAACAAAGGACGTTCAGCCGACGGCTGTCCGTCCTGATGAATGCGTATACCAACAAGGCCGGTTGCAATCTTATGCCACAGATGGGGAAGGTGTTTCTGGATTGGGAGATTCAGCTTCACTGCAACCCACTGCAGTGGAATCAAGATCAGCGAGACGACCGTTAATACCAGGATCGTCAAAACCGCCTTGATTTCAGCCATCGGTGTCCCCGCCCTTTTTCGGATCGATCGGAACGCCATATAGTTCCAACCGGTGATCCACCAGCTTGTAGCCCAGCTTTTTAGCAATGAACTCCTGCAAGGCCTCGATTTCCTCGTTCCGGAACTCGATCACCTGCCCGCTGCGCAGATCAATGAGATGATCATGATGCTCATCGGGCACAGTTTCATAACGGGAACGGCCATCGCGAAAATCATGGCGCTCAACCATGCCGGCATCTTCAAACAGTTTGACGGTGCGGTAGACCGTGGAGATGGAGATCTTAGGATCAATCGCAACGGATCGGCGATAGAGTTCCTCAACGTCCGGATGCTCTTCGGAGGCCTGCTCGATCACCGAGGCAATCACGCGGCGCTGTTCGGTCATGCGCATGCCTTTTTGGACACAAAGTTCCACCAGCGATAGTGTCCGCTCGTCCGTCATGAACTCCAATAGCCTTCCGCTTCCGGTTGGATCTCAAAGCGCTCTAACCAAGATCGACGCGCATGACAAGCGCTGTCCCGTCTCCTCCACTGTCGCTGTAGTACCCTTTTCGCCGGCCAACTTCCCGGAATCCAAGGGAACGATAAAGCAAAATGGCGGCTTCATTCGACGAATCCACTTCCAGAAACAAGCTCTTGCAGCGTTCTCCATAGAGGCGGAACAAACCGTCCTCCATCAGCTTCTTTCCAATCCCACGGCCACGCTGGCGTGGATGTACAGCGATCGTAATGACTTCCGCTTCATCTGCGGCTGTTCTCAGGATCAAAAAACCAAGTGGTCCCTGCGTTCCGTAAGGGCTGGCCCGCCGCGCGACCAGAATGGACGTTCCGGATTGCGCCTTCATACGGGCAAGCTCTTCCACGTCCCAGGCATGTTTGAATGAAGCTGCGTGGATTTCGGCGACCTTCAGCAGATCTTCGTCCAGCGCCTCTTCAATGACCGGCGGCTGGCTCCAGAACCACCAAAAACTCATTGTCGTTCAATCCTTCCCTTCGTCTGCGGCGTCGCATCCGGCGGCCGCAAATACAATGGGGAGGGAGACGCCCCTCGCGGATCCGTTATGAGACCCAGCTCGGCAACGGCCCGTATTCCCGGATACCCACACCTGGAAATCACGCAGGTGTTTTCCGCTCCCACTGCATCGGCAACACGGTCTGCCGCCGAACCGGCAAATCTTATGTCCTCAGGCAGTGTCATTGCAAGATCTGACAGGGTATGAACACCAGCAAAGTCCAGTGGTTCGCCATCGTGAGAAAAGAGCTGACAATAGACCTCGTCACCTTTTCCGGTGAGAGCAACGAGGATTGGGGAACCATTGTCGCCGGGTGCACAGGACCGTGCGATCGCCGCCAATGTGGTGACACCGACAACCGGCTTTTCCAGAACCAGACCGAACCCGCGGGCTACGGCCAACCCGACACGAAGACCGGTGAAACTGCCCGGTCCGACGGTTACGGCGACCCGGTCGAGATCGGAAAAGGCTGTCGAACTCTCGGCCATCACGGTTCCGATCATATCCATGAGCTTTTCCGCGTGGCCGCGGCCGATTTCCTCGCCACAGGTTTCGAAACACGCTGAGGCGGTGCCATCGTCAAGAACGGCGGCAGCGCAATTGGCCAGTGCTGTATCGATTGCCAGAACACGCATGATAACTTGCCACTACCCCGGCCGCTTCGCAGAGTCGAGCCGGGCTTTGGATCTAGGTCCAATTGGGGGCTTGAAACCCACAGAGAAATACCAGCGGGAATAAAAAGGCCCGGCAGACATGCCGGGCCATCGAGACAAAGCGGAACTTCGCTTTAGATTGGACGCACTTCCTCAACTTCCGGCACAAAGTGGCGCAGAAGATTCTGGATGCCGTGCTGAAGCGTTGCGGTCGAAGACGGGCATCCGGCACAGGCACCGCGCATGGAAAGGTAGACGATCCCTTCCTTGAAACCCTTGAAAGTGATGTCGCCGCCATCTTGTGCGACAGCAGGACGCACGCGGGTTTCCAAAAGCTCTTTGATGGTCGCGACAGTTTCCTGATCGCCTTCCTCAAAGAACTCGCCTTCTTCGATGTCTTCGCTTTCACCCGCATTCATGACCGGCTGCCCGGACATGAACTGCTCCATGATGACGCCGAGAATTGCCGGCTTCATGTGCTGCCAGTCCGTGTCATCCTTGGTTACAGTCACAAAATCATGGCCAAAGAAAACGGCTGCGACGCCCGGCACATCAAAAAGCTTCTCCGCAAGCGGCGATGCGCCGGCATCAGCCTTGGACCGGAAATCATATGTTCCTTCCGGCAGGACAACCCGTCCTGGAAGGAACTTGAGGGTTGCCGGGTTCGGTGTGGCTTCGGTTTGAATGAACATGTTTTCCGTCCTTGCGCTGTCCGCGCTGTGTCACCTGTGCGCCCAATTTGGCAAACGTGCTTGCGGCCTCTTCATCATCGCAAAACACCGATAGGATCTTCTAACCGATCCAGCTTCAGTTTGGAACCGTTAAAAACTAGATAGGTTTTTACCGCTGGAGATCAAGCGCCTCAGGCGTCTTTCCTCACAGCAGGTCAGGCTAGCGCGGCGATGGAATCATCATCCAGATTGCCCGGAACGATGGTCACAGGGATCGGAAAGGTTCCTGCGGATTTTCCAGCGATCGAGGAAACCAACGGCCCCGGTCCGTCCGCATTGGTGCTTGCTGCCAAAACGAGGATGGCGATATCGGCATCAGCTTCAATCAACTCGAGGATTTCCTCACTCATGGTGCCTTCTCGGATAACCGTCTCCGGTTCCGTGCGGGCGACTGAGCGAACCCGTTGCGCTGCTTTTGCCAGCGTGGCTTCTGCCTCCTGGTGCGCTTCGGCACGCATAATGTCCTCAACACCCAGCCAATGCTGAAAATCCCCGCGTGCGATGATGAACAGCAATGTGACCACGCCGCTGGTGCGCGCTGCCCGCTTGGCTGCATAGACAATTGCGCGATCACATTCCGGCGTGTCGTCGACCACCACCAGAAACTTCCGGCGGTGACCCTCTTCGTTACTTTTTCGAATTGCTACCATGACCGCATGCTGCCATCGGTCCCGGCAAGCCGCAAGCGGCGAATTTGCAGCCTGCGGTACCGGTCCAAATTACAGAATAAACTTCGACAGATCGACGTTCTTCGCCAGATCGCCAATGTTATCGTGAACGAACTCTGCCGTAATTTCGACCTCTTCCCCGGACCGGTCTGGTGCCGTGAAGGAGATTTCATCCAGAATGCGTTCCATGACGGTCTGCAAACGCCGCGCACCGATGTTTTCAACCGATCCGTTCAGATCCACGGCCACCGAAGCGATTTCCTCAATGGAATCTTCGGTGAATGACAGTTTCAGACCCTCAGTTTCCATCAAGGCAACATACTGCTTGATCAGGCTCGCCTCAGGCTCTGTCAGGATCGCCCGGAAGTCTTCCTTGGTTAGTGCCCGCAGCTCAACCCGAATCGGCAAGCGACCCTGCAATTCCGGTAAAAGATCCGAGGGCTTCGCAACATGGAACGCGCCAGACGCGATGAACAGAATATGGTCGGTGCGAACCGGGCCATGTTTGGTCGACACGACCGTGCCCTCGATCAGCGGCAGGAGATCGCGTTGAACACCCTCTCGCGAGACATCACCGCCGGCGCGGCCTTCCCGGGCGCAGATCTTGTCGATCTCATCGAGAAAAACGATGCCCGAATTCTCTACTAGCGAGATCGCTTCCTCGACGATCTTGTCTTCATCCAGAAGCTTGTCGGATTCCGCGTTCACCAAGAGCTGATGGGAATCGCGCACATTTATACGCTTCGTCTTCGTCTGCCCGCCAAACGCCTTGCCGAGCAGATCCGAAACATTCATCACACCGACGCTCGCACCCGGCATGCCCGGTAAGTCAAAGCTTGGCATTTGTGCCTGTGCCGGCACTTCCACCTCAATTTCCTTGTCGTCCATATCGCCGTCGCGGAGCTTGGTGCGGAAGCTTTCCCGGGTGGCCGGGCTGGCGTTAGCTCCAACAAGCGCATCCAGAACACGCTCTTCTGCCAAGACGTGGGCCTTGGCTTTCACAGATTCTCGTTTTTCCTCGCGCACAAGCGAGATACCTGCCTCCACAAGGTCACGGACGATCTGCTCAACGTCCCGGCCCACATAGCCGACTTCGGTGAACTTGGTGGCCTCAACCTTGGTAAAGGGAGCCCGCGCCAGTTTCGCCAGACGCCGGGAGATCTCGGTTTTGCCGACACCGGTCGGGCCGATCATGAGAATGTTCTTTGGCAGAACCTCCTCGCGCATCTGGCCCTCAAGCTGCTGGCGGCGCCAGCGGTTGCGCAAGGCAATGGCCACCGCACGTTTGGCATCCTTCTGGCCAACGATGTAGCGGTCGAGTTCAGATACAATTTCACGCGGAGAAAAGTCAGTCATTCAGGTGTTTCACTCGCACAGAAGTAGATGATCATTGCCGGTTATGTGGTCGCAGGAAGGTAGCGCAGCAAGGGTTGACCTGAAAAGGGTGCCAAAAGCACCCTCCGCAACAGGCTCCAGCCGGAGCCAATAAGCAGGATAAAACCACCCAGCAACAACAGCGTTACGGCAAAGGCAGCCTCTTCCGAAACATTGGCTTCAAGGATCAGATACCCGATTGCAAAACCAAGGTAGCTCATCGCGGAGACCAGAAGGGCGCGCCGGTCAACAATCAGCGCTACGATTGCCAGAATCACAAACAGCGCAATGACGGCAACCGAGTAGCCGACCGAACCTTGACCAGAGAAGCTGGCGACCAAGGCAAGGATTGAATGCACGATAAACGGTGCGGCCATCAGATGAAGCCAAAAAGCCTTGTCGGAATTCAGCGTGACGCGGGCTGGATCCTTGATATCAAAGCTCATCGCCAGACCAAAAGTAACCAGCCCAAGAGCCAGAAAGAAGCCCACATGATAGCGGTCGATCAGCCCGGGGGCCGCCATTTCGATAAGCACAGCCACGATGAAAAGACACCCGCCGGTGATCCCTGCAATGCCAACCGGAACCTTGAAACGCAGGTAGAACAGCACCGCGCCTGCAAGGGCAACCAACGAGGTTGGGATTACCAGCCAGGTTTCATAGTTTTGCCGCCAGCCGCCGAGACTGAGACCCGTCAGATCCTGGTCAACAACCAGACCGAAACAGGCCATGAAGAAAAACGGTGTGAATGCAAGGCTGAGCAGGAAAGACGGCAGAGCCAATCGCATGCGGCGGGAGAAAACTTCCGCCAGTCCCCAAATGGACACAGCGCCAACGGCGGAGATTGCCCAAGCCGGCAACAGGTGCTGCAAACCATAAATCAGCCCGACCATCAGTATCCCGATTCCAAGACTGATAAAAATGTCATGGAAGCCACGCACGAACCGCACTTCTTCAATGTCCGCGTGCGGCAATGTTTCAGCCAATGGACCTGTAACGCCACGGCGGGTCCAGAAATCGGTGAGCCGCTCAGCCTGATCTTCGGTCAAAATGCCCTCGGAGACAGCGGCCGCCAAACGCGCTGAATCCAGCGGGCTCTCTTTGTTGTTCAATTTTTGGCTCGCTTCGCTCAAGGAACCCTCCGTCCTGCATGCAAAGAATTCAGTTTGTTCGAATTTCTCAGACTTTCGTCGGCCGTTCATTCAGCCAACACGAAAGCACTGCAATCAGTCTTTCGATTTCACCTGATTGCTTGTGCCATGCATTGATCTGGATCGTATAGGGGGACGTGAAACACCAGCCTATTCGGCGGTTTCGAGGACTTCCACCGTGATGCTTTCGTTGGTGTAGACGCAGATTTCAGCGGCCACCGCCATCGCCTTGCGGGCGATCGTCTCCGCGTCGAAATCTGTTTCCGCCAAGGCACGTCCAGCTGCAAGCGCGTAGTTGCCACCAGAACCGATCCCCATGATCCCGCCTTCCGGCTCCAGGACGTCGCCTGTCCCGGTCAGAACAAGAGACGTATTCTTGTCTGCAACCAGCATCATGGCTTCCAGTTTGCGCAGGTACCGGTCTGTCCGCCAATCCTTGGCCAGTTCGACACAGGCCCGCATCAGCTGGCCCGGATACTGTTCAAGCTTGGATTCCAAACGCTCAAACAAGGTGAAGGCATCGGCCGTTGCCCCTGCAAATCCGGCAATCACTTCGCCTTTTGCAAGGGGGCGGACCTTGCGGGCCGTGTGCTTGATAACAGTTTGTCCCAGCGATACCTGACCATCGCCCGCGATAACCACTTTGCCGCCCTTGCGGACCATCATGATGGTGGTGCCGTGCCAAACAGCCGGCTCACGCGATTCGCTCATCTAACCCTCATAACGTCTTTGGTGCGGCGCTGTATGTAAGCATCCTGCCACAGTTTGAAAAGCAACCAGAGCGAGGAGACTGGATTCACTCGCCGATTTCAGTGGGATAGCTCTATCAGGGTCGCACGCAAAAGTGCATCGATCATCTTATCGAGATTGGCGGATGCCCGCTCATCCGTTAGATCCCCGCGCTCATTGAAAGCCGCACTTGCCTTTGCGACGGAAACCATCTGCGGCAACACCATCGCGCCCAGCCCCACTTCGAGGATCGTTCGCATGCCGATCAGGCCGCGCATGCCTCCAAAGCCGCCAGGCGACGCAGCGCCCAAGGCAAAAACCTTGCCGCGATAGGCATCCCCCGGCCCTTTGACCCGACTGATCCAATCGAGCGCGTTTTTTAGCAGCGGCGTGATACCCGCGTTATACTCCGGGCAAGCGATGAAAATGCCGTCGTGGTCAGCGAACAGTGTCTTGAGTTTTTCCGCGTTGTCCGGAACTCCATCTGCCTCTTCAAGATCCCCGTCATAGATTGGAAGCAAGTAGTCTTTCAACGAGATACGCGTCACCTTCGCATCCAGGATCGCCAGTTTTTTCGCAGCAAGAGCCGCAAGCTGGCTGTTGTAGGATCCAGCGCGTGCAGAACCGGACAAAACGAGTATTTTTGGGTTTCGCATGAAGCCCCCTCCAAAAACGTTCAACCTGCTAGGGAAGCTTTAAGCTACGGTCAGTTCGCCTTGCGGTAAACCCAAACGCGGGCCGGAGGCAAGTTCTTCCAGATCCATTCCGAACTGTAGACCGAAACACTCCGGGTGAGTGGCTTCACAGGTGCTGCCAGACCGTAGGAAAACTGGATCAGCGGCGCTCCTGGCTTTAAAAGCTGTAGAGCTTCTTCCAGAAACGCACGACGGCAAATCTCTGGCCGATTCAGCAACGGCAAAGACGATACGATGCCATCCAGTATAAGATCGTCCTCTGCAGCCCCGTGCAAAAACCCACCAGGTTTGGAAAGGGTTTGCCTCAAGGCATAGGCGTCACCTTGCAGGACGGGCAAACCTGGATACCGCCCACCAAGGTGTTCACAAAAGTCCGTGCTGTACTCAATGAGGTTCAAATCGCGGTTCAAAAACCCAGCATCAAAAAGTGCTTTTGTCACCACGCCAGTCCCCGGCCCCAGCTCAACGACCTTTGAGTGCGGCCGCAGGATCAAGAAAGAGACCATTTTCGAAGCAAGTTCGGGTCCGGAGGGCGCAACAGCTCCCGTACGAAGCGGATTTTGCGCCCAGGACCGGATGAATTTTACCTCGTCCAGGACCTTCATACGGACCGCATCCGCTTTTTCAAGTTTGTCCCGAATGGCTTCCCGCTTGATCCCGATCCGCTTCAAAATCCACCCTCACACCTGTCATGAAAATTACATATAGGCGTGTTCGGTCAGCGTTACTAGAAGCGGAGCACAGCGGTTATGTGCTTAAATTGTCGATGAAATCCTTAACCTTGGAGAAAAAACCCGCAGAAGCAGGGTGGTTCTCTCCCGAGGCTTCCTGTTCGAACTCCGCAAGCAGTTCTCTCTGACGTTTGGTCAGATTTGTCGGCGTTTCCACAGTGACCTGGATGTACATGTCGCCATGCTGGCTCGAGCGCATGATCGGCATCCCCTTGCCCCGAAGACGGAACTGTTTTCCAGTCTGGGTCCCTTCCGGCACCTTCACACGGCTTGTTGCACCATCGACTGTTGGAACGTCGAACTGACCCCCGAGTGTCGCGGTCGACATGGAGATCGGCACCCGGCAATAAAGGTCTGCGCCGTCGCGCTGGAATAGGTCATGCAGACGGATCGACAGGAAAATGTATAGGTCGCCGGATGGGCCACCGCGCGCACCTGCTTCGCCCTCACCTGCAAGACGGATACGTGTGCCGTCTTCAATGCCGGCCGGGATATTGACGGACAAGGTCCGTTCCTGGGTCTTCCGGCCCGACCCGCCACATCCGGTACATGGATCGGAAATTACTTGGCCCTTGCCCTGACAGCTTGGGCACGTGCGCTCCAGCGTAAAGAAGCCCTGCGCCGCACGAACCCGGCCAGCACCGCCACATGTGCGGCACGTTGTCGGACTTGTCCCCGGCTTCGCGCCAGACCCTGAGCATATGTCGCAGGTAATGCTTGTCGGGACTTCGATCTCGACCGTCTTGCCCGTAAACGCATCTTCAAGGGAAACATCCAAATTGTAGCGCAAGTCTGCTCCGCGCTCGCGGCCACCGGATCTGCGCCCCCCACCGCCCATTCCGAAGAATTCTTCGAAAATGTCGGACATGGTTGAAGAGAAGTCATGGGCGCCAGCGCCGCCTCCACCGCCGAAACCGCCATTTTCAAAGGCCGCATGGCCGAACCGGTCGTAAGCTGCGCGTTTCTGGCCGTCTTTCAGCGTGTCGTAGGCTTCATTGACTTCCTTGAATTTCGCTTCAGCTTCCGCATCGCCTGGATTGCGGTCTGGGTGGAACTGCATCGCCATTTTGCGGTAAGCGCTTTTCAGCGCCTTGTCGTCCGCATCACGAGCAACTCCCAGAACTTCATAGAAATCACGTTTCGACATCAAGATCTCTCGGTCTTGTCCTGCCGCTGGCTGCCACTATCACTGAGCGCCATCACGGCAAAGGCGCAGGGCGCATGTGCCTAAAGTCAGACAACTGCGCAACCGGCGCCGGAAATCAAGCAGCCAGCCGGTGAACGGCTGGCTGCACAGGTTTTAGGTTATGCAGACTTCTTGTCGTCGTCGTCTTTGACTTCTTCAAAATCCGCATCAACGACATCATCATCGGCTTTTTCAGCATCGGCGTCACCGCCTTCAGCATTGGCCTCGGCATCTGCCTGCGCCTGCTGATACATGGCTTCACCAAGCTTCATGGACGCCTCGGCCAGAGCCTGCGTCTTGGCCTTGATGTCTTCAAGCTCTTCGCCTGCAAGAGCGGTCTTCAGATCGCCAAGAGCGCTTTCGATCGCGGACTTGTCCTCTTCGGAAACCTTGTCGCCATAGTCAGCCAAAGACTTCTCGGTCGAATGAACAAGCGACTCGCCCTGGTTCTTCGCTTCGACAAGCTCTTTGCGCTTCTTGTCTTCGTCAGCATGCGCTTCCGCGTCTTTGACCATCTGATCGATGTCGGCGTCGGACAGACCACCAGATGCCTGAATGCGGATCTGCTGCTCTTTGCCTGTGCCTTTATCTTTCGCGGACACGTTGACGATACCGTTCGCATCGATGTCGAAGGTAACTTCGATCTGCGGAACGCCACGCGGTGCCGGCGGCAATCCGACCAGGTCAAACTGACCAAGGACCTTGTTGTCCGCGGCCATTTCGCGCTCACCCTGGAAGACGCGGATGGTCACAGCCGTCTGATTGTCTTCAGCGGTTGAGAACACCTGGCTCTTCTTCGTCGGGATCGTCGTATTCCGGTCGATCAGTCGCGTGAAAACACCGCCAAGCGTTTCGATACCAAGAGACAGCGGAGTAACGTCGAGCAGAAGAACGTCCTTGACGTCGCCCTGCAGAACGCCTGCCTGGATGGCAGCACCCATGGCGACTACTTCGTCCGGGTTCACACCCTTGTGCGGCTCTTTGCCAAAGAACTTGTGAACAGTTTCCTGCACCTTTGGCATACGGGTCATGCCGCCAACCAGAACCACTTCATCAATGTCACCGGCTGTTAGGCCCGCATCTTTCAATGCAGCTTCCATCGGCTTGACGGTGCGCTTGACCAGTTCTTCGACCAGCGCTTCAAATTTCGCACGGGTCAGCTTCAAGGTCAGGTGCTTCGGGCCAGACGCATCTGCTGTAATGAACGGCAGGTTGATTTCGGTCTGGGACGAGGACGACAGTTCGATTTTCGCTTTTTCAGCAGCTTCTTTCAGACGCTGCAGAGCCAGCTTGTCGTTTTTCAGGTCAATGCCCTGTTCTTTTTTGAACTCGGCAGCCAGATAATCGACCAGAACCATGTCGAAGTCTTCACCACCAAGGAAGGTGTCGCCGTTGGTGGACTTAACTTCGAAGACCCCGTCGCCGATTTCCAGGATGGACACGTCGAAGGTACCACCGCCAAGGTCATAAACCGCGATGGTCTTGCCGTCGTTCTTGTCGAGACCGTAAGCCAGTGCGGCAGCTGTCGGCTCGTTGATGATACGCAGGACTTCAAGACCGGCAATCTTGCCGGCGTCCTTGGTTGCCTGACGCTGAGCATCGTTGAAGTAGGCCGGAACGGTGATGACCGCCTGCTCGACCTTCTCGCCGAGATAGCTCTCAGCGGTTTCCTTCATTTTCTGCAGAATAAATGCAGAGACCTGGGACGGGGAGTACTTCTCGCCGTTGGCTTCTACCCAGGCATCGCCGTTGTCGGCCTTGACGATATCGAAGGGAACCAGCTTCTGATCTTTAGCCACGGTCGGATCATCGAACCGGCGGCCAATCAGGCGCTTGACTGCAAAAAGGGTGTTTGTCGGGTTTGTGACCGCCTGGCGTTTTGCCGGCTGGCCAACGAGACGCTCACCGTCGTCCGAGAACGCCACCATGGATGGGGTGGTGCGGGCGCCTTCTGCGTTTTCAATAACTTTGGAATCTTTGCCGTCCATGACAGCGACGCACGAGTTCGTCGTGCCGAGGTCGATACCAATGACCTTTGCCATTTTTGCCTCTCTTTCTAGCAAACCGGTGAGACCCTTAAAGGCGTCAAACCGGCTCCTCTTTGGGTTTCCGGGATCTTCCCGGATGCCGCGCCGGGGCAACTGCCCAGGATTTGGCGCGACGCTTGACCGCTATATAGGTGGATGAAACTTTGCCTGCAAGAGACCTTTTCACAGGCTGTTGCAGGCTTTGGGATATGTCGGCGATATTTCTTCCCAGAAGGTTACCAGCGGCACCGCGCCTGACCAGGTAATGATGTTTTTAACGGTTTCGCTTCGGAATTTGTTTAACGGCCTCGCATATCCTGCTTCTGACCAACTTCTTGGCCTCGGAGACAGCAGTATGCGCAATCCCGACCTCTGGCACCGCATATCCGAATGCCACCCGGATGATGTGGAGGAAGCATTTCCGTTTTCCCACCGTCTGGCCCGGGACAATGGATGGACCAGAAGTTTCGCGGCGCGTGTTGTTGTTGAGTATCAGCGGTTTGCCTATCTCAACCAGATGAAGGCCGGGATGGTCACGCCCAGCGATGAAGTCGATCAGGCCTGGCACCTTCACCTGACCTATACGCGTCATTATTGGGGACCGTTCAAAAAAGCCTTGGGAGCAGCACTGCATCACATGCCGACCAAGGGCGGTCCGGAGCAGGCTCTGACATTTCGTAAGGCCTACGAGGAGACCCTCGCACTCTATCGCCAGGAATTTGGGGAGCCGCCGCCCGACATCTGGCCACCCGCACATATACGATTTGGCAAGGCACCGCATTTTCTCCGGATCAACACACAGGATTTCTTGGTTCTCCGCAGACCTCACTGGCCCTTGTTGATCAAAACAACCGCCAACCGTTTGCGGCGCGCTCCGGCACCTATTCAAGGTGCTGCAGTGACGCTGTTTGCACTTCTCGCCGGTACAGGCCTCGCCCTGGCTCACGGGACACCAGCGGGCGATACATTGCTGGAACAGCTTCGCAACATGGCGTGGCACTGGGCTACACAGCATACACTCTGGTTTTTCGTCGGGATTATTGCCGCGGCGCTGGTCCTTATTGCACTGCTGAAAAAATCGACCAAAGGATCCGGCTGCGGCTCTGGTGGGTGCGGGTCTGATGGCGGCAGTGGTGGTGGTTCCGGGTGCGGCGGATGCGGTGACTGAGGTTTTGACCTATATCTACCCCCATGCACACCATCGCCATCAACGGCCTGACTGGCCTCAAATACCTGCCGCAATGTTTTGACAAAACGGCGCAGGAAGATCTTCTCGCCGACGTACGGGAGGTCGTTGCAGCAGCACCACTCTTCCAGCCCGTCATGCCGAATACGGGTAAACCGTTTTCGGTTAGAATGAGCAATTGCGGTCCGCTTGGCTGGGTGTCCGACATCAACAGCTACCGTTATCAGCCAAACCATCCAGAGACCGGACTAATGTGGCCTGCCATTCCGGCGCGTCTTTTGGAACTTTGGAAAGCGGTGGCTCCTGATGCCCCCGAACCGGAAGCCTGTCTTATCAACTTCTATGAACCCACCGCCCGCATGGGCCTCCATCAAGACAGGGACGAAGCGATGTTCGAAGCGCCTGTTGTCTCTGTCTCGCTTGGGGACACTGCAACATTCCGCGTGGGCGGGACCAACCGGAAGGATCCGACGAAATCATTCCGGCTCAGTTCCGGTGATGTGGTGGTGCTCGGCGGCGACGCGCGCCTTGCGTATCATGGTATTGACCGAATTCTCAGCGGCACTTCGAAACTCTTGAAAAACGGCGGGCGGATCAACCTAACCCTCCGTCGGGTGACCGCGCCGTAGGTTTCAAACTGTTTTGTAATTCGCCTCAATACGCACCGGAAAATTCACAGAACGCGCGATGAAACAAACGTTATGGATCTCACCGTGGATGGCATCCGCGGCCGTCAGATCCGTGCCCTCCGGTACCGTTATTCTAGGCCTTAGCGTCGCGCTCAAGAACCGGCCGGCTCCACTCCGTTCTGTTTCACCCACGGCGAGCGGTACATCCTCGTAACTCATAACGGCGATACCTGCGTTGCTGGCCAGATGCAGATACCACAGCATGTGGCAACTGGAGAGGGCGGAAAGCAAAAGATCTTCAGGGTTATGCAGAGACGGATCGCCTCCCAGGACCGGGTCATTCGAGCATTGCACAGGCGGTTTCCCCTGTGTGCGAATTTCCCAGGTTCGATCATACCCTTGGTACGTCTTTGTGCCCTGCCCGCGGTTTCCCGTCCAAACGATGTTGGAAACATATTCATGGGTTTTGGTCATGCGTCCTCACAAAATGTATACATTTTGAAATTGCACGGTTTTGTCAAGTGCCTTACTCAGTCATCAGACGGCCTTTTCCGAGGGAACGATGTCCGCAGAATACATCGCTGACAGCCTGCAAGCAGAAATCATTGCGGGGCGCTACCGGCCTGGCGCTGAGTTGAAACAAGGCGAGATTGCTGAGCGGTTCCAAGTGAGCCGTATTCCGATCCGCGACGCCCTGCAGCTTCTGGCCGCCCGCGGCCTCATCGTGCTTGTCCCGAACCGCAGAGCCCGTGTGATCTCGCTGAAACGTGACGAAATCCGGGAAATCTATGACATTAGAGTTCTGCTGGAATGCAATTGTCTGAAAGCAGCGATCGATCAGATGCGGGACGCAGACTTGGAGCGGATTTCCGCAGCTTTCGGTCATTCATCCATCGATGCCAAGACAGCAAACTGGTCCGAAGGAGACTGGGCCTTTCACAAGGCACTCTATTTGCCTTCCGGAAAAGCCCGCCAGATCGGAATGATCTACCAGCTTCGCCAAACCTGCCGCATCCATATTTCAGGATATGGCATCCTGCCAGACCAGACCGCTCAATGGCTTAAAGACCACCAAGACATCGTGGACGCGTGCCATACCCGAGACAGCGAAAAAGCAACCCGTGTTTTGAAGCTGCACATTGAAGGCGCAGGCAAGACATTGCTGGACGCCATACCGCGACAACCCAATTCAATCATAGAAAGGTGACGTGAGTCAGAGACCAGCGTCAGCTGACCAGAAGTCCGATTTTTCCTGCATATTTCTTGGACAAAAACGCTTCTTGCGCCGCGACCATATCTTTCAGCGGAAACGTTTTTGAGATCATGGGCCGGATTTCACCACGCTCGATATATCCAATCAGGTCTTGAAAGACTTTCGGATCCTGTCTGGTGCAGCCGAAAAACGCCAGATCCTTGAGGTAAAGCGTCCGCAAGTCCAACTCGACAATCGGACCCGCGATGGCCCCAGCAACCGCATACCGGCCACCGTTTTTCAGACAGTTAAGCAAATTCGGAAAATTCGGCCCTCCAACGAGGTCAAGAACAACGTCAAAGGCCCCCTCAGGCAATTCATCCTTGCGGCCAAGGGTGGCATCCGCCCCCATCTCTTTCAAGGCTTCGGACTTTTCCGGGGTCGTGACGGCCGTGACATGGGCGCCCCGGCGCTTGGCCAGCTGAATTGCAGCCGACCCAACCCCGCCCGAAGCGCCGGTAACGAGGACACGCTCCGCGCCGAGGGAACTTTTTTGGATCATTCCTTCCGCTGTTGAATACGCGCAGGGAAAGGACGCCAGTTCCACATCGCTGAGCTTTGAGGAGACTGCAAGCGCGTCTTCCGAATTCGCAACGGCATAGTCAGCAAACCCACCGTCGAATTCAGAGCCGAAGGTCACCAGCAGGAGATGCGCATGCTCAGGTTTTTTTGGCACCTGCATTGGCCGAACCAAGACACGTTCTCCGATGCGACCAGCATCTACGCCTTCACCAACGGCAACAATCTGCCCACAGCAATCAGCACCTTGCACCAAGGGAAAGTTCAGCGCGCCCGACCAGCCACCATCTGTATTCGTAGCTCCACCAGATCCTTCCGACGCAGTCGCAGCCGTATCGCCGCGGACGCTCTTTGAGTACCAGCCAATGCGCGTGTTGATGTCCGTGTTGTTAACGGCCGCCGCCCCGACCTTGATCAAGACCTGTCCCGGCTCCGGGACCGGCACGACAAGATCCTCCCGCCATTGCAAGCACTCAAGACCACCATGGGCGGTGAGCACCATGCCGCTCATGCGGTTCGGTATTTCGGGCATCAGAACTCCATGCTTGTGATTAGACTTCACCACACGGGTAGAATGATCTTTCTACCTCGTCAACAATACGGGTGCACTTCAAGAGCACTCACGAATTTTACATGAGAGCGTCAACAGCAATCGCGGTCACCGCAAGAGCGATCACCCACAGGGCAATGCGGCCGGAGCGTGTATGCCGGGCTTCGGCCTTTCCGATGGTTTCGGCTGTTTCTTCGCTAAATCGAAGGCCTTGTGTCGTCATCTTTTCTATTTCTTCCGACATCCGGCCAATCCGGTCTGCGAACAGCGGCATATCGGTTGCGATCCGGGCCAGCGCTGTCAGCGCATCTCCTGCATCCCGCACCCGACCGACAGGTCCAAGATGCTCCTTGATCCAGGTGCCAACCACCGGCTCTGCGGTCCGCCACATATCCAAACGCGGGTTAAGGGAGCGGGCAACCCCTTCCACAACGACCATGGTCTTCTGAAGCATGATCAATTGGGTCTGGGTGCGCATTTCGAAAAGTTCGGTCACCTCGAACAGTTGCGTCAGCAATCGGGCCATCGATATTTCACTGGCATCGTGACCATGGATCGGTTCGCCAATGGCCCGGATCGCCTGCGCAAACAGATCGACATCCTGGTCGGCTGGCACATAGCCAGCCTCAAAATGGACCTCTGCCACCCGCTTGTAGTTGCGCGTGATGAACCCAAACAGGATTTCAGCCAAGAACCTCCGTTCGCGCTTGCTTAGCCGTCCTGTAATTCCGAAATCAACGGCGACCAAGGTACCATCCGGCTCAACGAATAAGTTGCCTTGGTGCATATCTGCATGAAAGTACCCATCACGCAGCGTGTGGCGCAGGAAACTTTGGATGACAGCTGCACCAAGCGCTTCCAGATCCTGCCCGTCTTCTGTGAGGCCTTCGACGTCCGACATCTTGCGGCCGTCGATCCACTCCATCGTCAAGACGCCCTTGGCAGTCCGGATCCAGTCAACCTGCGGCACGCGGAACCCCGGATCCTGCACGGTGTTCTCCGCCATCTCCGAGAGACCTGCGGCCTCCAGCCGGAAATCCATTTCCATGGTGACGGATTGCGCAAGAGTGTCGACGACCGCCACAGGACGGAGCCTGCGGGATGGCGCGTGAAAGCGCTCAGCCAACCGGGCGACCAAGTAGTAACTTTCGAGATCACGCTGGAACCGCCGCTGCACACCGGGCCGGAGAACTTTCACCGCAACTTTACGGTCAGTACCGTCTTTATCGCGAACAATCGCCGGGTGGACCTGGGCTATAGAAGCTGCGGCAACAGCCTCGCCGAACTCCACGAAGACATCTTCAATCGGTTGAGCCAACTGCTCGGCGACCGCTGCCCGCGCTTCCTCGTGATCAAAAGGCGCCAACTGGTCCTGCAGCGCTGCCAGATCCTTTGCAGCCTCTTTGCCAACAACATCTTCGCGCGTTGCCAAGAATTGACCAAGCTTCACATAGGATGGGCCGAGGCGGTTCATTGCATCTGAAAGACGCAGTTCCGCGCTTTTATCCTTTACTGCCCGGCGCTCCAGCAGCCGCGCCATGCCAATCGCAAGTCGCGGCCCTGCCGGCAGGTCTGGCAGATGCGCAAGACCGAACACGCCTTCGCGTGCCATGACATAACCAGCTCGCACGAGGCGGAAGAAAGGCATCACCGCAAATGCCATGGATCAGAGTTTCCAACCAGAATGCAATGCGGCGATCCCGCCGGAATAGTTTCGATATGTGACCCGCGCAAGGCCCGCTTCGCGGATCATTTCGGCAAAGCGTTCCTGGCTCGGAAACTTGCGGATCGATTCCACTAGATACTGATACGGTTCGCCGTCACCGGTCACCCATTTGCCCATGGCAGGGATCGCATTAAAGGAAAACGCGTCGTAGACCTTGTCGAGACCAGGAACGTCGACCTCCGAAAACTCTAGACACATAAAGCGGCCACCGCGTTTCAAGACCCGGTTTGCTTCCCGCAGTGCCTTGGGAATGTCCGGCACGTTCCGGATACCGAAGGCGATTGTATAGGCATCGAAACTCTTGTCCGGGAAGGGCAAATCTTCCGCGTTGCCCTGCGAAAACGTGATCAGATCGGAGAGACCTGCTTTTTCGGCCCGATCACGGCCAACGTTCAGCATGGAATTGTTGATGTCGCAGACAACGGCCTTCACTGACCGCTGTGACTTCTCTACCACCCGGGTTGATACATCGCCTGTACCACCTGCAACATCCAAAAGACGCCAACCGGACGCGCTGGACTTTGGCGGTGCCAGATAGGACACCATGGCATCTTTCCAAACCCGGTGCAGACCGCCGGACATCAGATCGTTCATCAGGTCATAGCGGGATGCGACCTTGTAGAAGACATCATCCACCAGGGCCTGCTTCTGCCCCTCGCCGACCTTTGTAAAGCCGAAACTGGTCGGCATATCTTCCGGTGTGCGGGTCTGGCTATTAGCCTGTTGCGTCATCTGCGCGGCTCCAAGCGTCATTCATTTCCAAAATTTGGCCGGACCATAGTACAAGCGTTATCGGAGCGCTATGTTTCCCGGCCACGAAAACACCATATGCCGCAGGCCTATATCGCGCCGCCTTACCGGAGACCAGAGAATAAATGCCTGAATTGCCCGAAGTGGAAACGGTCAAACGTGGATTGGCGCCGACAATGGAGGGAGCACTCCTGACCAAGGTCGATCAAAACCGGCCGGACTTGCGCTTTCCATTTCCCGACGATTTCGTGGAGAGACTGACCGGCCGGAGTGTCACAGCCCTGTCCCGGCGGTCCAAGTATCTGCTGGCGGACATTGATAGCGGTGATGTCTTGATCATGCATTTGGGAATGTCGGGATCATTCCGGATCGAAAATGCCATCGATAAGTCAACACCGGGAGAGTTTGCTCATGAGCGGAACAAAGATCCGAAACATGACCATGTTGTCTTCCATTTAAGCCTTCCGAACGACGGCAGCGCGCGGATCATTTATAATGACCCGCGCCGTTTTGGCTTCATGGACCTTGTTCCACGAACAGACCTGTCAGCGCATCCATATTTCCGGGAACTTGGCCTGGAGCCACTCGGGAATGCACTAAGCGGAGAGGTCTTGGCGCGACTGTTTGCAGGCCGAAAATCCCCGTTGAAAGCAGCACTCTTGAACCAGAAACTGATTGCCGGCCTCGGCAATATATATGTGTGTGAATCCCTTTGGCGCAGCGGGCTCAGTCCCAAACGATTGGCGAGCACGCTGGTAACAAAGTCAGGCAAGCCGACGAAGAAAGCAGACCTGCTTGCCCAAAACGTCCGACTGACACTTGAAGATGCCATCCTTGCTGGGGGCTCTTCTTTGCGGGACCACACCCAAGCGGACGGTACGCTCGGCTACTTTCAACACTCGTTTGCGGTCTATGACCGGGAGGGCGCGCCTTGCCGGACACCCAACTGCACCGGCACTGTGCGCCGTGTCGTTCAGTCGAACAGATCGACATTCTATTGCCCTATTTGCCAAAGG
This sequence comes from Roseibium alexandrii DFL-11, assembly GCF_000158095.2. Lineage (NCBI taxonomy): Bacteria > Pseudomonadati > Pseudomonadota > Alphaproteobacteria > Hyphomicrobiales > Stappiaceae > Roseibium > Roseibium alexandrii. The sequence continues at coordinate 3,509,203 of NZ_CM011002.1, forward strand.
TAGAACTCCATCTGAAACGGCAGTCATGCCTTGCCAGACACGGGCCCGGTCGGCTACCCATGGCGCACGCAATCGAGACATCCTGCCACGGGGAGCGGACACGATGGGATACAAGAACATCCGGGTTGAAAAACGCGGCAAAGTCGGGTTGATCACCCTCGATCGACCCAAAGCACTGAACGCACTCAATTCGGAACTCATCGCGGAACTCGGTTCCGCGCTGGATACCTACGACGCAGATGAAAAAATCGGCTGTGTTGTGATCACGGGATCTGAAAAGGCATTTGCAGCCGGCGCTGACATTAAAGAGATGCAGCCGCACACCTTCTCAACGGCCTATCAGACAGACCTGATCACCCCGTTTGATCGGGTATCACAGAACCGCAAGCCGATCATTGCCGCCGTTGCCGGCTACGCCCTCGGCGGCGGCTGCGAACTCGCCATGCTGTGTGATTTCATCATTGCGGCCGACACAGCCAAGTTTGGCCAGCCGGAAATCACGCTTGGCGTAATCCCGGGCGCAGGTGGCACCCAGCGTCTTACCCGCTTTGTTGGTAAGTCGAAGGCTATGGACATGGTGCTGACCGGGCGGATGATGGATGCGGAAGAAGCAGAGCGCAGCGGACTTGTCAGCCGCATCGTGCCAGCCAATGACCTCCTGGAAGAAGCTTTGAAAGCCGCGGAAAAGATCGCAGACTTCTCCTTGCCGGTGGTAATGATGGCAAAAGAGAGTGTCGACCGGTCTTATGAAACAACCTTGTCAGAAGGGGTTCGCTTCGAACGCCGTGTTTTTCAGGCCATGTTTGCCCTGGAAGACCAGAAAGAAGGAATGTCGGCCTTCACGGAAAAACGTTCGCCACAGTTCAACAACAAATAATCTTGGTTCACCAGCGACAAAGCCGTTGACGGCGGCCCAAGTCAGGATTATAAGCAGCGCCCAATCGGTGGCGGTTTTCCGCCGCCGTTGTTTTTTGGTCGGGTTCCATCGCTTAGGCGTTCAAGTCCCGATCGTCACCGGACAAAAGTCCCAATATACCGATCAGGATTGAGCCCATGGCCAACACACCATCGGCCAAGAAGGCGGCCCGCAAGATTGCCCGCCGGACGGCCACGAACAAAGCTCGCCGGAGCCGGGTGCGCACTTACCTGCGCAAGGTTGAAGAAGCAATTGCTTCTGGTGACCAGGCTGCCGCAAACGACGCCTTCAAAGCAGCACAGCCGGAAATCATGCGCGCTGCTTCCAAAGGCACCATGCACGCCAATACGGCGTCACGGAAAGTTTCCCGCCTCAATGCCCGGATCAAGGCACTGAGCGCATAAATCCGTCCCAAATCGGACAATCCAAAGAACCCGGCCATCGCGCCGGGTTTTTTTAGCCGCGCAATTTTGTGGATTGCCTACATCAGCTGCGGCACCCGGACAGATTGTAAAAAATGCTTAACTTATCTATAGCAAAGAAACCCTATGTTTTTCAGCTCCTTAGAGATATGTAGGCTATCCAAATCCAGTTCAAACCGGATTCGATACGAGTCAAGGTATCAGTGCCGAAATTTTTTTTTACAAAGCCCAAACCCATCCAATCCGGGTGCGGAAATGGCAAAAAGTTATTGCAGTAAAAAGCGTTTGCAGCATCACCCACAGATAACACCCAATGTGGCATTTTGGGCTCATTGGACACCGGAATCGATAATCCTTCAGAACGGCTGTTGAACCAAAAGGGTTGCCTGTATATTGTCTCATTGCTGGCAGAGAAAAGACCGGCGCGACACGATAAACAGTGCTTGGACCTAACAATGAAGAAGTCAAAATTCCACATCTCTGAGCACTTACCTGACCGGGCTTCAGGTGAATACATTGACGTATTCAGTATGCGTCATTTTTAGGTGCGTTCCGAACCTACTTAAACTCTCATTTTACTGATAAAAACTTTAATTCAAAGGCCGTACGGTTTTTGGAAGGGGGCATTGTGTTTAGCGAATTGGGGTATGCGGGAAACGTTGACGTTCAAACTGCATTTACGGCTCTTACCGATAACACTCAGGCAGTCCTCGTCGATGTGCGCACTCAAGCGGAGTGGACGTTTGTTGGTGTGCCGGACCTGCGTACGTTGGGCAAGGAAACCATCTTTGCCGAATGGCAAAGCTTTCCGCCCAGCGGCCCTAATCCTGCGTTCGTTCAGGACCTTTCTGACCGCCTGAGCAAAAAAGAACTTGACCCGGAGACGCCAATCTATTTTCTGTGCCGCTCCGGCGCGCGCAGTCAGGCGGCTGCCCAGGCAATGACCCAAGCCGGCTACACAAATTGCTACAATGTATCTGAAGGTTTCGAAGGTGGGCTTGATGCACATGCCCACCGCGGGACGCAGTCTGGTTGGAAGGCCGCCGGATTGCCTTGGGTACAGGGCTAAGTAATTCCCCTGGCAATCAGGGGAGATAATCGGGCTATGCCCGGATTGTAATAAAATCGCCCCAAAAACGGGGCACATAAGCTGCAGAAGCAGCAAGGCGTTAGGACGAAGAACGGCTGTGGCGGACTGTTCTTCCCATTACAGGAGGCAGATAATATGCAGGTTCAGGAGGCAGGCGGCTCCGAACAATGGACGCGGGTCAAGAAGCAACTCCGTGCGGAACTGGGCGACGATGTGTTCACCAGCTGGTTCGCACGCGTTGATCTGGAAGAACATCAGGACGGCACTGTCCGCCTGTCTGTTCCGACACGGTTCCTCAAACAGTGGATCCAAAATAACTATAATGAGCGTCTCATGGGGCTTTGGCAGCGCGAATGTGACAATGTGCATCGGATCGAATTGACTGTCCGTGGCGCCATTCGTCCGCGCCAGGTGACAGCTGTACAGCCCAGCCTGCCGGCAGGATCTGCCGGTGCGCAGAACGGGTCCATTGAGGCACGCTCGGAAAATCTTGGCGATGCGACACATGTGACCCGGGCGCAGGCTGCGACGGCTGCCGTAGGCCGGGGTGACAGCGCATCTGACAGTACCCGTGACGTTTTGCAAGGCGCTGCGCTCGATCCGAAATACACGTTCGAGACATTCGTTGAGGGCGACTCCAACAACCTTGCTCTTGCCGCAGCTCGTCAAGTCGCATCTGGCGGAGCGGTCACGTTCAACCCGCTCTACCTGCATGCGTCGGTTGGCCTGGGCAAAACCCATCTGATGCAGGCCGTAGCATCGAAAGTGCGCAACAGCGGACGCAAAGTCCTCTACCTGACGGCCGAGCACTTCATGTACAAGTTCGTCGCCGCGCTGAAATCACAGTCCGCACTTGCTTTTAAAGACAACCTGCGGACCATCGACCTCCTCCTCATCGATGATATGCAGTTCCTTCATGGCAAGCAGGTGCAGCAGGAATTCTGCCACACCCTCAACGCTTTGATCGACGGCGCGCGCCAGGTGATTGTTGCTGCGGACCGGCCACCGTCCGACCTAGACACCCTCGACGACCGCGTCCGGTCGCGCCTTTCCGGGGGCCTTGTTGTTGGAATCCAGGAGCCGGATTTTGTTCTGCGCAGGAGCATTTTGGTCTCCCGCGTTGAGGCTGCCCACAAGTCGTATCCGCAATTTGATGTACCGGACTCTGTGCTCGACTACATCGCCCGGCATGTCGCCTCTTCCGGCCGCGATCTTGAAGGCGCCCTAAACCGTCTGATCGCGCACAATCAGCTGACTAACCAGCCGATTACGCAGGAAATGGCGGAGATGACGTTGCGCGATCTGGTTCGCTCCAGCGAACCGCGCCGGGTAAAGATTGAAGACATTCAGCGCGTGGTCTCCAAGCACTACAATGTGACAAAGGCAGATCTGCTGTCGGCCCGCCGCACGCGAACCATCGTGCGGCCGCGTCAGATCGCAATGTACCTGGCAAAGGTCATGACACCGCGCTCGCTGCCGGAAATCGGCCGCCGTTTCGGAAATCGTGATCACACGACAGTTTTGCACGCGGTACGCAAGATTGAAGAAATGGCCCGTGCCGACTATGCGCTCGCGCAGGAGATTGAACTCCTGAAGCGCATGCTGGACGCCTAAGACGAATAGACTGTCTTTTCAGCCAAAAAAGGGGGGCGTTCCGAGTGAGCGCCCCCTTGCTTTTGCAGCCGGTAGAGGGCAGTGTCTTCCCCCCGCTCCCTTCCCGGAGCCCATAAGAATTCAGCCGACCGGACGTTCTGTCTGGTGTTTCACGAGTACGGATGCAGCGTATGAAAGCGACCCTCGAGCGGACCGACCTCCTCAAGTCCTTGACCCATGTGCACCGGGTGGTCGAACGCCGGAATACTATCCCGATCCTGTCCAACGTTTTGCTGCGCGCGGATGGTGGAGCCTTGAACCTGAAGGCCACTGACCTCGACCTTGAAATTGTCGAAACCGTGCCTGCCATGATCGAAATGCCGGGTGCCACGACCGTACCTGCGCACATGTTCTTTGACATTGTCAGAAAGCTGCCGGAAGGTTCCCAGGTTGTTCTGGAAACAACAGGTGATGACACCACACTGGAAATCCGCGCAGGCCGTTCGAAATTCACGCTGCAGATGCTGCCGGAAACCGATTTTCCGGATCTGACCGCCGGTGATTTCAGCCACGGCTTCACCTTGAGCGCGTCGGACATCCGCAAACTGATCGACACCACGCAGTTTGCGATCTCCACCGAGGAAACTCGGTACTATCTTAACGGGATATATCTGCACACTGTCGACGCGGCCAACGGCCAGCAATTCCGCGCTGTTGCCACCGACGGCCACCGTTTGGCGCAGGCAGAGGTCTCCGCACCCTCCGGTTCCTCCGGCATGCCGGGTATCATTGTGCCGCGCAAGACAGTCGGCGAAATCCAGAAGCTCTTGGAAAATCCGGAAGCTGACGTGCAAATCGAATTGTCGGACACCAAGATCCGCATCACAACAGATACGGTTGTTCTGACATCGAAACTCATCGACGGCACATTCCCGGATTATGGCCGCGTGATCCCGCAAGGCAACGATAAGGAAATGCGCGTTGACCGGGATGAATTCAAAGAAGCGGTTGATCGCGTCTCAACCATCTCATCCGAGCGCGGACGTGCTGTGAAGTTGGCACTTGGCGATGGACGCTTGGTTTTGACCGTCAACAACCCGGATTCTGGCAGCGCCACGGAAGAACTGGCCGTAGAGTACGAGTCTGATCCGTTGGAAATCGGCTTTAACTCCCGTTACCTGCTCGACATTGCAAACCAACTCAGCAGCGACACAGCCCTGTTCCGTCTGGCAGATTCCGGATCCCCGACCCTCATTCAGGACAATACAGTCGACGACTGTTTGTTTGTTCTGATGCCGATGCGGGTCTAAACGCGCCAACGGAAACCGGTCATGACTGCACCCCGGTCGGCACGGCTGACCCGCCTAACCCTGACCGGCTTCCGCAACTATGCCATCATGGGCATCGGCTTATCGGCTGGCATGGTGGCCTTTGTCGGCGCGAATGGTGCCGGCAAAACAAATATCTTGGAAGCGATCTCCTTTTTGACAGCCGGGCGTGGATTGCGCAGGGCAGCTTTGACGGATATTGCCCGCGTTGGCGGCGATGGGACCTGGAGTGTCTCCGCGAAGATCCACCTTGATGATATTGAGACAAGTCTTGGGACCGGAGCCACTGCAGGTGTTCCTGGGCGCAAGGTGCGGATTGATGGTGAGGACATGCGGTCCTCGGAGAGCCTGCTCGACTACATGCGGGTTCTTTGGCTTGTTCCGTCAATGGATGGGCTGTTTACAGGCCCCGGATCCGACCGACGCCGGTTTCTCGACCGCCTGACCCTCGCAATAGACCCGGCTCACGGGCGCCGTGTCAGCGACTTTGAAAACGCGCTCAGGCAGCGCAACAAGCTGCTGGATCAGGGCGGATCGGACGCTTACTTGAGCGCCCTCGAACTTCAGGTCGCGAGCCTCGGAACAGCTGTCTCCTTCGCCCGTCAGGAAACCGTCGGCCTGCTCAAGCAGATGATTGACGGCCGGCCTATTGAAAATACGACCTTTCCCCAAGCAATGCTCTCGCTCGAAGGCACGTTTGAAGCCGAGACGATCGGAATGAGCGCCTCTGATCAGGAAGATCATTACCGGCGCCTTCTGGAACAGGGACGGCATAGGGATCGCGCGGCCGGACGCACCCTGACCGGACCGCATTTGAGCGATCTGAAAGTCCGCCATGCCGCCAAGGACATGCCCGCAGCCCAGTCCTCTACCGGAGAACAAAAAGCACTCCTGATTGGGCTCGTTCTGGCGCACGCTGAACTCACGGCAAAAGTCTCCGGAATGACACCGGTTTTGCTGCTTGATGAGGTCGCAGCCCATCTTGACCCGGACCGCCGGGCAGCACTTTTTGAGCGCCTGGACGCCCTCGGCGGTCAGGTGTTTATGACCGGCACCGATGCCTCGCTCTTCGATGCATTGCCGGTTCATTCCGAAGTGTTTGAAGTTGGCAACAACGAAGCCCGCCTGATCCAGGTCGCCGGAGCCCATAAATCCGCCTGATTCTTATGGTTTTCCACTATATTCAAGACCTGAACAGGCCTGCAGCCAGCGTGCAGTTGAACGCCTGTTGGAACACCGTATAACGTGGCTAAGAAACAAAAACCGATTGGTGAATGATTCGCATGAGCGATATGTCTACGCCCGAGCCTGGCGCCACTCCCGAAGCAGAAAATGGTGCCGAATATGGCGCCGACTCCATCAAGGTTCTGAAGGGTCTGGACGCGGTCCGCAAACGCCCCGGCATGTATATCGGCGACACTGACGACGGCTCCGGCCTGCACCACATGGTCTATGAGGTTGTCGACAACGCGATCGATGAAGCCCTTGCAGGCCACGCAGACCACGTTACCGTAACGTTGAACCCGGACGGGTCGGTGACGGTTTCTGACAACGGCCGCGGTATTCCGACCGATCTTCACTCTGAAGAAGGCGTTTCGGCGGCCGAGGTCATCATGACCCAGCTGCACGCCGGCGGTAAATTCGACCAGAACTCCTACAAGGTCTCCGGCGGCCTGCACGGCGTAGGTGTATCCGTGGTGAATGCGCTGTCGACGAAACTGGATCTGCGCATCTGGCGGAACGACCAAGAGCACTTCATGACGTTTGCCCATGGCGATGCTGTGGGCCCGCTCGAAGTTGTCGGACCAGCTAATGGAAAAAAAGGCACGGAAGTCACCTTCCTGCCATCCTCGGAGACTTTTACCAAGACCGAATTTGACTTCGGCACTCTTGAGCACCGCCTCCGGGAACTCGCTTTTTTGAACTCCGGTGCCCGCATTATCCTCACCGACAAACGCGGCGTGGAAGACGTCGTCGAAGAACTATTTTATGATGGCGGGCTTGAAGCCTTTGTCCGCTATCTGGACAGGGCCAAACATCCGCTCATCGAAACACCGATCGCAGTGCGGGCGGAAAAAGACGGCATCACCGTCGAGGCCGCTATGTGGTGGAACGACAGCTACCACGAGCAGGTTTTGTGCTTTACCAACAATATCCCGCAACGGGATGGCGGTACGCACTTGGCCGGCTTCCGCGGCGCGTTAACCCGCCAAGTCACTGGCTACGCTGAATCGACCGGGCTGATGAAAAAGGAAAAGGTCTCGCTGTCCGGTGACGACTGCCGCGAGGGCCTGACATGCGTCCTTTCGGTCAAAGTTCCAGATCCGAAGTTCTCCTCGCAGACCAAGGACAAGCTGGTTTCATCCGAAGTCCGGCCGGTCGTTGAAAACCTGATCTCCCAGACTTTGAGCGAATGGCTTGAAGAAAATCCGGCACCGGCGAAAACCATCGTCTCCAAGGTTGTTGAAGCGGCCTCAGCCCGTGAAGCTGCGCGAAAGGCCCGTGAACTCACAAGGCGCAAGGGCGCGTTGGATGTTGCGTCTTTGCCAGGGAAACTTGCAGACTGCCAAGAACGTGATGCTTCCAAGGCCGAACTCTTCCTGGTGGAGGGTGATTCCGCGGGTGGCTCGGCAAAACAGGGCCGGCATCGGGAAAATCAGGCTGTTTTGCCTTTGCGCGGTAAGATCCTGAACGTTGAACGGGCGCGCTTTGACAAGATGCTGTCATCCAACGAGATCGGAACGTTGATCACGGCGCTTGGCACCGGGATCGGCAAAGAAGAGTTCAATATCGAGAAGCTACGCTATCACAAGATCATCATCATGACCGATGCTGACGTGGACGGCGCCCATATCCGAACCCTGCTTTTGACCTTCTTCTTCCGACAAATGCCCGAGCTGATCGAGAACGGCTATGTCTATATCGCGCAGCCGCCGCTTTATAAGGTCAAACGTGGTCAATCGGAGCAATACCTCAAAGACCAGGAAGCACTCGAGAATTATCTGATCGCGCAAGGGTCGGATGACACCTCGTTGAAGATTGCAAACGGCGAGGTCCGGACCGGTCAGGATTTGCGACAGGTGGTTGAAACCGCACGGGCGATCTCTGACATCTTTGATGGCCTGCACTCACGCTACAACCGTGATGTGGTCGAGCAGGCAGCCATCGCAGGCGCGCTCAACGCCGAAATTCTCGAAGATCAGGGCAAGGCCGAAGAAGCGGCCACCTATATTGCCCGCCGCATGGACATTCTTGCCGATGAATTCGAACGCGGCTGGACTGGTGAAGCCCGGGACGATGGCAGCTTGGTGTTCGCACGTATGGTGCGCGGTGTTCAGGAAGTCGCAACGATCGATGCGGCTTTACTGGGCTCAACGGACGCCCGACGGCTTGCAGCCCATGCCGCGCATCTGAATGAAGTGTACGGCAAGGCTGCCGTCTTGCAGCGTAAGGATGTTCCAACCGAAATCCGGGGCCCTCGGGCGTTGCTTCAGCACATATTTGCCTTCGGACAAAAGGGCATCTCCTTGCAGCGGTATAAGGGACTTGGGGAAATGAACCCCGAGCAGCTCTGGGAAACCACCCTTGATCCGAACGTACGTTCGCTCCTGCAGGTCAAGGTACGGGAGGCAGACGACGCCGACGATATCTTCACCAAACTGATGGGCGACGAAGTGGAACCGCGCCGCGAGTTCATTCAGGACAACGCTCTGGCAGTTGCCAACCTGGACATCTGATCGGTCGCTTCAGACTTCAAAAAAAGCGGCCTTGGCCGCTTTTTTTAATACCTATTATCATCGCACACATTAAGCGACTTCGGGCCACGGCTCCGGTCGGCCGAAGTAAAAGCCTTGTGCAGCTTCAATATCCAACATTCGGAGGAAGTCCGCTTCTGCTTTGGTCTCGACATGTTTTGCAATCGTCTTCAACCCCAGCTCCCGGGCCGCACCAACCAGCGCCTTTAACAAACTCGCTTTTGCCGGGTTATCCAACGCTTCTTGTGCGACCCCGGCCGCCAGTTTCACCCAGTCGACCCGCAAGCCGGTCAACCGCGACAGCACCGGCCAATGACCGGCAAAATCATCGATCGCAGTCTGGCACCCCAGATCGGAAACAAAATTGATGAAATAGGAAATATCCGCCGGTTCGCGCAGAAAGTCCTTTTCCGAAATCTCAAGGCACAGGCGGCAGGCGAGCAATGGGTTGACTGAAAGCCGTTGATACAAGCTGTCCCGGAACCCTGTATCTCTTGCAGATTCAGCCGACACATTCATTGTCAGTGTCGTTCGGTTTGCAGACCGTTCCGCTGCGTCCAATACCTTGTCCAGGGTCCAACTGTCGACCTGGGCGATAAAGCCGGACCGTTCCGCAGCGCTGATCCAAGCCTTTGACGACAAGCCCTGCGACCGGTCTCCCTGAAGACGCAACAAGATTTCTGCGCCGCACTTTTTGTTACGGCTCAAGCAGATTATTGGCATGGAGTACAACGCCAATTCTCCAGCTTGAAAGCTGCCTGGCTCCGGCATAACGCCAACGCCGTGCCCTGCTGCCGGCCAGTCTTGCGGCCGCACCGTGTGAACCTGTACCGAATGACCACCAAAACGTTTGCCGCGCAGACACGCCCGGTCCGCCAATCCAAGAAGCGCGGCGCCATCACAACCTTCAACCGCAAACCAATCCGCCGCATACGCTACGCCGACCGATCCACCAATGGTAAAGACACGGTCAGACACCTCCAGGCGGATCCTTGCAAAAGCGTCCAGTATTTCCCCGGCAACGGCGATCGCGGCCTCTTTGTTTACAGCAGGAAGCATGCCGGCGAATTCGTCTCCGCCAATCCGGGCGGCCGTCCCAAACTCGCCCAAGGTCAGTGCCAGACTTGACGCAACTCTTTGCAGCATGTCGTCACCGGCATCATGCCCCCCGAGATCGTTGACCTTCTTGAATTCATCAAGGTCGATATAGAACACAGCCAAGCCGCTGCTTTCATCACGCGACAGTCGTTGCAGCTCGGTATCCAGCGCTCTGGTAAACGCCCGCCGGTTTGCCAGACTGGTAAGCGGGTCCTGATAGGCTAGTCTTCGGTTTTCAGCGATTTCGTGGGGGCAATCCACGTTCCTGCGAATAATTGCCATCATACCGGCATCATCACCGCTGGCATCAGCTGGCAGGGGAACAAGCCGAATCTCACACATTTTTCTATCCGCGTCGGTACCCGGCATGGGCCCGTTTTGCGGAATGTAGAGTGTCTGAACGACATCAACCGAACACTCGCTCAACTGAGCGGCAAGGTCTTCTGTGTTATAGCTGCCACCAATCGTCTCCAGTATCCGCGCAGCACGTCCCTCAGCCGTATCCACGGCATCAAAAATCAACACCTCGTCGGGGAAATGCTTCAATGCAACGCCATTGGGCAGGGAGCCCCGCGCCTCCAAACGCGCCAATGACGCCTTTACAGTTTTCAGGTTGTCCGGCTTTTCCCGCTCATCCGCCATATCCTGCTCGAATTGCATGAGCACTGCCGGTTGGTTGTTTGCGAAAGAGACGAAGGATGTGCAGAGGAGCTGACGGCAAAGCACGGTTCCGCAGCGAAATTCCAATGTACCGTTGGACTGGATCGGCACCCCACTCAATGAGGTGGAAAGTGCGGCTTGAACCCGGCTCCATCCATCAGCGGACATCATATCTGTTAAATACTGATAAGGACCTGGATCTGCAGCGGCCCTGCAAAGGTCCAGCAACCGGCTATTTTGTAAAATTATACGGCCATCCAAGCAGACATAGGCGGCAGGGACCGGCATCACTTCGAGTAGATCAGCGTAGAGCGTTGTCTCGTCGAGCTTCTCTGAGGCAGTGGCTTGCATGTGCGAAGCACGCATTAATCCTTGTCTGATCTGCACCAGATCATCCCTCTCAAACAAACAACTGAGGACGCTGAAACTGAAATACTTAGGCGTCGGCTTCGTTAGCCTTAACTAGCATAAGTCTCTGGAGGATTTTCTCGCACTTTCGTTACCCACAGGACTTCGCATTAATATAGTTAATTTGATTTTACTATTTTGATATATATTTTTATTAAAATTTTACTCAATTACCTGTCCAAGTCGTATTTGCCACAGTTTCATCATGCCTTAGCGTTAAGAGTGGCGCCCATGTCGAAACGCGGCGGTACAGACCCGCCTGTTGATTGTGCGGGATCAGTTCATGACTCAACCAACCTTCCTCAAAGCCTGGAGTTCCATTCTTGCAACGCTTGTCCTCAGCAGTGTCGTCTGGGCTGCTCCGGCAAAGGCAGAGGAATCGTTCGTTCAATGCGGCAAGGCCTCTTGGTACAACCTACGGGGCACCACAGCCAGCGGAGAGCAGGCGGACCCGAACAAGCTGGCAGCCGCGCATCCAAGCCTCCCTTTCGGAACACTCGCAACGGTTACCAATCTGAGGAATGGCAAGTCGGTTGTGGTTCGCATCAACGACCGAGGTCCGTTTGTGAAACGCCGCATCATCGACGTGACGCAGGCGGCCGCTCAAAAACTTGGTTTTGTACAACAGGGGATTGCAAAGGTGAAAGTGACCAGCGCCGCACCTTTAGCTGGAAAAAACACTCCGGATAATTGCCAATAATAACTGCGAAATAGCGCGTATTGGCTAATCTAATGACACCTCATTCACGTTTTCGGTGAGCTACAAGGCTTTCATATATTTACATTTTTTTGACTGTTAGATACCATCCATAACGATCAAGAATGAATAACGATCAGTCGCATCTCGGTAAATCAAAAAATAAAATATTTTACGGTAATGACATTACCCCGGTATGCCGCTAGAGTTGCGCCCGTGGTCGATGGGGCCACGTGCACAGTAACTTTTTTCGCGCAGTCTTTAATGGCTGCGCGTTTTTTTTGTTCACGGAAACCGTCCGAGAAATAGCATCTGCGATCAGAGAATTTTTTTACTTAATATTTACCATGTAATTTTTGCGCATTACACCCTTTCTCCAGCATCAAGCTTTGCCAAAAAAGCCTTCGCACTGTCCAAGTATTCCTGCTTCGTATCATCCGGCATCCGCCGCCAGGTCGCATAAGGCTGGCCAAGCCGCGGGTTGGTTCCAAGCTCGTCTGCATGCCGATCAAGGAAGTCCCAGTAGAGTGCGTTAAACGGACAAGCCCCTTCCCCGGTCTTTTTCCGCACGTTGTAGTCACAGTTCTCGCAATAATCGGACATCTTGTTGATGTAATTGCCGCTGGAAATATAGGGCTTTGAGGCGAGCAATCCGCCATCTGCAAACTGGCTCATGCCAAGCGTGTTTGGAAGTTCGACCCACTCATAGGCATCTGCGTAAACGGCCAGATACCACTCGTGGACCTCGACTGGATCGACACCAGCAAGAAGCGCAAAATTACCTGTCACCATCAGCCTTTGAATGTGATGGGCATATGCCTCTTCCAACGTCTGTCCTACGGCTTCTTGAACACATTTCATGGACGTTTCTCCTGTCCAATAAAATGCTGGTAGTGGGCGGCTTCCTTTCAATGCGTTTTCGCGCGCGTAGCCGGGCATTTTCAACCAGTAGATCCCGCGGACATACTCACGCCACCCGAGGATCTGGCGAATGAAGCCTTCAGCTGCGTTCAAAGGGCAATTGTCTGCGTAATATGCCTCTACAACCTTCTCACAAACATTTTTCGGGCTGAGCAACCCGGCATTCAGGTAGGCAGAGATGACTGCGTGATAAAGAAACTTTTCACCTCGCAACATGGCGTCCTGGTAAGTACCGAAGTTCTCCAGGGCTTCATCGAGAAAATGATGAAAGGCGGCTTCTGCCTGTGCGCGGGTAACCGCGAACCAGAAGGGTTCCAGCTGGCCGATGTGGCTCTCAAAGCGCTGTTCGACGAGGTTGAGAACGTCCTGGGTTATCGCATCCGGCTCAAACTGAAGAGGCTCCGGCATGAAGAGATCTTGCTTGGCAGGTTTTCTGTTTTCCGCATCATAGTTCCACTTGCCACCCGCCGGTTTGTCCCCCTCCATCAATAGTCCGGTTGACTTACGCATCTCACGGTAGAAGTTTTCCATGCGCAGCTGCTTGCGGCCGTCCGCCCAGCCTCGAAAGGTACTGGCATCGCAGAAAAAGCGGCTATCAGTTCTTATCTCGACCGGCAGCCCCAGATCGTCTTGCCAATGTCTCATGTTCTCAAGAACGCGCCATTCCCCGGGCTCTGTGACCACAACACGTTCCGGCGTAAGGCGCCTGACCGCCCGTCTCACCTCTCCTTCAAAGGACCCTGAATTGTCGGTATCATCCAATTGTACGTAATTGACTGTCCAACCGGCATCGCGCAGCTCCTGTGCGAAGTGGCGCATGGCGGAGAACAGAAACACAATCTTCTTCTTGTGATGCGGCACATAAGTGGCCTCGGCCATAACCTCTGCCATGAGAATAACATCCGCCTCCGGATCCGCCTGACGCAGACTTGAGATATCGGCGGAGAGCTGATCCCCGAGGATCAGGATAAGGTTGCGGCATGCCTTGGCGCTCATGTGGACTCGCGTCGCTTGTTGATGGTCCCTACCATACGCAGCAAACGCTTGAGCCTATCACCTCGGTCAGGTTTTTCTGCGCAAGGAGACCTGTGCAGCTTTGGGATTGGAGCAGGGAGTGAAGCTGTTGCTTTTTATCAAAAACCCGTTGCCTCTTTTCGCGGTCTCTTGTATCAGAACCTTCTATCCGCCGCGCGTCATACGCGCGCCTGACAAGCACCCGTAGCTCAGCTGGATAGAGCGCTGCCCTCCGAAGGCAGAGGCCAGAGGTTCGAATCCTCTCGGGTGCGCCATCTTTACCGTTCTCATTACTTTGTTAACTTCGGATTCCGGTCGTCATTTTTAAACGATCGTCGGTCATCTAATCCGCTATGGCAATTGAACGTATTCCTTCCGGTAAACAGAGACATAGCCCTAGTTCTCGGAGCTGTCAGCGTCTCGTTCTGTGCGTGCCCAACCGGTCCGTTTTGGTCTGAACACAGCCGCTGGATACTTGGCAATCCGCACAAGCACATGCGCCACAAGTCCCAAGAGGCTTCGTGCGGGGATGACATCCCGGCCATACCCCCACCAAGCCACCAGTGTCGCGATCAAAAAAACCACCATTGTCCCAAAAGCCATTCCAAGGGGAAGAAAAGGCAGTTTCAAAAGGGCCGTCAGGATCAAAGAGCTCACGACCGCAACACCTTGCAGGATGATGAGGATCGTTAAGGGGGGAACAAGAACGCTCACTACCAGCGCAGCGGCAGACCACTTGCGTTGAGCAAGGTGTTTCGGCAAACGCAACAGAGCCACCCACATGAGCGAAAGATGCCCGCGAACCCACCTTGATCGCTGCGTCGCAGCGCCATCAACCGATTGTGGCAGCGGGCTGAGGATGATCGCATCATCGCAGAAAATCGGAGAAACGCCCTGCAATGCCATATCCAGCCCCAGTTTCATGTCTTCCACCAGATGCCCATGCGCCAGATCAGCCTTTGCAAGAACGTCCCAGGGAAACGCCATGCCACTGCCGGTCAGGAGCGATGGACCGCCCAAATTGAAGACGCCGAGCAGACGGACCCAATTTTTAAGACGGAAGGTAAAGACCGAGACTTTCTGCGCAATCGTGTCTTCAGACTGCGTCATCAGATACCGCGCCTGGACAGGACGCCCCAAATGGCCCGCCACCTGCCGGGTCCTGTCCAACGCCGAGGCTTCGGGTACGCAGTCGGCATCCAAAATCACCACGCAGCCGGGCGGGTTTTGCTCAAGATGGCGAACACCAAAATCAAGTGCGTATCCCTTTCCCCGGTGATCCGGATCATTTCGCTCGATCACATCGGCCCCGTTCCGGCGCGCAACCGAAGCGGTGTTGTCGGTGCAGTTGTCGGCAACAACCAGGATCCGATCAAACGGATAAAGCCCCTTCTGGCTTGCTTTCAAGGTCTCCGCCAACCCCGCTTCCTCATTGTGTGCCGGTATGAGGACAACCATCGGGACGCGCTCTTCTGAACACTGTATTTGCCGTTTTGGCAAAAAAGCGGCTGCAAGAACTTCAATGCAGTAGACAACTGTCAAGACAAGGGTGATCGACACCCAAACCAAAAGCCCGGTGTAGGTGGCTGCTTCCAACAGAGCTATTGTATCGGTTGCCGGCATTCAGCAGGCTCCTGCAAAATTAGCGGATGAAAAGATGTAAACTCCAGTGACTGGAAGTCACCACAAGGCATCTGCACTGTCATAAGCGCTGGCAGTCATCCTGTCTTGCCTTTGATCGGGCCGATTTGCCTAATCTGCATCGACGTGCCCATCGAGATAGATAGCCAGTGCAGCGACCGGACCGATCGTCTGATGCACTGTGTATTCCTGCTGAATGATCACATCTGGAAACTCGATCAGGTTCTCAAAATACGGAATTGCAAACCGCGACGGCTCAACCTTTGTGTTTTGGGACTGAGACGTCAGTCCAACCTCCGCAAGCGGAGACCACGGTGGCCCGAAGATCCACCCATAGGCAAAAGCATTTGCCGGAGCCCAGCCGTAGATAATGATCCCCAGTGGGGCTTGAACGCCCATCGCACGATGGTCTTCATGAAGTGGATGCAGTATTTGCCGTGCCCCCACTCCGGTCATAAGGCTCATCCCAGTCTGATTGGCACCAAGCAGACCATTCAGAGTATCGAGCACAAGCCCAATTATGGCGTTGTCACCTGTCAACATGTGCGTTCGCATAGCCAACTGCGCTATTCCAGAATCTGGCGGACCGCCTTGTCCCCAGCCCGCGGGGGCGTAGGGGTGTTTCATGCTGGGATAGGTGTTCGTCTCCTGGGCTTCGAGCAGAAGCGCCGTTTCTGATTTGAAGAGACTTTCCAGAGTTTTGCGAATGCCTGAGTCTGTTTTCGAACTGGTGATGTAATCCCATGCGGCATCGCTCTTTTCCAGATACAAGTCCCAATTTTCCCTCAGCCGTTCTTCTGCGGCTGTTCGAAATCTCAGCTCTCCAGTTGTGCGGTAGAGGGAACTGGCAGCAACAACGCGGAGCGTTTCTGCCTCCTCCTTCAGCTTCAAGCGTATTTCGGGCCAGCCTTCAGAGTTTGAATAGCCCCCTGCAACCAAACCTGCGACCGCATCAGTGTAAAAGGCATCAATGTCGGACAACCCAGCCTCGGCCGCGTCCCAGGCCCTAAAAGCACTGCCAAGATAGACAGCCGCGAGATCTGGTTTTCCGTATGTTTCCAAATGCCGTGCAAGGCTTCCTGCGATTGCCGCGTAAGTGTAGGTGCTGCTGATGTCAGGTGCATATGTGAAAACAGGAAGGGTCTCCAGGAAACTTGCGGTGCCCAACATTGGATGCCCAGCGCTTTCAATGCCGCCCCGGACTGTTCCATCAGGGCCTTGCAGTCTTCGGAAGAAGTCGATCGTCCAAATGGCTTCATGGAGGAGGTCCGGTAGATCATCGGTGCCGGCATAAAGCTCTGGATCCAAAAACTCTGAGGATTTCGGAATGCCATAGGATGTCCTCAGACGGTCCGCAGGCAGATAGTCGAGAAGATCAAGAAACAGGCGGGACACTCGAAGATGCGCGATATGGCGATCCCAATCACCGGCATCCATGTAGCCGCCCCAATAGTCGGCCCCGGCCGATTTTCCATTGTGCCAAGTGCTGGTGACCGCATGCTCAAACGGCACAAGCCCCAATTGGCCATGGCTGGAGAACGACAGGGGCAAGATGCTTTCGGCGATTTCCACATTGAGACCTGGAACGAAGGCAGCCGGTCGCTCAAATCCAAACCGCCCATCCAGCACGATCCCGCTGCGATGATTGTAAAGCCCTCCAAGTGCTGATCTGCCAATGTCTTTCCAGTGATCTGAAGACACTTGGAACACATCGGACACGCCGAGCCCGTCCACACGAATCCGGTAGCTCCCGTCCCGCTTCGGGACCCAGTCGCTGTAATCCATCTCAAAGACGTATGTGCCGGCCCGATTAGCCGAAAAAGCGCGCCGTGCGGTAGCACCTGGGGCCACTGTTGCTGGCAGCGCAGACTGACTGTCGAGAATTTCGATCGTCTCCAAGGAAACCGCACCGACTGTGGCGAACACTGCGGCAGCATCTTCGGCGCCGGACAGCCTCTGAAGCACGATACGCTCGCCAGTTTGAAATTGATGTCCTGGCACAGTGATTGACGCAGCCCCGGATGTCTCGATCCCGGTTACGGGTACTGGAGTAATCGATCAGCGATGACCCCAGTCCATTCCACGGTTCTTTCGCGTCCGGCAACGACTTGAGTGTTGTTTCGGCGGAATACACAACGGAGCCGGCATCATCCAGAATTGAGAACCGGTCCAGACCGTAACTACGGAAATCAATCGCGCCGCCATTCGGACCTCCTGGACCCCACAGAGCAAGATACGCTTTTTTTGAGTGATCTTCCGGCGCGTGTCCTGCCTGTGTGGACCGGATACCAAGTGCACGTGTTTTTGATGGGTCATAGGTGAACGTGGTCTCGGGAAACAGGTCACCGGGCCAGCTGAGGCTGTGTAACCCTGGCTCCAAAGAACGGTTCAACTTCAGAAACACCTGGTGTTTCATCGCTGCTGCGGTCTGGCTGCGACCGGAGGATGACCGATAGAAGCCGGAATCGTACGGGAAAGATTTCCGATAGACAGACCTGATAGCTTGTCGGCCGTTCAATAGGTACTCGTCAGCACGATCTACAACTTCTCGGTCGAGCAACTCCGCCGGAGGCGCGTCGGCCAACCTGAGATGGCGCCGCTCGGGACCAATCACCATCCCCCACGTGTCGCCATACGCAATCCAGGTCCCGACCGGTTGGGGGAGCGAACCGTCAAGCTCAATGATTTCACCACGTCTGAAATTGGGGTCTTTGATCTCAACACTGATCATGTCGGGCGTTGCAATCGTGACTTCCGCGATACGTAGATCTTTCGCAGAAGTAGATTCTACGGCCAGTAGAAGCCAGACAATTCCCAGCCATAGTCTCAGACGAAAAACCGGGAGCACATCATCCATTAACAGAATCTCGTTATTTCAAAGCGGGGTTCAGATAGTATCAGCTAAAATGACAAAAAAAGCCTGAATTAGGGTCGGTACGAATAGTGAAGATTGCATTCGTTCTTATCGTTTTATGCTGCACGCTGCCGCTTGCGCTCCTGGTGCGGCGGTACGAGACCCTTACGCGCATCTTCTGGATTTCCTTTGGCGCTGCAGCCTTTTTCATGACCAGCATACCGCTACTTGACATCGGCGTTGTTAACGCTCCCGATGGTTGGGTAGGTTTTGTCTACGGCATCGAGATATCTATCGTCGATTATCTTGCTGTAGTGGCGTTCTTCATCCTGCCACGCCACAGAACCTCTTGGCTGCTGTTCTTACCATTCGTTGTCTTCACGGCCGTCGCAGCCACATCAATCCCAAACGCCGCAAACCCGACAGTTGCGTCCTTCGGGGTCTGGCAGTTTGCCAAAATGGCATTTGTTGCAGCAATCGTTGCCCGTGCCTGCGCGTTTGAAGAGGTGCCCTACCTGCTCCTACGCGGCATGGCCCTCGGCATTATGGCCCAATTGGTTGCGTCCCTGTGGCAACGGTTTGGCTTGGGCTACGCCCAGGCTCCGGGCTTGTTCCTGCACCAAAATACCCTTGGCATGATCGCTCATTTTGTCCTTTACCCGTTTCTATTCATGCTCCTCACCCAAAGTCGGGGAACGATCTGGAACGGCCTGGTTATTCTCACCGTCTTGTGCTGCATGCTGCTCACCGCTTCCCGCGGAGCAGTCGGGTTCACGGTGATCGGCATAGGCCTCACTTTTGTGCTCGTTGCGCTTACAGGTCTCACCAACCGTATCATGGCGGCCGCCGCCCTCGCAGGGATCGCGGCTCTGGCGCTTGCACCGGCGACCTATCTTGTTTTCGAAAAGAGATTTGAACAATCTGCTCTCAGTGAAGATGTTTATGACGAGCGC
Source organism: Roseibium alexandrii DFL-11 (assembly GCF_000158095.2). Classification (NCBI taxonomy): domain Bacteria; kingdom Pseudomonadati; phylum Pseudomonadota; class Alphaproteobacteria; order Hyphomicrobiales; family Stappiaceae; genus Roseibium; species Roseibium alexandrii. Next base: position 3,528,553 of record NZ_CM011002.1, read on the forward strand.
GCAGCGTTCAACAGGGCCGCAGACCTCATCAGAGACGATTTCCCTACAGGCGTCGGCTTCAATCACTATACCCATACGCTAAAGCGGTATAACTATTCCCAGCTTGCCGGCGTTCATCAAAACGAAGGCAACATCAACAACATCGTCCATGACGTTTACAGGTTGATCGGTGTAGAAACCGGTCGGGCGGGCCTGATTTCCTTTTACGCTTTGCTTGCAGTGCCATTGGTTTCCGCATTTTTTGTTGGTTGGCGCCGCCGCTCGATGCCCGATGGCGGATTACTTCTGGGGTTCGGAACGGCAATGCTCATCGCCTACCTCCATTCTCTGTTTGAATGGATTTTCCTGATCAAGCAGGTACAGATCGTGTTTGCCATCGTGGTTGGAATGACGTTTGGCATTGCAAGCCGTCGATACGCTGATGAGCCGTCTATTCATCACAGTGTTGCAAGCGAAAATACAGTCGGCACCCTCACGTTCAAAGCGGGGGCTTTGAGCAAATAGGCGCGGCCACAATTGGTACTGGGTTGGGCGAACGGGTGTATAGGTTTCCGTAACCATAGAAACCGATATACTGTCACAATTTTCAATGGTCAGATTTCATTTGGCCCGTTTTTACAAATTTGAACTAAATCTGTCACTCAGAGTGCTACGATCATACCAAAAGTACATGTGGTGGAGTAGGAATTGGGGTTTAATCCGGACACAACAGCACGGCGATATCCGTTGAGGATAATCGGTCTTCTATTAGTGCTGTTTATGGCGCTACCGATGTTCATCCTGGGCGGATCGATCCCGACTAAGGCTGACGAATACCGCCTCGGTATCCAAGACCGTCTGCGCATCTATGTGGCGGAATGGCCAGCTCTCTCCAATGAATTTGAGGTTGGCGCGTCCGGTAGCGTGGTGCTTCCCATTGTGGGTGAGGTAAACGCTGCAGGCCTTGCTCCCAGGGAGTTGGCACTCGAAATCGCCGAGCGCCTCCAAGAGCAAGCCAAACTTCGGTCACTCCCAAATGTGGCCGTCGACATTTCCGCCTACCGGCCGTTTTATATTCTTGGAGCGGTCACATCGCCGGGCGAGTACGCGTATCGGCCTGGAATGCTGGTGCTCAACGCTTTGAGCATTGCCGGTGGCGTATATCGTCCGCCCAGCCAGTCGGAGTGGGGCCTCGAAAGCTCTGCCATCAATACACTAGGTGAACTGCGAACCCTTAGAAGCGAGGCGGCCGATCTGGAAGCGGAAAGGGTCCGTTACGAGGCTCAGGCAAAAGGCGAAACCGTGTTTCCGCCACTGCCAGAAGACGCGCCGCCAAATCTTACTCGGGCGCTCGCCGAGCAAGCTCAGCTGTTTAGAGCTTCCCTGCAGCGTTTTAAGAATGAAAAGAAATCACTGACAGCGGCAATTACCCTCTTTGAAGGCCAGATCACCCTGTTAAATCAGCAGCTGGAAGATGCCAAACTTAAACTGGATTCCTTTCAGACTGAGCTGGAAAAAATCCAGGATCTGATCAAACAGGGCTACGGTTCACCCCGTTTGCTGCCGCTCAATCGCGAAATAGCAGACGGTCAGCTGGAGAGAAAGCGGCTTGAAGTAGAGCTCCTTCGCGCAGAACAAGAACTCGAAGCCGCGCGCATCGAGCTTCGGGATCATGAAGCGAACTATCTCGACGACGCGGAAACGCAACTTGTCCGGATAAGGTCCGAGTTGCGCGCCAATCAAGAGCGGATCAAGACACGGGAAAGCCTGGTGAATTCCGCGAGCGGCTTCACAGACCGCCAGCGGCCAAGTAGTGAGATCAGTTTGCCCCAAAGCCTCACTTTCACGATCATTCGGACGGTCGACGGTGAGGTTCAAACACGGAACGCTGAGGAAACGACAAGCGTCAACCCCGGCGACATCGTGAAGGTCGCACGCTTTGGAGACGACGACCTGTCCGGAGCCATACCTCAGAGAGTGTCATCTGGCAGCCTTCGGCTTGGAGAATAAGACAAAGTGGACGTTTCTTCTCTTCCAAAAACAGCCGTCAGTTCGCTGCCAGTGTCAAACGGGTCGACGTATGACTGGCAGTGGATGGCACGCGCTTTGATCGAGCGTTTATGGGTTGTCTTTCTCATCCCGGCAATTTTCGGCGTGCTGGCAGTCACTTATGTGCTTGTCAGGCCTGCAACGTTTCAAGCAACCGCGACACTTGATGTCGTGAACTTGCGCCTTCTACCCGGCGGTGGTTCCGGGGTGTTTCTGCCCGAAGCGCAAGCCTTGCCGACGTTTCTCGATACCCAGCAACAGATCATCGGGTCCACCTCGATCATCATAGCTGCAATCGAGACGCTGGAAGGTACAGCGGCAGACAATGAAGCCGACGACGTGAAAACCGTCTCGGATATTGAGGAACTGGAAGCCTTCCGGCAAAGGCTGATTGTTTCCCGCATCGGGCAAAGCAACCTCATAAACATCAGCTTCCTGGCCGACGATCCGCAAACGTCAGCAAACACTGTAAATGCAGTCGTTGATGCGTATCTGGCAAAACTGGAGCGGGACCGATTGGAAACCGCGGAAGCGGCAAGCGGCTGGCTTCAGGGACAACTTCGCTCTGTCGGACCAAGGGCGACGGTAGTGTCGGCGGCCTACCCGCCCATTCACAAGAGCAACACCCGAGGACTGCTCATCATTGCCGTCGCTGGTGTAATTGGTGGATTCATCGGTCTGTTTGCCGCCCTGATCTTGTCTTTGTTCGACACGCGCATCCGAAACCCGGAGCAACTCACCAACGTCATTGGACAGCCTTGCCTTGGAGTAGGCAAAACCAATTACCGCGCGAAAAAGAAGGCTGGAACTGCGGACACTAAAAAGGAACTCCCATCGACGTCTGCCAAAGTGGCGGTTGATGACTCAGCCTTGTTTAATGTTGCGTCGTTGATACAAAGTTCGACCTCTGAAACTGGCAGCCGAATGCGCTACGTCGGGGTGACCTCACTGCAAAAAGAAAACTGCAGCGCTTTAGTCTCCGAACAATTGGCTCGCCTCATTTCAACACCCGATCACAAAGTGCTTCTGGTCGACGCAAACGCATATGGCAGTGCCGCCTTGTCCGAAAACCGTGTCACCGATGGCGAACGTGGTCTGATCGATATCATTATGGACGAAGGCGAGTTGTCCGAAAAAGCCGTGAAACGGGAACCTGACACTGGTCTCTCGACCATTTCCATTGGCACAGTTAAAAACTCTCAACGGGCTGGGCAGTTGATCTGGTCAGACAAGTTGCGGGAATTGAAGCCTTCATTCCGGCAATATGATTTAGTGATTTTCAATTTGCCACCACTGTTTGCATCAACGGATGTAGGCGCAGCGTCGAAGTACCTTGATTCAATCATTTTCGTCGCAGAATGGGCAAAGACATCACAAACGGATCTGGCGACCGCGCTTGCACTGAACCCTTCAATTCATAAGAAAATCATTGGCTCCGTACTGATAAATGCGAAAGAGAACCCATTGATCTTTTTGTTTTCTCCGGTCGCTAACTTCTTACGGAAACAAAGGACTTTTCTATCCGGTGCCACCAAGTGACAGCGCAATCGACGCATTCCCCCATGCCGGACAACGGTGCCATCGGTTACATCCTAAACACATATCCGGTTCCAAGTGCGACATTCATCCGGCGGGAGATACACGCACTTGAAGATATTGGGTTCAAGGTTACACCGTTTGCCTGCCGGCGATTTGCCGGTGACCTTGTTGATCCGAAGGACCGGATCGAGGCTGCAAGAACTGAGTATTTGCTGGACGGAAAACTTGCAGACCTACTTCTGGCATCCATCCGCGAGCTTTTGACAAACATCACTGGCGTTTGGCGTACCCTGCCAATTTGGAAACAGCTGCTCTCGAATGCCGGCGGCGGCTTCGTCCGGCATGTCGCTTACTTGATGCAAGCCGCGAGCCTTCGCCAAAAGGCGAGCCGGGCAGGAATCCGGCATCTTCATGCACATTTCGGGACCAACGCCACCGCAATTGCGATGCTGGCGCATTCCCTGGGAGGACCAAACTACAGCTTCACAGCGCATGGCCCGAATGAGTTTGAAAACCCGGCAGCTCAGAGTTTCGCGTTGAAGATCCAGAATGCGACCTTCGTGTTGGCCATATCGGATTACTGCAAGAACCTGCTTACCAGCTTCACCCAAGGGGCTGAGGACATTGAAAAGATTCACATCGCGCGCTGCGGGATAGAACTGGCCGATTATAGCCCGCAGCCGCCCGTCAGCGCCACAAACAACACGTTTGTCTGTGTTGGACGGCTGTGTCCGGAGAAGGGCCAAGTCCATATTCCGGCCGCCGTTTCTGCTCTGAAAGCGGACTTTCCCGATATCAAAGTCATCCTGGTTGGCGACGGAGAAAGCCGCGCGGATGTGGAGGCTGCGATCAAAAAACATGCAGTCGAGGACTATGTAATCCTGCACGGATGGGGTTCAAATTCGGAAGTCCAGGACTTCATAAAGTCGTCACGCGCCCTTGTTCTCCCGAGCTATGCAGAAGGACTTCCAATCGTCCTGATGGAATCCCTCGCCCTGGCGCGGCCCGTGATTACCACAACCATTGCCGGCATCCCTGAGCTGGTCGATGTTTCATGCGGCTGGCTCGTTCCACCGGGCGATGTGGGCGCTTTGACCGAGGCACTTCGAAGCGCACTTTCAAAGCAACCGGCAGAACTCAAAAGGATGGGTGAGGCTGGGCGCGAGCGGGTCGCGGCCATGCATGACATTCGAAACCTCGCACGCGCCTTCGATGATCAAATTGCCAGAACAACGAGCCAAGGAAGTCGCCAGCAGCAAGCCGATGCCGAAACTGTCAGCTCTCATAGAGGCGCAGATCCCGCGTTCGATACCCGGCGCGTTGAATAGGCCATACCGCAATCAACACGCAGCAAGTTTTGAAGGAGACACAATTGTACGCAAACATTGCAGCATGCGCCGATACAAAGGTCCTTCCAGGCTTGGCCGTTACTATTCGCTCGTCGTTGGAGCACTCAAGTATACCTTGCCGTATCCATGTTTTAGCTGATCGGCTCTCAGAACAAGATAAACATAAGTTATCTAATTCCTGGAAACCTCATCCGATGTGCCAGGACGTAGTATTTTATGACATAGATTATCAGAATATCTCTAAGTTCCGCTCAACTATGTATCTAAAGTCAAAATCCGCCTATTCGCGTTATTTTATTTCTGACTTTTTGGGAGAAGAATCAAAATGCATCTATCTTGATTGTGATCTATTGGTGCTCCGCGATTTAGCTGAATTAAACACAGCCAAAATGCACGGAAAAACAATAGGTTCTGTTCGTGATATTTCCGTAAGGACTGCTGATCCTCACCTCTTTATTGGTGAACGGCTTCAGCTCACTAACCCATACGACTACTTTAACAGCGGTGTTTTAATAATCGATCTTGATCGCTGGCGGAAACTCGATGCTAGAAACCATTTGATCGATCTGACGCTGGAACGTGCTGACACTTTTCATTCGCAAGATCAGGACGCTTTAAACGTTTTTTTCGACGGCGATACAGAATTTCTGGATCCTGTCTGGAACACGTCACAATACGAACGGCCGGATACCGCGGAGAACCGCATCATACACTTGATTGGAACGGTGAAGCCTTGGCACGCGAGATACAAAGAAAAATTGAGCGACTCTTATCATCGAACCGAGATCTGGGACCGCTTTTATGGTGTGTTGGATCGCACAGCCTACGCTGGCAATCGGCCCTGGGATCCAGCCGGATTGGGTGTTGTAAAGGAAACTATTGAAAGCAAAATTCCGAAAATGGATATGGTTACTGGCAAGATCAGACGGACACTCCAGAAGTTTCTGAACTGATCAGATTAAAGGGTTAAGCGCCTCGGCAATTGTCAAAGAGGTCTCAGCACGACCAGCATCAATGAACCATTTCGTTTGTTATGGACCGTCATGGCGCTAAACTACGAAACGCACTGTAGCTTTTGATGAACCCAAATTTCCGCTCAGTCCATATCGCAGAATCTGGGAAGAGTGCTAGCATCTCCCCCCGCAAAACAACCGTGGTGCCCAACATCATATTCGTCCAGGCCGGCAAGCTTTTGCGCCAACGATTCATGAAAAAACGGCGTACGGCTTCAGGGTAAAACCACCAAAAGAACATGTGACAATGCGCTTCCATAGGAAACCAGATTGAAGGTGTCTGCACCCAATACCTGGGCGCCAGGCGCCGGATTTCTCTGGCCATCTCGGAACGTCTTGTCTTGTCTCCGACATGTTCAATAACGCTATTGGAAAAAACGATATCGAAGCTGTTGTCTGCAGCAAATTCGACGTTGCATGCATCCCCCTCAACCAGAGTGATGCGATGATGGGACTGTGGCACGGTGCGCGGATTATATCCTGGGAGGTTTAAGATCGTTATGTCCAACGGTATAGGGCAATTCTCCCAAAACTCAGGCACACCGCCTAAATCCAGTACGCGTTCTCCATTTCGTATTCCCAAGTGACCGATAAAAGCCTGCATCCGGTAATTGCGCGTCTGTTTTGTGAACTTTTTTTTCAATGGTTCGGTAATGCGCGACGTCACAAAATGCATATCCCAATACCTCTACAGACCAACATTTGCATGAAAACCAAAAGACAAATTTCGCCGTTAGATTAACCCCAGCCGCGCTCTTTCAATTTTTGTCGCTGAAAATGGCAAACAACTACGATCTGCACACAAGTACTACTTATATTCAATTATCTTGCTGTTGCGCATCAGAAATCTGTTCCAATAATGTTTTAGGACACCTTGAAACTCGGCAAACTTTCCGATCAGTTCATAAAACCCAATAGCCGCAGGACGGCCCGCCCGAAATGACCGGAGCATCAGCCGAACAAGCTGCAACGGATAGAGCAAAAACAACAGTAAGAACGCTGGATGGATCATCCCGGCAACAACGGTAACACTTGGCAACGCGCCTCCCCAAAGAACCGCCCGGAAAACGTTGCGTTGCCAGATCCTCTTCGGCGAGTTCCGGTGCCGCCAAGAAACTTCAGCGAATGCGTGCCCTGCCCGAACCGAGCGTTTCCACCATTGGGAAAAACGCTGCAAGTCGGCATCGTGGAGGGTCATTTCGGCATCAAGCCGCCAGATCCTCCAGCCGTTCTCCCGCAACCGCAGGCACATCTCCGGCTCTTCACCCGCGATCAAGTCATCACGGTATCCGCCAGCTTCGTCGAAAGCCGCCCTGCGGACCAGGCAGTCCCCACCGCACTCCTGCCGCTCCCCAATCGGAGTATTCCACTCTAAGTCGCACATAGCGTTGTAGATGGTGGCGTCGGGAAATTGTTCCCGCCGACGACCAAAAGTAACTGCGACACCGGGGTGATTTTCCAAATAGTCCAAACCGGCTTTGAGCCAACCAGCATCCAATTGGCAGTCCCCATCCATGAACTGGATGAAAGTGGTATCTGGGAACTTTTGAACAAGCCTACGGTAGCCAGCATTTCGGGCACGGGCTGCCGTGAACGGGCGGTCTGCTGGCAGAGTTTCAACTTGAAAACCTGCGTCCTTAGCCCAGCTGACACTATCGTCTGTTGATCCGGAATCGACGTACACGACACGATCAGACATCCCCTGAAGGGACCTTATGCAGTTCTGGAACCGCGCCCCTTCGTTGCGGCCAATGATCACGATCCCAATGGTCATCTGCGCTGGCCCATTTCCATTACACGCCGCCAGCGGAAAGGAGCGGTAGTACGGCGTCGAGCGAGGTGCCATAACCTGCCGCACTCCTGCCCCACATCAAACCTGCAGTCGCTGCGACAACAATCGCGGTCATCGCCAGGTCATGCAAAAGAAAGGATGTCTTTTCCCGAACAGACCCGATCGCAAGCGGCAAATACCGAACGATCTCACCAACCGCCAAGCCGATCAATGCCCCAGGAAGTCCCATCCATTGATACCCAATCGGAAGCAAAAGAAGTATTCCAGCCAGTTTCAAAGCGTTCGCCACAACACCGTAGCCCGGCTTGCTGAGGCCTAAGAGCGTAAACTCTGAAAAAGCGGACAGAATGGCGCCCCAGGTTCCGATGAGCAGCATGGCCAGGATCCAGCCTGCATCGAAATAGCGTGGATCATAAATAATCCACACGGCGACATCTGAAAACGCTATGCCACAAGCAACCCCGAGAGCCGCGAGCGTCAATAGTTTTGTTCTAAGTGCCAAAAGGCCCGATCTTATCTCGAAACGTGTTGCTGCATGCTGGGAGGAGACCATGGGGAAGATAAGCGAATACCCCAGCCTTCCAGCCAGAAATGCCGGCAGGTCCGCGATTGTTCGTGCGATGGCATAGATGCCGACAGTCGCCAACGGAATGGTCTTTGCCAAATACAGTTTGTCGAAGTTCATGCAAAGAAATGACAACAGGGACGATAAAAACATCCATTTCCCGAAGGAAAAGATTTCGCGGACATGCACCCGGTTCCATTCAAACCAGTTTCGCGCTCTCGGTAAGAGATAGCTAAGCCCGACCCGAAACACAGCCGCAAAAAGGCCCGAAATCAGGATCGACCATATTGTCGGGCTCATATAGGCGAAAAAGATGATCAAAACCGCCGTCACAAAATCACATGACAGCTCGAACATATTCGCACGTCCAAACTGCAGATTCCGCTGCAGATAAAATATAGACGTCGAAGACACACCAAGAAAAATGATCGTTACCGCACTCAGCTGAATAGCGGTTGCCGGTATCTCATACAGATTTGCCAACGGGTAGGCCGCGATCGACAGTATCGAACACAGAATGAGAGACCTGACAAATTGCAATGTCCAGGCAGAGTTTTGGAAAGACTGATCATCGGCATTCCGGCTGCGGACGACATTCTGTGCAATGCCCACATCGGTCAGCAGTTCGATGCCTGATCTGAACGTTGAAAGCACCATAGCAATGCCGAAGATTTCCGGCGTGATAAGGCGCGACAACACCACGTTGGAGACGAAACGTATTCCTGTCGTTCCACCAAAGGAAGCGATTGTCCAAATTGCACCGGTCATCGCTTTTTTCTGCGTAATCGCCACTTGGGCTAGGCCCCTCGAAAAACGGTTGAGATCGCCTCATAGATCGAACGAGAAGCTACGTCACACATACGCATGCATTTTCCCACTCGTTACTTCATGGAACTGTGCTTTTCGGTTCTAGAACCGGGGTAGCAAGTTATTAAGAATTCAATCGCGATCTGATTGAAGATGGCTCGAAGACTGTATATCTTTCAGCAGGTTAAAAAATTGATCTTTTTTGATCAAAAAGCAGACCCGCCTGCAGTTTGTTAATCTCGATCACATATACGCAACATATTGAGATTTCTGAGATTTCATGATCGCAGGCTTCAACCGACATCCGACGAGCCACATGCCGAACCGTTCTGAGCAAAAACCTGAGGATTCGCTGACCGCAGCATCTGCCTCGCCGTTCTCCAAACTCCAGTTCATTGGACTTGACTTCGATATTGGCAATCAGGCCGACTGGTTGTCACTCATCTTGAACTCGAAGCCTCAAACGTTCGAATATTTTGTCACTCCAAACGTCTATCATGTAATCCTTCTGGAACGCGATGATGAGGTGGCATCGGCTTATGACGATGCGTGCTGGAAGGTCTGCGACAGCAAGATCTTAAGCCGACTGGCGTATTCCCAAAAACTGAATCTCAGGGTCTATCCCGGGGCCGACATCGTGCAGGATCTTCTGGCGGATCCCAAAGCTCAAGATTTGCGTTTCGCCGTCATAGGTCCCGATCTCTCCCAAATTGAGATGCTGCGAAACAGGTATCCGGGTGTGGACTTGCAGTACATCCCGTCTGGCTTCATGGACCGAGGCGCACTGGATTGGGAGAAAACTCTGACAGCTACTGAGGCCAGCGATGCGGACATCTTCCTGATTTGCCTCTCTTTTCCGAAGCAAGAGTTTTTTGCCCAGGATCTGAAACGCCGGGGCAGCGCTGCAGGTATCGGCCTGTGTGTCGGTGCTAGTATTGATTTTTTGACCGACCGGCAAAAGCGAGCACCGGAATGGGTTCGCGCCTGCGGAATGGAATGGGCTTTCCGTTTGTTGGCAAACCCGAAACGGATGTGGCGGCGCTATCTTTGGGATGGCCCCAAAATCATTTGGATGTTTTTGAAATGGCGGCACAAATCCGCCGGTACGATGAAGTAATTGGTTTTGGTTCGAAACCGATCAGAAACAGCGTGTTAGCAGGATTACAGCTAAGTGACTAAGTGTCCGTCCCAGGAGTTATAATTGAAGAAACCCCGTGTTCTGATCCTTGCTGATGATTGCAATCCGGATTGGCCATCGCTTCCGGTTGTTGGATACAAGTATGCACTTTCCTTAGCAAAATTCTGTGATGTGACCATCGCCACTCATGTCAGAAACCGGGAAAACATCGAAAAGGATCCGCGCTCAAAAGGCGCCGACTTCCGCTATGTCGATAATGAATACGTGGCAAAACCAATCCATCGCTTCTCAACCTGGATCAGAGGCGGCGGGAAGGTGGCGTGGTCGCTCGGAACGATTTTTCACTATCCGACATACCTCGCATTTGAGTGGGAGGTTTGGAAAACCTTCAAGAGCGCGCTGCAATCCGGCGAATTTGATCTGGTGCACCGGATCACACCCATGTCGCCCACAATGCCCAGCTATATCGCGGGCAAATCGCCGGTTCCGTTTGTGATCGGTCCCTTGAATGGCAACTTGGACTGGCCAAAAGAGTTCCGCTCCGAACAGACACGGGAAAAAGAACGGGCCCGGGCACTCCGGGACTTCTACAAATACCTGCCCTATTCTTCTGCAACGTACAGAAATGCCGAACTGATCCTGGCTGCCTTTGATCATACAGCAAAGGATTTGCCGGAAGGCGCGGCCTCAAAGGTTGTGAGCTTTCCTGAAGTTGGTTTCGACCCTGAGTGGTTTGACGGAACGGACCGGAAGCCTGCCTTTTCCGGAGATGGACCGTACAACTTCGCATTCATCGGGCGGCTGGTACCCTACAAAGTTCCGGAGGTGGCTGTTCGGGCCTTTTGTGAAAGCGAAATACTGGCAGAGCACAAACTTCACATCGTCGGTGACGGTCCTGAAAGGGAACGGCTTGAAGCGATCGTCGAGCAAACAGGGCGGAGCGATAGCGTCATTTTTCATGGTTGGATTGAGCAGAGGGATGTCGGTCAGTTCCTACAGTCCGTAGACGGGTTCGTTTTTCCTTCAATCCGAGAACTTGGCGCGGGCGTGGTGGTCGAAGCGATGGCATCGGGCTGCGTGAATTTCGTTACCAATTATGGCGCGCCCGGCGATCTGGTATCGGAGGGTCGCGGCTTTCGTATTGAACTAAACACTCTAGATGCGATGGTCGCAGGCTATCAGCACGCGATGGAAGAGGCTGTAACCAAACCAGCCGACCAGATTTCAAAGGCCAATTCAGCTGTAGAGTACGCCACTGACTGCTTTACCTGGGATCGCAAGGCAGCGCTGACTGTTCCATATTACGAAGACCTGATGGCCGGCCGACCAATCACAGACCGCCGAGATTACTCCTGATCTGCGACAGGACCGGTTTTCATTAGCACCACCTGATCTGGCATCACTCAGCCGCAATCCCGGTCTTGTCAGAGCCAATTGCCGCCGCTGCCCTTGCTTCCAAAGAATTTCTCATTCTGCTTGCCAGCACCTGAATATTCGGATTGAGCACCATGGAGTCATGGTCTCCAGGCACCTCGACAATCGACAATTCTGAAACAAACGGGGACCAGCCGTTGTCTTCACGAAGAATGTTCAGACCATCCTGAAGACGGCGGCCACCGGATATCCTATAGAGCACATTAGCCTTTGGCCGGTACAGGACAACCGGCCCGCTATATGGCCGAACCTCATAAGCATCATGCGCCCGCATGAAGGCAAGACGGATTCGTTCGTTGTTAAAGCTGTCTGCGGTTGCTTGATCCCCAGCCGCATTCTGTTGAGCTTCTGTTCGAGCGCGCCACTCTCTCCGGTTGCGCAACCAAACACTGAAAAACTTGGTTTTATTCTTTTGAAGATCCTGCCACTTGATCATCACGCGATCGACGAGCGACAGGTGAACCTGTTCGGGTACAGGCGTGTCCAGCAAAATGACTTCGGCAACCTCTTCACCTTGTGCAGCAAGCTGTTGGGCCATTTCATAAGCAACGATCCCACCACCTGAGAACCCGCCAAGCATGTACGGCCCGTGTGGCTGGACCTGGCGGATTTCGGCGAGATAATCCCGCGCCATCTCTTCGAAGGTTTCGTGGGGCTCTTGATTTCCGAAAAGGCCGCGGGCTTGTAACCCGTACACCGGCCGGTCGCGCCCAACGAGCACGGCCAGCTGACGCAGGTTCAGGATGTTGCCGAACATGCCAGCACAGATGAACAAGGGCGTAGCTTCAGTTCCCGGACCTTTGCTCATTGTGACCAGATGCACCGCTTCATCGGGTTTCGCAGTTTGTTCGGGTTGTTCTTCCGCAGAGGCATCCCCGTCACTGGCAACACCATGCGAGGCTAGCAATTCTGCGCATTCGGCAATTGTCGGAGCGTCGAACAGGACGGACATGGGCAGGTCGACGCCGTAAGTCTGGCGGATCATCCGGAACAGGCGGACCGCGATGAGAGAATGCCCACCGATATCAAAGAAATCATCGTGAATACCGACCTTCTCAATTCCGAGCAGGTCAGACCAGAATTCGGCCAGTTTGATCTCAAGCGGGTTTCGAGGTGCCTCGTAGGCGCTGTCAAGGTCCGGACGCTTAAAGAGCTGCCCGTCCTGAGCATCTCGCGATTGCGCTTCAGCCTCGGCATTTTTTATGAGCAGATCCAAAGGAATCGTCGAGATGATCGGTTGTGTTTCGCCGGTCGCCAAAGCCCTTTGCAGGGTCTCAAATCCTTGCTCGGGTGGAATGCCCTGCTTGACTTGCGCCGCCAGTTTATAGAGCGCGGCAGCATCCTGGCTTGCCCCGGTTTTCACATCCTTTGCAAACCCGGTGTCATTTGACAGGCGTTTTACCGTCAAACGATCAGCTTCAAGTACAACCGTTCCATCCGGCCGCATGACGGTAATGTCAAAACTGCCGAAACCGTCGCCGTAAGCATTCTCATCGACAAATCGGACATGGGCGATCACATCGGATGGCAGCGGTTCATGTAGGCGTATCGCTGAGTAGGAAACGGGCGCCCAAAGAACGCCTGAACTCTTGAAGCCTTCGATAAGTTCCATGGCACAGCCGGTCGCAATATCAAGAAGACCGGGGTGGGCAAGAGTTGTTTCCGTGTAATCTGTCTTGAAGCCAGCCGGGGACGTCAGGCGTGCCAGCGCTTCACCGCGCCCAAGCGACAGACTGCGCAACACATCCCACCGCGGTCCGAACTTGATATGATGAGCCTGAGCTGACGGCATCGTGCCGCCGTCTGGTGCTTGTCGGATATCGGTCCCGCGCAGCTGAGCTTGAAGGTCTTCAAGTTGCACAGGCAGTGGAACGGATTTGAGCGGACAAACCAGAGCTTCGGCGTAGACTTCTACCGATGCGGACGGGTCCTCTGTTTCAGTTGCCGCGACAATGGCTTTCAAGGTGCCATGCGCCTGAGCCTCTAAACGGACCCGTATATTGCGAGGCTGACCGTCGTCCAAGCCAAGCGGCTTAAAGAACACAAGATCGCGGATATCCGGGCGCTGGTCCAAATCCAGTTCCGAATAGGCTTGCGCGATCAACTCGATGTACCCGGTGCCCGGCAGGATCGCATCGCCTGAAACGAGCCTGTGTTCATTCCACATCCAGTGCTTTTGCGTGCTGGCCGTGAATTCCAGCCAGCGCGTGTTGGAAGCATCGGTAATCCAGCGCTCGAACAAGGGTCCCTTGGCCGCGCCAACCGTTGTTGCCGTCTTTGAGACTGCCGCCTCACCCGAAACCGCGCGCGCGGCCAGACCAATATCGCTCCAGATACCCCAGTGAACCGCGACCGTCCTGGGGCTGTTCTCAGCGCTCTTGCTCTCGGCATAGGCGTTCAGAAACGCATTGGCAGCGACGTAATCAATCTGGCCAATGGGCGCAGTGTCCGTGCTGGTTGACGAGAATAGCACCATCAGATCCAATGGCTCGTCGGCAAACGCCATGTCCAGAACGCGCGTGCCCTGAACCTTGGGCGCCAGAACATGCTGGGTATTTTCAAGGGTCTTCAGTTGCACGAGATCATCATCAACAATGCCGGCTGTATGAAGCACACCGTTGATTGACCCAAACCGGGCCTTTGCTGCGGCAACAGCTGCACGAACCTCTTCCGGGTTTGTCACATCCGCCGGCACGTAAAGCATCTTCGCATCCAGCGCCTCCAGTTCTGCAAGGCGGGACAGTGCCTGGACACCCGGATCCTCACCGGAATGCGTCCGCAGATAGGTTTCCCAATCCTGCTTCTCCGGCAGGCTGCGGCGTCCGACCAAAACGATGTTGGCTTCGTAATCCTCAACAAGCCCTTTTGCGAAAATCATCGCCAGATCGCCAAGACCGCCAGTGATGAAATATGTGCCGCCTTTTTGGAACTGACCTTCGAGTTGGCCGTCCTTCAGAGGCAAACGCTTGTAGGTCCGCTGCCACCTGCGGCCGCGCCGATGGGCCACAATCTCATTGGATGGGTTTGCGAAAAGCTCGTCCCACAAATCGTCGATCGTGCTTCCTGCTGTTTGTATGTTCGCAGTCCTTGCGATATCCAAGTCGATCAAGCGAGCCGAATGGCCAGAGAGCTCTTTTGGCAAGACCTGAACCGGACCGAGCAGCGTCGCCTTTGCCGGATACACAACAGGCTCGTCCCCAACGCGCATCATTCCGTTTGTCAAAACGGTAAGGTGCGCCTCTTCGACGGCAGATTGCTCATCGAGCGCCTGGGCAAGATAGAGCAGACTGTAGAAGCCGTCTTCCTGCATTCTTTCAAAGAAGTTGGAACCGGGCCGGTGGCTCTCATCCTGTGTCAGCAGCCAGCCGTGAACGATGTTTCGAGGAAAAGGACCATCCTCGAGGATCCCCGTCACCAAGGCGTCGTAGCCCGGTCTGCCTTCCTCGCTGCACAGGATGTACGTGTGCGGGTCAACCTTGGCGAACACATCGCCGCGCTGAACGGTGGTCACCTGATGACCGGCGTTCTTCAACTTGCCGGCAAGCTGTTCTCCGGTGCCTGTATCGTCGAGAAAAACCAGCCAGGACCGAGGTTCCTTGTCAGCGCCCGTGACAAGATCTGGAACCGACCGTTTCCAGGCTGGACGGTATCCCCAGTCCCGCATGTCCTTTTGGCGCAAGAGAGGAATATCGGGCCCTGCCTGACCCTCCCGCGAAACACTGCGCTCGACAAAATAATACTGCCTCTGAAACGCATAAGGTGGCAGCGAAACGCGCCTGGGGCTGAAATCCCGCCAGCAACGCGTAACATCCGCCTTCAAGCCTGTGGCCCAGCACCGGCCGATTGCGGTCAGGAAAGACAAACGGTCATCCGCATCATCGTCGGCATGCGGCAGCGAGTTGAACACCTGATTGGCGGTTACGTCCGCTTGTAGCTTGGCCAGCGAAGACAGGGTCTTTCCTGGACCAACCTCGATATAGACCCGGTGCGGATCTGCGCTTAGACGAGCAATGCCAGAGCCGAATTGAACGGTCGAACGCAGATGCCGGACCCAATACGACGGATCACCGGCCTCCGCATCGCTGAGCCAGTCCCCGGTGAGATTGGACATGATCGGGATTTGCGGCCGATTGAGCGCAATGCTTCGCAGGTACTGTTCAAACTCGGACAGGATCCCCCCAAGCATCCGCGAATGAGCCGCTATATCAATGGCGATCCGGGTTGCATCGATGTCTTTTTCAAGGAGCGCCTTCTGGAAGTCTTCCAGGTCCTCGTCACGCCCGGAAACAACGCAAAGCTCAGGCGCGTTGACGGAAGCCATATCGAGAGATTCCGGCATCAGCGCCCGGACTTCGGTGTCACTCAATGGAATACTGAGCATTCCGCCAGGGTCGACTGTATCAAAGAGCTTGCCCCGGAGATGAACAAGGCCAACAGCGTCGCGATAACTGAGGACACCCGAGATACAGGCAGCTGTATTCTCGCCCATCGAATGGCCGATCAATGCGGTCGGCTGAACGCCCCAGCTCATCCACAAGCGAGCCAGCGAAACTTCCAGGATCAAGATGGCCGGCAATTGCAGGGACGGCGTCAGGAACCCCTCGGCTGCATACCCAAGATCAGAGCCCTCTTGCGGGAACCAAAGCTCCCGGATCCGGGCGGCCGTTTCGGGGGGAAGGAAAGCCAATCCTTCATCGACAGTCTGGCGGAATGAATTGTCTTCCTGATAGAGCCGCCGGGCCATGCCGGGATGTTGCGCCCCGCCCCCCGGAAAGAGGAACGTTGCGGTGCCGGGATGATCCCCTGCCTTATGATGGGCGAGCCTCTTGGGCTGTTCACCGCGCAAGACGGCAATCGCATCAGCGCGGCCACGCACAGCTGCGATCTGGCGATACTCGAAGGGCTTTCGGCCATAGAAGAGCGTTTCGGCCATGCTGGCCAAAGGTAATGCCGGATCATTTTCGAGGGCATCCGCAAGCCGGGCGGAGGTGTCTGACACCCCCTTCCGGGCCTTTGCAGACAAGAGAATGAGCTGGGGCTCATCGTCAAACTGCACGCTGTCATCGGCGATCATCGGCGCCTTTTCCAGAATGACGTGAGCGTTTGTTCCGCCAACACCAAGGGAGTTGACCGCAGCCCGCTGAGGACCGGCGCTCACCGGCCAGGGGGTCAGCCTATCATTGACGACAAACGGGCTGTTCGCAAAATCGATTGATGGATTGGGCTTCTCGTATCCAAGGCTTGGCGGTATTTCGCCGTTTTTCAGCGCCAAAGAGGTCTTTATCAGGCTGACAACACCGGCAGCCGTGTCCAGATGGCCAATGTTGGATTTCACTGATCCGACACGGCAAAAGCCGGTTCGGCTGGTGCTTTGACGAAACGCCTGGGTCAGGGCTTCGATTTCAATCGGATCGCCGAGGTAGGTGCCTGTTCCATGGCATTCGACATATTGAATGGTGTCGGCTTCGATCTCGCCGAGCGCCTGCGCCTCGATGATCGCTTCTGCTTGTCCGGTCACGCTCGGGGCAAGATAGCCTGCCTTGCTGTGACCGTCGTTGTTGATGGCCGACGCCTTGATCACCGCATGAATGTTGTCGCCATCGGCAACCGCATCCTCGAGACGTCGCAGGACGACAACCCCAACGCCACTGCCAAATATAGTGCCACCTGCTCTATGGTCGAACGGTCGACAATGCCCGTCCGGCGAGAGGATTTCACCATCCTGAAAAACATACCCGCGGCGATGCGGCAGATCGATGGTCACACCGCCGGCCAGAGCCATATCGGTTTCGCCGTTCAACAGGCTTTGACAAGCGTAGTGGACCGCAACAAGCGAGGTTGAGCAGGCCGTCTGGACGTTGACACTCGGGCCTTTGAGATCGAAAGCGTAGGAGGCCCGGGTCGCCAGAAAGTCCTTGTCGTTACCGGTATGACGAAGCAGGAACATGCCCACCTGATCCATCAGCTGCCGGTCACTGCAGACGTTGAAATAGAAATAGCTGCCCATGCCGCAGCCGGCATAAACACCAACAGGACCTTCGATGGTTTCCGGCGGACGCCCGGCATCTTCGATGGCTTCCCAGGTACACTCGAGAAAGTGCCGATGCTGCGGATCCATGATCGCGGCTTCTTTGGGGCTAAGCCCGAAGAATTCCGGATCGAACAATTCCATATCCGGAATATCCGCTGTCCTGGGGATGTAATTCGGCTGCGCCGCCTTCACCGGATCTTCGCCCGATGCTTCGAGTTCCGCATCGCTGAGCGTGCGCACTGATTCAACACCGCTTCTGAGATTTTCCCAGAATTCGCCGGTGTTCCGTGCGCCTGGAACACGAAGTGCCATCCCGACGATTGCAACATCGTTCAGGCCGGCATCGGTTGATCCTATTGTCATTTCAAGTATCCGGAAATGGGACTTCGCCTCAAATTTTTAAGCGAACCATACCTGTAAATATTTAGCATAGTGTTAGGCCGATTGAGAGAGGCAAACGGAAAGCTGGTTTTCACGTGACTCAAGCTTGATCACCAAAATAAACGTAAACTCCGGGCTCAAATCTTAATATATTTTAATAAATGGACCTTCTCACGCGTGTATTATGGAACATCAGACAATCATCCGTAAATTCTCGGATAAATTAACGGGTTCTTCGAGGGTATATGCATACTAGTCTACGTGCTCTTTTTGCAAAGAATTTGCTACTGCCCAGTTATGCGTCATCCAAGGGAACCTAAATGCTCGATTGTCTCCTGATAGGCGATGAATCCCTTCTAGTTCAGTGTGGCGAACACCTGAAAGATCGCGGTCACCGCATCGTTGCGGTCATATCCTCCAACCCGGCAATTCGGAATTGGGCGACATCACATGGTATTCAAGCGGCCGAGTGGGGCAACTCTCTTGAGGAAACCACGGCAGAGTTCCAGTTCGACTGGCTGTTCAGCATTGCCAATCTGAGAATGCTTCCCGACACCGTTTGGCAACGGGCGCGTGTCGGTGCGGTCAATTTCCACGACGGACCTCTGCCACGGTACGCCGGTCTCAATGCGCCAGCATGGGCGATCCTTGAAGGCGAACAGCGTTTTGGTGTCACTTGGCATGAAATTGTGTCTGGTGCGGACAAGGGCAAGATCTACACCCAAGCTGAATTTGACATCAGCCCCGACGAGACCAGCCTCACCTTGAATGCCAAATGCTTTGAGGCCGGTTATGCGAGTTTTGTCGATCTCATCGCCAAAGTGGACAGCAATACACTTAACGGAATTTCGCAGGATTTTTCAAAGCGCAGCTACTTCGGAAAAAACAAGCGCCCGACGCTTTCCGGAACACTCGACCTGTCCCGGACATCACAAGAGCTTTCGCACCTCTTCCGGGCCCTGAGCTTCGGGGAGGGGTACGCGAACCCTCTGGTCGCGCCAAAAGTGCGAACCGATCGCGGTCTTTTCAAGATTACCAAGCTCGATTTAGCGCCGCCCGGCACTCCAAATGGGCCTGCCGGGACTGTTTTGAAGGCCGGTCCAGACGGCGTTCTGATTGCCACCGGCAATCAACCGGTTTTGCTGGACGGCATTGCGATTGGCTCGGACGCCCCTTTGGGACCGTCCGTTACGCTCAATGAGCAACTGCCTCTCTATTCAGCGGACGAAGCGGCAGCGCTCGATGCTGAAGTCCTAATTGCTGCCCGTCATGAAGAAGCAGATATTGCCACGATCAAATCGCTCGAGATACCGAGCCTTTTCGGGATCAAGGACGATGCTGAACGTGTGGCCGCGCCAGAACTTCTGCCGTTATCACTTCCCTCCTCAATCGCGCCGCAGGACACCATTGCGGCAATCGCCCTGTTTATCGGAAGGTTCTCGGGCCAAGACCATTTTGGTCTCGCTTATCTCGGACCAAAGAGCGCGTCGCTCGCGGACAAGTTTCCTGGCCATTTTTCGGAAAGCCTTCCATTTCCGATCAATATCGATTGGCAGCGGCCCTTAAGCGCCCTTTGTGACGACACCAATGCCAAGTTGGTGCAATTGCGGGACCGGCCCGCCCCCCTGTCGGATCTCATCTCCCGGGTGCCTGGGATGGCGCGGCCGGCATATACAATCGGAATTGTTGAAACCGAAGCAGCGAACACGCGGCCGGAGCTTCTGGCCGACTGCGCGCTGACATTTAACGTTTCTGCCCAGGGCAAGGCTACGCTGATCTTCGATCCATCGCGGGTCTCCGCTGATACAGCAAAACAATATGCCAAGCGCGTTGAACTCGTTGCCGCTGTCCTGTCTGACAAGGAACAAGTGGCCGCCGATGTCGCTATGATGTCCGCCGACGAGCGCGACCTTGTACTCAATCGCTGGAACGCGTCTGCTACAGATGTGGATCTGGAGATCTGCGTTCATCAGATGATCGAACGTCAGGCGGAGGCAACGCCGGATGCTCCGGCAGTTGCCCTGCACGATCAGTCCATCAGCTACCGGGAGCTTAACGGGCGCGCAGATCGCATTGCCACGGAACTGCAAACACTCGGCGCAGGACCGGACAAGCTTGTCGGGTTAAACATTCCCCGGTCCATCGAGATGGTCTGCGGCGCCCTTGGCATATTGAAATCAGGTGCAGCTTACGTTCCGCTCGATCCCGACTTCCCGAATGATCGCCTGACCTACATGGTCGAAGACAGCGGTGCATCGGTCATTCTATCCAGTCGCGCACTTCCAGAGCCGCTTGCTGCGCCCGGAGTACAGACCGTGTTCATCGAGGATGTTCTGGCGCGCGCTGCCTCAGCAGAACAGCCGCCGACCGGCGTTCGAGCAGACAATCTCGCTTATGTTATCTACACATCAGGGTCGACCGGCCGGCCGAAGGGCGTGATGGTCGAGCACCGGAATGTTGTCAATTTCTTTGCCGGAATGGACGATCGCATTAAAATCGATCAGCAAGACCAACCGGTCTGGCTTGCTGTCACAAGTCTTTCCTTCGACATCTCTGTTCTTGAACTTTTCTGGACCCTGACACGTGGCTTCAAGGTCGTCATTCATTCCTCTGAAACGACAACCTCACAGGTCAGTACATCACGTGCAGCGGATGACTCCAGTACGGCAGCGAGCGTCGATTTCGGGCTGTTTTTCTGGGGCTACAATGAAGGCGCCGGCCGCGACCTTTACAAGCTGCTTCTAGAAGGCGCCAAATTTGCCGACGAAAACGGCTTCACTTCGGTCTGGACGCCGGAACGTCATTTTCATTCCTTCGGTGGACTTTATCCAAACCCGTCGGTTTCAGGTGCAGCGGTTGCCGCCGTCACGAAGAACCTGTCGATCCGCGCCGGCAGCTGCGTGCTTCCCCTTCACCACCCGGCACGGGTTGCCGAGGAGTGGTCGGTGATTGACAACCTTAGCAATGGCCGGGTTGCCCTTGCCTTTGCATCCGGCTGGATGCCGGAGGACTTTGTTCTGCGCCCGGAAAACAGGCCGCCGAACAACAAGGCAGCCATGTACCGGGACATTGAGACCGTCCGGAAACTCTGGCGCGGAGACGCGGTGGACTTTGAAGCCGGCGACAAGACCGTCAGCGTCGTCACGCAACCAAGACCCGTTCAAAACGAGCTGCCGGTCTGGCTGACAACAGCCGGAAACCCGGAGACTTATCGGGATGCAGCCCGCAACGGCGCCAATGTTCTGACCCACCTTCTCGGGCAATCCATCGACGAGCTGGCTGGCAAAATCAAAATCTATCGGGACACCCTGATTGAATGCGGCCGCAATCCGGATGACTACAAGGTTACCCTGATGCTGCATACGCTCCTCGGAGAGGACCGGGATGAGGTGATGGACCGGGCACGTGGCCCGATGAAGGAGTATCTGCGCAGCGCGGCAGCGTTGATCAAGCAATACGCTTGGGCGTTTCCAGCTTTCAAGAAGCCGGAAGGTGCGAGCAATCCAATGGATATCGACCTGCAAACGCTTTTAGAAGACGAGCTGGACGCGATCCTGGAGTTTGCTTTCCTGCGCTACTTTGAAGACAGTGGGCTGTTCGGTACGGTCTCCGATGCGCTCAAACGTGTGGAGCAAATCAGTGCCATTGGTGTCAACGAGGTCGCCTGCCTGATCGATTTTGGCGTGCCTCAGGACATCGCCCTTGACCGGTTGAAGCCCTTGGCCGAAGTCATCCGACGTGTCAACGCGGGCGAAGTTCAAATGCCCGCCGAGCAGACACCGCCCGCCGGCGCGGGCCTCGCCGCAGACCTTGCCCGCCACAACGTAACGCACATGCAGTGCACTCCGTCCATGGCGCGGATGTTCCTCACCCGGGAGGAAGATCGGGCAGCCTTTTCCAGCATTCGTCATCTTTATATCGGCGGGGAACCGTTCCCGGGGTCGCTGTTGAAAGACATTCGGACGTGCACTTCGGCCACGATCACCAACATGTATGGTCCGACCGAAACAACCATCTGGTCGTCGACTGCGGATGTTGGCGCTGCTGACCAGCCCATTCCGCTCGGCACACCCATCGTCAATACCCAGCTTTATGTACTTGACGCCAGAAACCGGCCTGCCGCTCCGGGCCAGCCCGGTGAACTGTTCATCGGCGGCGAAGGTGTCACACGCGGGTACTTCAAACGTCGGGAACTTACTGAAGACCGTTTCTTAGAAAACCCGTTTGCGCCCGGCCGCATGTACCGCACCGGAGATCTCGTATGCAGGCTCGAAGATGGCAGACTGCAATTCCTGGGGCGAACGGACCACCAGGTCAAGGTGCGGGGATACCGGATCGAACTTGGTGAAATCGAATCCCGGATTGCCACTCATCCCGGCGTGATCGAAACTGTGGTCACTGCACGCGAAGACAGGGCTGATGATGTCCGGTTGGTCGCCTATGTCCGGACCCGATCCGGATCGCTGGACGAATACGTGTTGCGCTCGGAGCTGCAGGACGCACTGCCGGAATACATGGTTCCCGCTCATTTCGTCGTGTTGGAGGCTTTCCCGCTCACACCAAATGCAAAGATTGACCGGAAGGCTCTGCCGGCACCTGATGCAGCGGTTCGCGAGACGGCCCAAAGCGCTTTTGTTGCGCCAGAGAGCGACATGCAGAAATCCGTCGCGGATGCGTATCAGCGGATCCTCGGGCTGAGCCAAGTGGGGCAGAACGACAACTTCTTCAACCTTGGCGGACATTCCCTGCTTGCGGTCCAGCTCCACCGGGACCTGAAAGCGAGCGTGGCTCCAAATCTGACAATCACCGACATCTTCCGATTTCCGACCGTTGGTGGCCTTGCCGGACACCTGACGGACGGTGGACGCGCAGACGATCGACTTGGCGAAGTTGCAAGCCGCGCGGCCAAGCGTCGGGCGGCGCTGAGCGCACGGCGGCAGGCGCTCTCTGGGAACCGGGGGTGACTGCACAGCCATGCTTTGGGATCTTTTTCCAGACGGGGTTCAGATCGCCGTGGGAGATCCGCGGGCCGGAGAACCGACCGGCTATCCGGATGAGGAAGCCCATGTGTCCAGCGCGGTTCCCTCACGCCGATCGGAGTTTTTCGCTGGACGAGAATGCGCTCGCAAGGCCATCGCAGACCTCGGCTTTCAGCCGACCGTCATTGGCGTGCACCCCGATCGCAGCCCGATCTGGCCCAACGGTTTGATTGGCACCATCAGCCACAGCAGCACACTGTGTCTTGCGGCAGTTGCCCGGCAGAAAGACGATGCCCTCTCAATCGGGCTCGATATTGAGCCCGATTCACCTCTCCCCGAAGGCATGTGGGATACCATCTGTACATCGAACGAACGTACATGGCTTGACGGGCTGCCTAGTGGCCAAAGTGCTCGGCAGGCACTCCGAATATTCACGGCCAAGGAAAGTGCTTACAAGGCGCAGTACCCGCTCACACAGGAGTTTTTCGAGTTTGAAGATCTGGAGATCTCATTTGACGGCCATGACTTCTTCGCGATGCTCCAGCGCAGTGTCCCGGGCTTTTCGAGGGGGACAAAACTGCGGGGCCGTCAGGTGATTTACAACGGGCATGTCGTGTCAGCGGTCTGTGTCAACTCTGAACAATTCAAGAAAGGCGCTGGGTCATGAGCGGAAGCGCAGACCAGCGCGGAGGACATGTGCTTTTCGTCACGGCTGTCCGGTTGCGAAAAGGACCCAGGGGATTGCAGCTGGATGACCAGACCTGCGCCGGGCTCTCCCGTTGGGCCGAGAGCTTTGGCCATGTCACCTATATGGGCATCGAGCAGCCCGCCGGACTGGAAGACGATACCACGGTCACATGGGTCGATATTGCCGACCTTGACTGCCGTGACCAGCTCACGGTGGTTGCGCTCCCGTTCGCCTATAAAATCGGACGATTTTTCAAGGACTACAAATCAACCCGGCAGATAATTGCCGAAAAGATCGCCAAGGCAGATCACTTGTGTTTTACGCTCGGATATTTGTTTGGTGACTGGGCCGCCGTGGCCGCTCTTGAAGCGATCAGGCAAAACCGGGACTACGCCGTTTGGTTTGACCGGGTCGAGCACGATGTCATTCGCAGAACGCTTCCCGCCATACCGCTCAAGCGGCGGATCAAGGAGGTCGTGACGCTGCCCATGATGGTCCGGTATCATCATCATCTAATCCGGCACAGCAAACTGGGTTTGTTTCAGGGGCAAGATACGCTGAAGGCCTATGCGGACTATTCAGACAACCCCCATTGTGTTTATGACGTTCATACGCAGTCCAGCGATTTGATCAATGCGGCAGCGTTGGAAGAAAAAACCGAACGCGTGCAGTCCGGTGCGCCGCTCAAAATCCTTTATGTGGGGCGCGCCTCGGAGATGAAGGGCCCGCTCGATTGGGTCGAGGCCATCGCAAAGCCGATGCAATCGGGCGTCCCGCTTCAAGCAAAATGGATCGGCGACGGCCCTCTACTGGCAGATATGAAGCAGAAGATTTCAGCGCTAGAGCTGGAAGATCAAATCGAATTGCCGGGGTTTTCGTCTGACCGTGAGGCCATCCTCGCGGAAATGCGCGATGCCGATCTTTTCGTCTATTGCCATAAGACTCAGGAGTCGCCCCGCTGTCTGATTGAAGCGCTCGTCTCAGGGGCTCCGATCGTCGGTTACCAATCGTCTTATTCCGATGACCTTGTGAGCCACAACGGCGGCGGAGCAGGCACGCCGCTCAATGATCCGGTTACATTAAGTGCGACAATCCAAGATCTACATGAAAACCGGGGCAAGCTGGTACAGCTGATCAGGGCTGCTGCTGCAGATGGACCCCGGTTCGACGAACAAACCCTTTATGCCCACAGAGCGGGCCTTATTCGAGAGTATGCGTGATGACATGGGGTCGACTACTCGCGATTTTGGGCTGCGGCCTGTTTCTAACCATCGCCCTTGCCGTTTCGGTCGTCTTTCTGTCCAGTGGACCGGCGTTGACGACAACCGGCTTTCCATCCCTGCCTCAAGACGGTGAGACACCTGCCGTGCAAAAGATCTTCATTTCCGGTCACAGCCTGACCGATCGTCCAATGCCGGAAATGCTGGCGGCGATCGCCGAAGATACAGGGCAACCAATCTTTTGGAACATGCAGCATATTGGCGGTTCTTCAATCAAACAGCGGAGCTACGGTGCAGGCGACCAATCACCTTGGTCCGGATACGGTGGCGGTACGGATAGGGAGGGAGCTCCGATCGATGTTCAAGACGAGCTTGCTGCCAGCGCTTCGGAGGATACCCGGCTGTATGATGTGTTGCTGATAACCGAGCAGCATCGTCTACTGGATTCACTCTTGTGGCAAGACACTCCTCGGTTTCTCCGTGCGTATCAGGATGTGTTTCACGCGCACAATCCCGACGGACAGAGTTATTTCTACGCGCCCTGGCTGGATGTTGCGAACCTTGAGGATCCATCTTCATGGATCGCTTATGAACGCGATGCCTGGCCGGTCTGGCAATGTGCTGTGGCGGGTGTGAACGCTGGCCTCGCAGAGGACGGCCGGGAGGACCGGATCATGCTTGTCCCGGCTTCGCTGGCATTGGCCGACTTGGTTGAGCATCTGGTCTCAACACCCGGTGGACTACCGGGTTTCAAGGACATGACAGCTGCGGAAATCCTTGCTGCATTGTTCAGCGACAGTGTCCACCTGACACCGCTGGGCAATTCCTACATGGCCGCCATAGTTTATGCCACGCTGACGGGAAACCCTTTTCCCGCGACTGTATTTGCAAACTTTTCAGGCGCGCAGGTTGCGACGCTTCAAAACATCGCAAATGAATTCATGGAAACTTACCGGCGCGAGATGTCAACGTTTGGCGACGGGTGCGCTGCAAAGGTCGCCCCCTCCTTTAAGATCGCTTACCCTGCCTACACGGAACAACTGTCCCGCAATCACGGCACTGGTTTTTTGAGCGCTCGGCTCCAGCGCCTGAAGGAAACACTGAGTTATTTGAGGAAGCTCTAGACCGAGCCTATGCAAGTAAGGAAGTGTCAGTCCGCAATGACTGCTTGCCGCTGGGAGCCGAGGCCCTCGATGCCGAGCTCCACAACGTCTCCTGCCATTAGATAGCGCGGCGGCTTCATGCCCATGCCGACACCCGGAGGGGTCCCTGTGGAAATGATGTCGCCCGGATGCAGCGACATGAACCGGCTGAGATAGGAGACGAGATACGCCACAGAATAGACCATTGTGCGGGTGGAGCCGTCCTGAAGCTTTTCGCCATTTACTGTCAGCCACATGTTCAAATCTTGCGGGTCAGCGACCTCGTCACGGGTGACCAGCCATGGCCCGACCGGACCAAAACTGTCGCAGGACTTGCCTTTGGTCCACTGGCCTGACCGCTCAATCTGATAGCTGCGTTCCGAGATATCATTGGCCACCGCATATCCGGCCACATGGTCCATGGCGTCCGCATCATTGACGTATTTCGCGGTCTTGCCGATCACGACAGCCAGTTCAGCTTCCCAGTCCGTCTTTTCGCTGCCGCGCGGCAATAAAGTGGGATCGTTCGGACCACAGATCGCACTGGTTGCCTTCATGAAAATGATCGGTTCCGGCGGCACATCCATGCCGGCCTCTTCCGCGTGGTCTGCGTAATTCAGACCGATACAGATGAACTTGCCTGTTCCGGCAACACAGGGGCCAAGTCGCGTTCCAGGCGTGACTTCCGGAAGCTTTTCAACGTCAATGCCGCGAAGGGCCGAAAGACCGGCATCTGACAAAACCGCACCCGCGATATCCGGAACAATGCCCGTGAGATCGCGGATCTTGCCGTCCTTGTCCAGAAGGCCCGGTTTTTCGGCGCCTGGGGCCCCATGCCGCAACAACTTCATTCCTGTATCTCCCGTCACCCAACAGCCTATTTGGTTTTACCCAAGTGATTGCATGTTCAAACGCAGCCGAAAAGTGTAGTTGTGCCAAAAAGGACCTGCATCCGGCACACAAAAAAGGCTCCAGGTTCCCCTGAAGCCTCGTTGAGTTTAAGCGCATTAGGAACTCAAGCGCCAGGAACCTTCATCGCGGAAAAGTCGATCATGATGTTCTCCTGATAGGCTTTCCGCTCACACAGCCGATCATAGTAGGCTTTCAGTTGCGGGAGATCCGCACGATCGAAATCCAGCTCGTAGTACCGGTACAAAAGGCCGCCAACCTGGTAGTCGACGAGATTAAGTGCGTCACCGCCGAAAAACGGACCTTTGATGTTTGCCTCGAAGATAGCCATCGCCTGCTTCAGAGCAGCTTCTGCCTGGGCGACCGCTGCTCCGTTGCGGTCTTCCGCAGTCACCCGGACCATCTGGATAAAGATCGTTGGGATCAACGGCACATAGATGTGCTGACGGGACATGTCGGCCCATTTTTCGATCTGCGCGGCCGCCATCGGGTCACTCGGATGTCCGCCAAAGCGTCTCATCAGATAACGCAGGATGGTGACGGCTTCCGAAATCGCCTGACCATCTTCTTCCAGAACCGGCACAAGACCCAACGGGTTCATGCCCAAGAACTCTGGGGTGTCCGTGCCGCCAAACGGGCCCCCGACATCAAGGCGTTCGTAGTCGACACCCAGCTCGTCCAGGCACCAGATCACGGGCTGCACATTGGCCGAGGTCTTGCGGCCATGGATCTTGATCATTTTCAACTGTCTCCCAAACTGGATGTCGCTTTTTGTTGCGGCTGGATAATGCCCGGTCATGCGCGTTGAGCCAATGGCTTCAAAATTCGAATTGCAGCACAATTCGTCCTGCATGGCCGCCGCCGGACCCCACAATGTCCCAGCGGCTACCGCAACTATCGTTTCGGGATGATGTTGTGCTCCGGACCAAACGGGAAGCCAGTGATGTTCTCCGCACCATCTTCCGTTACGATCAGGATGTCATGTTCGCGATATCCGCCCGCACCCGGCTCTCCTTCCGGGATCATGATCATCGGCTCCATGGAAACAACCATGCCCGGTTCCAGGACGGTATCGACATCTTCCCGCAACTCAACCGAAGCCTCACGGCCATAGTAGTGGCTCAACACCCCGAATGAGTGGCCATATCCAAAACTGCGATATTTCAGAAGATCGTGGCTTCGGTAGATGTCGTTCAGCTCCGCCGCGATGTCACGGCAGCGCGCACCCGGCTTGATGAGCCTCAGGCCTTCACGGTGGACGTGACAGTTCACTTCCCAAAGCTTCAAATGGTCATCGGAAGCATGCTCGCAGAACAGAGTACGCTCCAACGCCGCGTAGTAGCCAAAAATCATAGGGAAACAGTTCAGGCTCAAGATGTCGCCGGCTTCCACCACCTTGTTGGTCACCGGGTTATGTGCGCCGTCCGTGTTGATACCGGACTGGAACCAGGTCCACGTATCCATCAGCTCGACAAACGGGAAGGATTTTGCGATTTCGCGGATCATGGCATTGGTGGATGCGATCGCGACTTCGTGCTCGGTAACGCCCGCTTGAACGGCATCAACGAGCGCCGCCCCGCCGACGTCGCAGATGCGGGCGCCCTCACGGATCAAGACATGCTCTTCCGCGCTTTTAATGGTCCGCTGGCTCATGGCATCCGCTGCAATGTCGACCAGCTCGACCCCAGGTAGTGCTGCCTCAAGCTGCTTCAATAGATCGAGAGAGACGTGATCGAACTCGATGCCGACACGCCGCACAGAGGCATTGGGCAAGCCGAGCAACGACTGGATGGCGTGGAAATAATTGTCCCGGCGCCAGTCTGTGTAAATCACGGTGTCACCATGGGTCCGGCGCCACGGCTGGCCTCCGTCGATCCCGGCGGCAATCGTGGTTGCCTTGTCCTGAGTGACCAGGAGCCCGTATTTCCGGCCGAAGTAGCAATACAGGAAGCCCGAATAATAGCAGATGTTGTGATACGAGGTGAACAGACAGGCGTCGATTTCCCGGTCTTCCATCAAGGTCCTGAGCTGAGCCTGCCGGCGGTCCATCTCCTGCGGCGAAAATGGCGAGAATGCCTTTTCGCCATTGTTCATTTCATAAATCCGGATCATGTCGTCGTTCATAGCGTCCTCCTGTGCGTCACCACCAAAAAGAGCCCTTCAAAAAAGAAAACGGGCCGGCTTCTGAAAAGAAGCCGGCCCGCCAGGCCCAAACCCAAATTGTCTTGCTGCCGGGACGGGTGTCCGTCCACCCGGTGACTGGCGTTCCGCCACCGGTCTTTTGGAAACAGCTCGGTTATTTCCTACTGCGCAAGCGTGCGCATGGCATGTTCAAAACCGTCACGTCCTGCGCAAATCCGGACAGATGGCGCAAGGTCTCTTATCCCGGTGTTAGGCCTCTCAGGCGTTCCGACCGGCGCCGCAACAGTTCCAGCACTGTTAGAAGCGCAATCGAAATCGCCACCATGAGCGAGGCGACCGCCAAAATCGTCGGTGAGATCTGTTCGCGTAGACCGGTGAACATTTGCCATGGCAGTGTCTTCTGGCCAGCTGATCCCAAGAACAGAACAACAACCACTTCGTCAAAGGACGTGATGAAAGCGAACAATGCGCCGGAAACAACACCTGGAACGATCAACGGCATCTGCACCTTGAAGAAGGTGGTAACCGGATTGGCGCCCATGCTTGCTGCCGCGCGAACCAAACTGCGATCAAAACCGACCAATGTTGCTGTCACCGTGATGATGACAAACGGTGTGCCAAGCGCTGCGTGCGCCATCACGACGCCCCAATATGTTCCCTGCAGGCCGATCCGGGAATAGAAGAAGTACATGCCGGCCGCGGAAATGATCAGCGGCACGATCATTGGAGAGATCAGGATCGCCATGATCGCAGACTTGTAGGGCACATGGCTTTGAGACAACCCGATGGCAGCCAGTGTGCCGAAACCCGTTGCCAGAATGGTCGCCACGGGGGCAATCAGGACCGAGTTGGTCAATGCCTGTTGCCAATCGGGATTGGTGAAGAAGTCGTTGTAATGTTTGAAGGAGTAACCTTCCGGACTGAGGGCGAGCATCTCCTTCGTAAAGGTGAAGAAATCCTGCGCATTGAAGCTCAGTGGCAGGATCACCAGTATCGGAAAGATCAGAAAAAAGAAGATCAAGCCACAAAAGATACGGAAAGTATAAAACCACGTCCGCTGCAATGGGGACGCATAAGGGGGTAAAGCGCTCATATCCGTCTCCTATCCAAGTTTCACGTTATCAATGCCTACTATCCGGTCGTAAACCACGAACAGCACCATAACGGCGACCAGCAGCAACGTTCCAAGAGCAGCAGCCAAACCCCAGTTGAGGGATGAGGAGATGTGATAGGCAATCCGGTTGGAGATAAAGATACCCGAAGTGCCGCCCACAAGTTCTGGCGTGATGTAGTAGCCGATCGACAGAATGAAGACGAGAACCGCGCCCGCACCAATTCCGGGCACGGATTGCGGGAAGTAGACCCTCCAGAACGCCGTCCAATCGTTGGCGCCGAGGCTTTTGGCCGCCCGCACGTAGGTCGGTGATATTGTCTTCATCACCGAGAAGAGCGGCAGGATCATAAAGGGCAGCAGGATATGTGTCATGGCGATGATCGTGCCGGTCTGGTTGTTAATCATCACCAGCCGGTTGGCATCCCCGATTATTCCAATCCAGACAAGGAAGTCATTGATCACCCCTTGTTGCTGAAGAAGCACTTTCCAGGCCGATGTGCGCACCAGCAGACTGGTCCAAAACGGCAAGAGCACAAGAATCATCAACAAATTGGACGTTCGAAGCGGCAGCGAGGCCAGCAAAAAGGCTATTGGATAGCCAAGCAACAAGCAGGACAGTGTAATGACGATGGACAGAAACAGGGTCCGCGCGAACAGGAACATATAGATCCGCTCGTCCGCTGGTTTCAGCTCAATACCATCAACGGTGCGGTGGGCGTCCACCGAGTTCAGGAAATATCCGTCGGTGTAGCGCGGAGAGAACTGCTGAAGAACCTGCCAGGTTTCGACCTGACCCCACTTTTTGTCGGCATCGATGAATTGAGCTTGAAAGGCGCTGTCTTCATCCATGCGCTTGATGCGCCGGCCGGTCTTTCTGAAGAGGCTGGAAATCCCGCTTTCTTCATAATTCAGGCGGGACCCGAGCCGTGTGTGTGTTTTCTTATCGACTGCGACGAGCAAGTCGCCGTAGAGCGCGGCAAATACCGTTTCGTCCGGGATCTGACCAGAATTCGGGTCCCACTCCTGCAAAGCGATCACAGTGCGCGGCAGCGTATCGGCGACGATGCCGTTTTCGACAGACCGGAACAGCATGTCGACGATCGGCGCTACAAAGGTGATCAAAATGAAAACCAGCAGCGGCGCGATCAGCGCCAGAGACCTTAGCTTTTCCCGGCGCAACGCTTTTGCGAGCGCGGCCTTCAGCGGTTTGCCGTCCTGTGTCGTTAGAACTTCACCGGCAGTGGTATCGCTCATGAAATAATCTTCCGCATGTCAAATGAATATCCCGGGTGAGCAATGCCCACCCGGAACAAGGCGTTACGGCTTACTGAGCCAGCCAAGCCTGGAATTTCGCGTCGATGTCGTCGCGATAATCCGCCCACCATTCATAATTATAGAGGAAGGTGTTCTTGGCGTTCTCCGGATCTGTCGGCATGTGCGGAGCCATGTCGATACCCAGTGATGCGTGCTGACCAACAAGCGGAGCGGACGACTTACGAGCCGGACCGTAGGAGATATATTTGGCCTGGTCTGCAAGACGCTGAGTGTCCGTTGCGAACATGATGTAGTCCTTGACGCGCGCCAAACGCTCATCGGAAAGACCAGTCGGGATGATCCAGCCATCAAGGTCGAACACCTGGGCGTCCCACAACATCTTGACCGGCTGCTTCTGCTCTTCAATCAGAGCAAAGAGACGACCGTTGTAGGTCGAACCAATGACAACTTCTTTGTCAGCCAGCAGCTGCGGAGTTTCCGCACCAGCAGACCACCAGATCACGTCGTCCTTGATCGTGCCGAGCTTTGCGAGTGCCCGGTCCAGCCCTTCTTCGGTCTCCAGAACGTCATAGACGTCTTCCTTGGCAACGCCATCACAAAGTAGCGCCCATTCGACGTTGTTGATCGGACGCTTTTCAAGCGACCGCTTGCCCGGGAACGTTTCAGTATCGAATACCGCGCAGATGTCTGTCGGCTCTTTACCACCCCATTCTTCAACGTCAGAGCGGTAACCGAAGGTGGTGGAATAAACGATCTGCGGGATGAAGCACTCCGAAACGAGCAGGTCGCCGAAATCTTCAGAAGCCGGCGTTCCATCCGGAGCAGCAGCCAAATCCGAGTCCGCATCGATTTCCATCGCGAGACCTTCGTCACACAGACGGATCGCATCGGAGGCAACCACGTCCACGAGATCCCAGGTGATGTTGCCCGCCTCGTTCATTGCGCGCAGCTTGGCAACAGCTTCAGCAGACGACTCATCATTGATGATGTTTACGCCCGGGTTCTTTTCCATGTACGGCTTGTGGTAGGCGTTGTTCTGCGAAGCAGAATATGCACCACCCCAAGACACAATCGTCATGTCTTGTGCGAGCGCAGCACTGCCCGCAAAAGCCATGGCGGTACCGGCAAGGATCAAAGTCTTGAGCTTCATGTTTGGTAGCTCCCTCTTTTAGGATTGAACGGTTTTCTTCCGTCGATCTCGCTGGCGGCCAAACCGCGGCCGCCTTGCGACTTTAGACAACAGCGTCGAGCGCTTTACAGTCATTCAACGACCAGCCCACAGGGACTGTTTCGCCGACATGAAGCTTGCGCTTCTCTCCGCGGTTGCGAACTTTTACAATGAACTCATCATTGCCAGCCACGTTCATGCGAACGCGGATGTGGTCACCCAGATAAATGAGTTCTTCGATCCGACCATCGACAATATTGTCCATGCTGTCGTGGGTATCGAATTCGACGCGCTCGGGACGGAGCGACAACGTGGTCTTGTCGCCAACAGAGCTGACGTTCACACGGTCGGCTTTGAGTTGCGTTCCGTCACCAAGCTCCACACGGCACTCCTCGCCCTGGATCTCAACAACCTTTCCATTGAGCTTGTTGTTCTCGCCGATGAACTGCGCCACAAACGAATTTTGCGGATCTTCGTACAGATCATCCGGCGTGGACAGTTGCTGGATCACGCCATCATTGAACACGGCGACGCGGTCCGACATGGTCAACGCTTCGGTCTGGTCGTGCGTCACGTAAACTACGGTTACGCCGAGATTTTCGTGGATGTGCTTGATCTCGTACTGCATCTGCTCACGCAGCTGCTTGTCGAGCGCACCGAGCGGCTCATCCATCAAAACGAGTTCGGGGTCGAACACCAGAGCACGTGCAACGGCCACACGTTGCTGCTGACCACCGGAGAGCTGGGCCGGGCGCCGGTTTCCGAAACTCCCAAGCTCCACCATATCGAGCGCGCGATGAACCTTTTCTTCCTGCTCCGCTTTACTGACGTTGCGGACCTGAAGCGGAAAAGCGAGGTTTTCTGACACTGTCATATGCGGGAACAAGGCGTAGTTCTGAAAGACCATACCAATCCCGCGTTTGTGTGGCGGGACATTGTTGATCGGCCGATCGTTGAGGTAGATTTCGCCGTGCGTTGCCGGTTCGAACCCTGCCAGCATCATCAGGCAGGTGGTTTTGCCAGACCCGGACGGACCAAGCATGGTCAGAAATTCGCCCGGCGGGATATCCAGATTGAGATTTTTTACGACAAGGCTTTCGCCGTCATAGCTTTTTTGAACGCTGTCATACTTAACAGCAGCGCCCCGATTATTCGCCATTTTGTCCCCAAGTCTGGTTTGTTTGTTTTTATCAGCCTTCGCGATTTCTGACTGCACCCCTCCGTGCCGTCTGTCTTCATTTCAGCTGTGGGCGGTAGAAAAACAAAAATCAAAGCCCTTTGAAAGGGGGGGCATCAAAAAAAACTAATATTTTTTAATCACATGCTGATTGAATATTTTGCAGCGCGAAACAACTTCGGCAGAATTGCTGAGCCAAGCAATGATCAAAAAACGCCTATTGTCCAACTGCATTTCCGGCGAACTAGAACGCTCTAAGGATCCATTAGCGGCAAAAAGACCAAACGTTTATGAGCGTGTTCAAAACAAACTAGATGGATTTAGATTTGCCGCGATGCACAACAACACTGCCCGCCGCTGTTTCGCCTTTCCGATTGTTGTCAACTTAGGTGATCTGGTGTTTGGCATGGTAAACTCAGCTGATCTCTGCCGCATGTCTTTCGGCCGCTGACACCCCTGTGCAAGTCTTTGAAACTCCGCTAAGTTCAGCGTCCATTCATGGGGATTGAAGTGCCACAAAGCGCCAGACAGCAACCTGACTATCTGACGACCCGCGAGGTCGCCGACCTGTTGCGGGTCAAAGAGCGCAAGGTCTATGACCTCGCAGCAACCAATGAGATCCCGCACCGGCGCATCACCGGCAAACTCCTGTTCCCGGCTTCTGAAATCCGCGCATGGATCGAGGGCTCCGGATCTCTTGTATCGGAAGACCGGCCTGCCGTGATCACCGGCTCGCATGACCCCCTGCTGGACTGGGCAATCAGGGACTCAGCTTGCGGCCTTGCCACGCTGTTCAACGGCAGCCGGGAAGGTCTTGACTGTTTTGCCCGCCACCGGGCCGCTTTGTCAGGGCTGCATATCCCCGAACAAACCGGCTGGAATGTTGCTTCTGTTTCCGAACTCGGGGTTACGGATGCGGTGCTCATCGGCTGGGCCAGCCGAAAACGCGGTCTTTTGGTCTCAAGCGATGCAGCCAATGACATTCATTCGGTTACCGGTCTCAAAGGCAAGCGCGTTGTGCGCCGTCAACCGGGTGCTGGCGCAGCCGCCCTCTTCTCAAGGCTTTTGGGAGAGGCGGGGCTGAATGAAGAGGATCTTCAGTCTTCAAGCGGATTTGCCCATACAGAAAGTGAGGCTGCCGGGGCCGTTGCCAGCGGCGAGGCGGACGCAGCGCTCGGCGTTCAAGCCATGGCCAAACAGTATAAACTCGGGTTTGTCCCGCTGACCGATGAACACTTTGATCTCCTGATTGACCGGAAGGCCTATTTCACCGATCCGGTCCAGCTGCTTTTGAACTTCACCCGGACGCAGCAGTTTCAGGACAAGGCTGCCAGTATGGGCGGCTATGACCTGACCCCGCTGGGCCGCGTCCGCTGGCTCTCTCCTTGAACCAAATTGACAGATCTTCATGACCGACATGCGCCCACACGAAGTTTTCGTCCCGACCACACCGCCCGAAGATGCCCAGCTGCGCTACATCGGACGCATCCATACACCCTGGCTCGACCGCAAGGAGTGCCCACGGCGCGGCGATCCTGAAAACGGGCCGGATTGCCGGATCGAGGTGTTCGAACCCTGGGTCCCGGCCCTTAAAAACATCGAGACCTTCGACAGCATCGAGGTGCTGTACTGGCTCGACCGTGCGCGGCGGGATCTGGTCATCCAGAACCCGGCGCATACCGGGGATGTCCGCGGGACATTTGCGCTGCGCTCGCCCAACCGGCCCAACCCCATTGGCACCTCTTTGGTCAAGCTGATCTCCGTCAACGGTCCGCTGCTGACCGTGCGCGGGCTCGACTGCCTCAATGGCACCCCTCTGATCGATCTGAAACCTGACCGGTGCGCTTTCACGGACAAGCCACGGTCCGGCGAATAGCGCGAACAGGCTTACGCCTCTGGACGGGTTGACAGACACTCCGTCAAATTGCCAATCCTCGGAAAACTAACGAATGGGAGAGCTTCAATGGATACGCCAGTGCAGTCTGCAGCCAGCAAGGTGAACGATGTGGTTTCTGTCGAAAGACAGGGGAGTATGGCACTTGTCGCACTCAACAACCCGCCGGTCAATGCGGCCTCTCAGGCGCTGCGTCAGGGTATCCACCAGGCTGTTTCAGACCTTCAGAAAGATCCCGGCATCAAGGCCATCGGTCTTTATGGCGAAGGCCGCACCTTCATTGCAGGCGCGGATATCCGCGAATTCGGCAAGCCACCACAGGACCCGTGGTTGCCGGACCTATGCAATTTCCTTGAAAACTCGGAAACACCAATCGTGTGCATTATTCATGGCACGGCTCTCGGTGGCGGCCTGGAAGTCGCCCTGAGCTGCCATGCGCGCATTGCCGTCCCAAGCGCCAAGGTCGGGCTGCCGGAAGTGACACTTGGCATTCTGCCCGGTGCAGGCGGCACCCAGCGCGCACCGCGGCTTGCCGGCGTTGCTGCTTCTTTAGACATGATTACCAGCGGCAAGCCGGTTTCGGCGCAAAAGGCGCTGGAGTCCGGGCTGGTCGATGCGGTCGAAGAGGGCGCGCCACGTGACCTTGCGCTCAAAGCAGCGCAGGCGCTTGCAGACGGCACCTTGAGCCATCGCAAGACGGGCGAACTTGATACAGACGCCGACCAGCAAGCCATTGAGGCCTATCGGAAGAAACTGCAAAAAACACAACCGTTGTTGTTCTCGCCGCACAGGTGCGTGGACGCGGTTGAAGCCAGCACACTGCCGCTGGCCGACGGCCTAAAAAAAGAGCGCAGCCTGTTCCAGGACTGCATGGAAAGTCCGCAGCGCGCCGGACTGATCCACGCCTTCTTTGCCGAGCGGGCCGTGTCAAAAATCCCGGAAGCCAAGGAAACACCCCGCCAGATTGCCAAGATCGGTGTGATCGGTGGCGGCACGATGGGCTCCGGCATTGCGACCGCGTGCCTCTTGGCCGGGTTTGACGTCACCTTGACCGAACGCGACCAGGGCGGGCTCGACCGGGGCCTGGCGACGATTGCCAAGAACCTGGACGGGGCCGTCAAACGCGGCAAGCTTGCCGCCGACAAGCGCGATCAGATCCTCTCCAACAATCTGTCCTCCGCGGTCGAATTGGGTGCCTTGTCAGAAGCCGATCTCATCATTGAGGCCGTATTCGAAGAGATGGATGTGAAGCGCAGCATCTTCACCGAGCTCGACAAGGTGGCCAAGCAGGGCGCCGTGCTCGCCTCCAACACCTCTTATCTCGACATCAACGAGATCGCCGCTGTCACCAGCCGTCCGCAGGACGTCATTGGCCTGCATTTCTTCTCGCCAGCCCATGTCATGCGGCTTCTGGAAGTGGTCGTTGCCGACAAGACAGCACCGGACGCGGTGGCGACCGGCTTTGCCCTTGCAAAAAAGCTGAAGAAAGTCGCTGTCCGGGCCGGGGTCTGCGACGGCTTCATCGGCAATCGCATCCTCTCCTTTTACAAGAAGGCAGCGGATTACATGATGATGGACGGTGCTTCTCCGGAAGAGGTCGATACGGCCATGACCAATTTCGGGTTCGCCATGGGCCCTTATCAGGTTTACGACCTCGCCGGTCTCGATATCAGCTGGGCCACCAACAAGCGCCGCGCGGCCACCCGGCCAGCGGAAGAGCGCTATAGTCCGATCCTCGACCGGATCTGCGAAGAGGGCTGGTTCGGCCGCAAGACCGGCCGAGGCTTTTACATCTACGACGAGACTGGTGCCCGCCCGAACCCGGATGCCCTAAAAATCATTGATGAAGAACGGGCCAAGGCCGGGATCACACCGCGCAAGTTCACGGCAGAAGAGATCGTCAGCCGGTTTATGACAGCGATGATTTCCGAGGCAATCCGCGTTCTTGAGGACGGCATCGCGCTCCGGCCAATCGACATTGATGCGGTGTATCTCTTCGGCTACGGCTTCCCGCGGTTCCGCGGCGGGCCGATGCACACAGCGGACCAGATAGGCGCAGCGGAACTCGTCAAGCGCATCGAAGCCTTCGCAGAAGAAGATAGTTATTATTGGCAGGTCCCAGCTCTCCTGCGCCAAATGGCCGAGACCGGCGGCACATTCGCCGAGAAAAACAAAGGCTGACGCTATTTGTTTGAATCTTCTAGAACTGGCCTGCCATCACAATCATGTGTCATCCTGGGCGAAGCGCAAGCTGAGACCCGGGACCCAATCGTTCGCAACGCCGCCGGAAAACTGCTCGACACCTGCGGCAAACTGAAATGAAAGTGTCATCCCGGATCACGTCCGGGATGACACTTGAGGCAAGGCCGGTCGTGAACATCACACAGCGGTTGGGCTACCGTCGACCGGGATGGTTTTCCACGAAATGCTTGGGGAACGGGTTTCATAAACCTAAGTTATTGTAAATTTTAACCATCTTTCTTGAACCATCGTTAGTCTGGAGACGTCTACACAATCAGAGTTTTCTGACGTGTGAGGTCTGCAAGTGATTAGAAGCATTAAACAGACGTTTGCCGAAACGCTGAATTACAACGGACGGTCAAAACGAAGTGATTATTGGTTTTACTTTCTTTTTGTTCTTTTTCTTTCGTTTTTCCAGATAACCATTCTACTGATTTTGGGTTTTTCTTTAGAAGGCCCGGTGTTTGCGCTAGTCGGTTGGGTATTAGGCATTCTAACGACAATCCCGAATATAGCACTTTCTGTCCGCAGAACTCATGATTTTGGAGTTACGGGATGGATTGTTCTTCCAGTATGGAGCTTAAGTTTTGCTGATTTGTGGTCGGACGCTATTGGTACGCTGGTTCTAGTCGGTTTTTTTCTCTTAGTAGTTATCGGTCTGCTTCCCGGGCACAAGGGACCAAACAAATACGGTGCCGCTCCCGCCTAGACACATGACTTAGGTGCCAGAATTCTTTCCAAGGCAAAAACTAGGCACATCACACAGCGGTCAGGCCACCGTCTACCGGAATGGCCTGACCGTGGACGGCCGTGTTGTGCGGGTCAGCCAACCAGAGCACCGCCGAGATGACTTCGTCAGAGCGGATGACACGGCCCATTGGGCTGCGTTTTGTGAAGGCTGCGTCGATCTCGCTGGCCGGCCTATTCTGGCTTTCCGCCAAGGCTTCGGAAAAGTTCTGGTACATCGCGGTTTGCGCAAAGGATGGGCAGACCGCGTTGATGCGCACACCGATGCGGCCTGTCTCGTCGGCAGCCGAGCGGGTCAGGCCGACAACCGCATGTTTTGAGGCCGCATAAGCCGACAACATCCCGGCCCCAACAAGCCCTGCTGCCGAAGCCATGTTGATGATGGCACCGCGCCCAGCCTTGGCCATCACCGGGATCTGATATTTCATTCCTAAAAAGACACCACGCACATTCACCGCAAACATTCGATCCAGATCATCAACTGCGAGCTGCGTCAGAGGTTTGAGATCGTGACAAATGCCCGCGTTGTTGAGCGCAATATCAAGGGAGCCGAAGCGCTCCAGAATTTGGTCGACATGCGCTTTGGTCTCGTTTTCGTTGCCGACGTCATAGGCCTCAACCCAGACATCCGCGCCGATATCCTGCAGCTCGGTACGGATCTGCTCCAGCCCGCTCTCATCCCGGTCCGACAAGGCCAACCGCGCACCGAGCGCTGCAAATTTGCGGGCAGCTTCGGCACCAAAGCCGCCGGCGGCCCCAGTGATCATGACCGTTTGGCCTGAAAAACGCTGATCAGCCATGTTGGATAGCCTCCAGGCCGCCCTTGGCAAAACCCGGTACCGCCTTGCCGAGCCTCAGCCCCTGCTCAGGATTGGAGGCGTTGCCGTCAAGCGCACGTTTTTTTACACCTTGCAGGATCGCGCCCATGCGAAAGAAGCAGAACGCCAGATAAAAGCCGAAATCCGGAATGCCGGAGATCCCCATACGCATACAATAGGCTTCCACAAAAGCCTGGTCGTCAGGAATACCGAGCGTTTTGCGATCAACACCAGCAAGTCCCCGGCCTTCGGTTCCCGGCGGGCAGCACCATTGCATGACAAGGGCTGCGAGATCTGCAAAAGGATGACCGAGTGTCGACAGCTCCCAGTCGAGTACGGCCACACACTCGGGACTGTCTTTTGCAAACAGCATGTTGTCGATCCGGTAATCGCCATGCACCAGCGTGCGGCGGCCGTCATCGTCCGGAATGTTCTGATCGAGCCATTCAATCAGCGCGTCCATCTCCGCGATCGTTCCGGTTTCGCTCGCCCGATACTGTTTGGTCCAGCGGTCGATCTGGCGGCGGTAGTAGTTCCCGGCCGGGCCATAATCGGCCAGGCCAGCCGCCTCCAGATCCACGGAATGGATGGCGGCGAGCACCCGGTTCATCTCGTCGTAGATTGCCAACCGGGTGGCCGTATCGACGTCCTGGATCCGGGGATCATCGAAGTTCCGCCCGTCGACCAGGTCCATGATGTAAAAGGCCGAGCCAATCACATCATCGTCTTCACAAAGCACATGCATCCGGGCGACCGGAACATCCGTCGCTGCGAGGGCCTTTTGAACCCGGAACTCCCGGTCAACGGCGTGGGCGGATTTCAAAAGCACACCTGGCGGCTTTCGCCGCAACACATAAGCGCCGGAGGGCGCGGAGAGCCGGAACGTCGGGTTCGATTGACCGCGGTTGAACTTTTCTGCAGTCAACGGCCCTTTGAACCCCGGCAGGTTTTGCTCCAGCCAAGACGCCAGTCCCTCAAGATCCAGTGCCGCAGTGGTCATGGCGCACACCTCACCCGGCGTTGGTGTATTTGCGCAGCTCGACCCGGGCGACCTGACGCCTGTGAACCGCGTCCGGCCCGTCGGCAAAGCGCAGGGTCCTCAAATGCGCCCACATGCTGGCCAGCGGGAAATCCTGACTGATCCCGGCGGCCCCATGGACCTGCATCGCTTCGTCGACCACTTTCAGCGCCATCAACGGTGCGATGACCTTGATCTTGCTGATCCAGGGTTGCGCTGCGCGGGTGCCTTGCGTGTCCATCATCCAGGCCGCCTTGAGGCAGAGCAGACGCGCCATCTCGATTTCCATGCGCGCATTGGCGATGATGTCGTGGTTGGCCCCGAGATCCGCGAGTTTTTTGCCAAAAGCTTCCCGGCTCAGCGCCCGCTTACACAGGAGTTCGAGCGCCCGCTCCGCCTGACCGATCGCCCGCATACAGTGGTGGATCCGGCCTGGGCCAAGACGACCCTGCGCGACTTCAAAGCCGCGCCCGCGACCCAGAACGAGATCAGCTTCGGGAACGCGCACATTGGTGAAGCGGATGTGCATATGGCCATGCGGCGCATCATCTGTATTAAAGACATGCATCGGCCGCAGGACTTCCAGTCCATCCGCATCGGCCGGGATCAGGAACATGGAATGGCGGCTGTGCTTGTGCGCGTCCGGATCGGTGCGCGCCATCACGATGTAAAGCTTGCAACGGCTGTCACCCGCGCCGCTTGCCCACCACTTTTCGCCGTTGAGCACCCATTCATCGCCGTCTTTGACCGCGGACAAAGCGATGTTGGTGGCGTCGGACGAGGCTTCGTCCGGCTCTGTCATCAAATAAGCGGAGCGGATATCTCCGGTCAGAAGCGGTTTCAGCCAAAGATTTTTGTGTGCTTGCGTGCCATAGCGCTCCAGAACCTCCATGTTGCCGGTGTCCGGAGCATTGCAGTTGAAGACTTCCGCCGCGATGCCGACCTTGCCCATTTCCTCGGCAAGATAGGCGTATTCCACCGTGGTTAGGCCAAAACCACGCTCGCTGTCAGTCAGCCAGAAATTCCAGAGACCCCGTTCCTTGGCCTTGGACTTCAGCGCTTCCAGGATTTCGATCTGCCGGTCGGTGTGCAAAAACCGGTCGCCGGAGGGATGCTTGCCGACTTCCTCGTGGTATTCGGCATCCAGCGGCGCGATTTCGGTTTCCACCATGCGGCGCACCTGCTCGATCAGCGGGCGCACCCGGTCCGTTACTCCAAGATCCATAACCTATCCCTCAACAAATCTCGGCGCGCATCCGGGAGATGGCCGCCTTGTATTCCTGTTCCAAACGGTTGACGACCTCGGCAGCCGGACCGACGTATTTCACCGCATTGATCCCCTGACCGGCGCCCCAAATGTCGCGCCAGGCCTTGGGCAGATCATCGCCGTCCGGAAGGATCGACGGTTTCCAGTCCGACGGCAGATTGTCAGGGTCGAGACCAACCTTTGAGATCGATGACCTTAAGTAGGTCGCCGGATGACCCGTAAAGACTGCGGTCGTAATGACATCTTCCGCACTGCCAGCCACCATCATGTCCTTGTAGATATCGGCCGCGTCCGCTTCATGCGTCGCCACGAAGGGGGAGCCGACATAACCAAAATCAGCACCAAGAATCCGCGCTGCCAGCAGCGCCTCTCCAGTCGAAACCGCACCACCGGCAAGGATCGGGCCGTCGAACCACTCCCGGACTTCGCGGATCAAGGCAAATGGCGATTGCGGTCCGCCATGGCCACCAGCGCCAGCGCACACGGCAATGAGACCGTCAGCGCCCTTCTCGATGGCCTTTTTGGCGTAGGTGTTGTTGATCACGTCATGGAGCGCAATGCCGCCACAGGAATGCGCGGCCTCATTGACATCCACCCGCGCGCCCATCGAGGTGATCCAGATCGGCACTTTCCAGCGGACACAAATCTCCATGTCCCGCTCCAGGCGCTCATTGGTCTTGCGGACGATCTGATTGACCGCGAAAGGCGCTGCAGGATTGTCCGGATTGGCCTGATTGTGACGATCGAGTTCTTCAGCGATTTCCTTTAGCCAGGCTTCCAGCATGACCGGACCGCCGTCTTCATCGCGGGCGTTGAGCGCCGGGAAACTTCCGATCACACCCGCCTTGCACTGGGCAATCACCAGCTTGGGGCAGGACACGATAAAGAGCGGCGCCGCGACGACCGGCAGCCGCAAATTCTGCAGAGCCTGTGGCAACTCGCGTTTTTTAAGCATTTCGCCTCCCAACAAATGCCTCCGTAACCTGCACGGCTTACGCGGCTTCGATCTCCAGATAGAACCGGTTCAGCCAATCCGCAGACAGTGCCGGACGGCTCTCGTCCTCGATTTCAACGGTTGAGGCCCAGGTGATATCCAGCTCGCTGGGCTTTAGTGCCTTGACTTCTTTCAGGACAAACTGCCCACGAATGCGGGCTCCAGATTTCACCGGGTTCAAGAACCGGACCCGATTGAACCCATAATTGATCCCCATGGTCATGCCCCTAATCTTGGGCTGCGCCTCAAGACCCATCACCGACAAAAGTGACAGGGTCAGAAAGCCGTGCGCGATCGTTCCACCAAACGGTGTGCTGGCCGCTGCTGCGGGGTCAACATGGATATGCTGATGATCCTTGGTGACATCCGCAAAGGCATCAATCATGACCTGATCGATGCGATGCCAAGATGACACGCCGACCTCTTTGCCAACGAGACCGCTCAGGGCCTCGACAGGCAAGTCAGTTCGATCCAGATCCGGTATCAATTATAGGCCTCCTGGAACAGGTCCGGACCGGTTTCCACGTTGATGCCGCCGCTGACCGGAATGATTGCACCGGTGATATAGCCGCCGCCTGCCCCGCAGAGGAACTGCAGGATTGCCGCGATGTCTTCAGGCTTGCCAACACGGCCAAGCGGCACTTGAGCTCCCACCCGGCTGCGGGTGTCTTTGTCCGCAGTTGCAAAGGCCGTCATCTTGCTGACAAACGGTCCGGGAGCGAGCGCATTGACGGTGATCCGCTTGTCCGCGAGTTCCTTTGCCAGAATTTTTGTCAGGTGGTGGACAGCTGCCTTAGATGCCGCATAGCTGTACGCTCGGTCGCCATGCGGGGTTTCGCCCATCACCGAGCCGACATTGACCACCCGCGCGGGATCATCATCTGAGGCCGACGCTTCCAGCATCGGCAGCAGGCTTTGGGTCAGTTGAAAAAGGCCGGTCACGTTCAGGCGCATTACCCGGTCCCAGGCTTCATAGGGGAATTGGCCGAGCGGCATGCCCCAACTGGTCCCGGCATTGTTCATCAGAATGTCGAGCCTGTCGGTGCGCTTTGCGATTTCCGATGTAAGAGCGCCTATTCCGTCTTCGGTCGCGACATCGCCGCTGAACCCTTCCACTATGCCGGAATAGCCCAGCGTGTTGAGGTCGTCGGCTGCCCGCAGGCAAGCCTCCTCCTTTCGGCTGGCAATCAGGACGCGTGCGCCAGCTGCGCAG
The DNA here is from genome assembly GCF_000158095.2 of Roseibium alexandrii DFL-11. NCBI lineage: Bacteria > Pseudomonadati > Pseudomonadota > Alphaproteobacteria > Hyphomicrobiales > Stappiaceae > Roseibium > Roseibium alexandrii. Next base: position 3,572,636 of record NZ_CM011002.1, read on the forward strand.
AGGCCCTCAGCGGCCATGCGGCCGATGCCGGTTGCCCCACCTGTGACAAGGGCTGTTTTGCCGGCGAGACTGAACAGTTTATCCGGGGTCATGCTGCGCCTTCTGCGAAGTTTTTGCGGAGAGTGAGTTTGGATACTTTGCCGGTCGCCGTCATCGGCAAGGCATCGACATAAACCACGTCATCCGGCAACTGCCACTTGGCGAAATGCTCGCCCAGCATCTCAAGAAGTTCGTCCTTGGGCGGTGGCGCATCGTCGTCTTTCGACTGAATGATCAACAGCGGGCGCTCATCCCACTTCGGATGCGGCACGGCAATCACGGCGCAATTGGCAACGCCGGAATGGGACATGACGATGTTTTCCAGATCAAGCGAGCTGATCCATTCGCCGCCGGATTTGATGAGGTCCTTGGACCGGTCCGTGATGACCAAAAAACCATCAGATGTAATCGCGGCGATATCCCCGGTGCAGAACCAGCCTTCTTCGTCGAAAACCAGTTTTGAGGCTTCCGGGTTCTCGAAATAGCCCGACGTAATCGAGTTTCCGCGCACATAGAGATGACCCGGCGTTTTGCCATCATGCGGCAGGCGGTTGCCCTCATCGTCGACGATTTTGAGATCGACACCAAAGACCCGGCGGCCTTGGGATTGTTTTCGGTCAATCCGCTCCTTCATGCCCCAGTCGTCCATGCGCGGTGGCAGATTGCCTTGCGTCCCGAGCGGGCTCATTTCGGTCATGCCCCAGGCATGGCAGACATTGACACCCTGCTTTTCAAATCCCTCGATCAGGGAGCGCGGCGCGGCAGATCCACCAACAACGATATCCCCAAGACCGTCAGGCAACCGGCCGCGCTGGTTGATTTCATTCATGAGACCGAGCCAGACCGTCGGAACGCCCCATGCGGAAAACACCTTCTCTCGCTCCATCAGATCGTAGAGGGACTTGCCATCCAACGCGCCGCCAGGGAAGATCATGCTCGCACCGGACAGCGGCGCTGAATAGGGCAAGCCCCAGGCGTTGACATGAAACAGCGGGACAACCGGCAGAATACGGCTGCCCTCCTGCAGGACCTTCGGGAGGGTGACGCACAAACTGTAGGCGTGCAACACCGTGGACCGGTGGGAATATAAAGTTCCTTTGGGATTGCCCGTTGTGCCGGAAGTGTAGCAGAGGCCTGCGGCAGTCTCTTCCGGGAAGTCCGGCCAATCCATGTGATCCGGCTGACCGTCCAGGACCTCTTCATAGCACAGTACACCCGCCAGAGAAGTCTCTGGCATATGTGCCCGGTCGGTCATGATGACGACACGCAGATCTTCAGGCAGATGTTCGCGCAACTTCTCTATGATCGGGACAAAGGTGAGATCAACAAAGAGCAAACGGTCCTTGGCGTGATTGATGATGTAGATCATCTGCTCTGCGGAGAGACGCGGGTTGATAGTATGGCAGACCGCCCCAATCCCGGAGATCCCGTAGTACAGCTCGAAATGGCGGTAACCGTTCCAGGCAAGGGTCGCGATGCGGTCCCCAACTTCGATCCCGAGACCCTGAATGCCATGCGCCAGTTGCGCGATCCGCTTGGCCGTTTCGCCGTAAGTGGTTCGGTGAATATCACCTTCGGTTCGTACTGAAACGATTTCGCTGTCCGGAAAGGTATCAGCAGCAAAAGTGATGAGGTCCGCAATTTTCAGCGGACGATGCATCATCTGTCCCTTCATGTGTTTCCTCCCAAAAACACCACAGTTGATTTCATGCGATCATAGGCAGGTTTTTCAGGCCAAGACAAACTTCTCATTGAGAAAAACACCTTGACGTAACTGCAGCTTAGCTCTTTGCCCTATGTACTCGTGTCTGGAGCTCGCCCTTTGGAACTTTCGGCCTCAAGAGCTGCGAATATCTGCCCGAACGGCTGTCAATTGCATTAGTGCGTGATCGCGCTCACATCCATCATTAAGGCCGATCACCCTGCCCCGCACTTCTACTAAGGACCTTATTGATTTTCACAGAAAGCCCGCTAACGATTCGCTAGCGTATCATTTCAATTCGTGCCGGATGGGTCTCGATTTCCAGTCTGGAAGCGTGCAGCGGCTCACCATCGAGGTTCACCTGGACTTGGTTATCTGCCTCGATCTTCAGCGACTTCACTTTGCGCATAATGGCGATTTCCGGAATGCGCTCTGGATCCCCTTCTAGCACGATGGACAGAAACTCTGTCACCCGGCTTCGATCCGGCATCGGCAAAATGGTTAGGTCCAGAAATCCGTCATCCAGTTCTGCTGTTGGGCATAATCTGATACCGCCCCCGGCGCGGCGGCCATTGCCGATGGCAAGCGCCATGAACGCTCCCTCCCAAGAAAATCCATCGGTTTCGATCCGGCCTTCGCAGGCAGCAAGTTCCGAAAACCGGTTGATCCCGGTGAAGAGATAGGCAGCCCCACCCAACAGCTTCTTCAGGTTTGGATCCGTTTCCGCGGTCACCCTGGTCCCAAAGCCGCCGGTCGCCATATTCACGAAGACACGGCCGTTCACCGTTCCAATGTCCGTTGGCTTGGGTTTCCCTCTTGCGGCAAAGCGGAAGGATGAAACGATGTCCGACGGGTCCAGCCGAATGTGATGGGCGAAGTCGTTGGCAGTTCCAAGCGGCAAAACAGCGAAGGCAAACGGGGGCTTGTCCTCGGCCTCCAATCCGCCAAGCACCCCATCGACCACAGCATGAATTGTTCCGTCGCCGCCACCGCTGACCAGAACGTCGATCTTGTTCTCCTGATCCTCTTTGAGAGCCTCGAGAGCAAACCGCTCGGTGTCTCCGGCTTCGTAGGTCACGCGTACCGACACCTCGTGACCCATGTTCCGGACCGCATCGACTGCGGAGCGTACATCGGCCCGGCCTGCAGATTTGCCGTTTAGAATCAGACGTAAATGACGTTTGCTCACAGGACTCTCCAAAAACAATAAACCTGCTCTAACCAGGCAACATGGTCTCCCGATCGGTTCTCGCCGATCGGGCTTCTTCTGCCAGCCACTTGCGGAAGGCCGCAACGACCGGGCGCATGGTCCGGCCTTCCGGATAGACAAAGAAGTAAGCTGTTTCATGCTCCGGCGGAACATCAAACAATCGCACCAAGCGGCCGGAAGCGAGCTCCTGCTCGATAAAGAAGCGGGGTATGAGCGCGGCACCAGCGTGGTGGATCGCAGCTTCCGTAATCATAACAAACTGCTCGAACCGGGCACCTTGGAAAGCCGCATCCGTTTCCACGCCGGCACTTTCAAACCAGTGCCGCCAAGCCAGCGGACGGGTCGCCAATTGCAAGCGCGGCACCCGCGTCAAATCCTCCGGCACACGGATATTGTGCCGGTCCCGAAAAACACGAGAAGCGACCGGGATGACTTCTTCGTCAAATAGATGTTCAGCAATCGCACCCGCCCAAACGGGATCCCCATGGTGGATGGCTCCATCGAACGGTTCTTCGTCGAAATCGAAAGGCTGCAGCCGAACGCTCAGGTTCAGACCGGCATCCGGATACCGGCGGATGAAGTCGGAGATCCGTGGTGCCAGCCAACGGGTGCCGAATGTCGGCAAGACCGCGAGATTGAGCACATCCGCACTGCCTGCAAACGACATCACCTGCCGCGTGGCGAGGGTCATTTGTTCCAGAGCGCCCCGGATGTCATGAAGGTATAGCCGCCCGGCATCAGTCAGCACGATCCGCTGACGTACGCGGCGGAACAACTCCACACCCAACCGGTCTTCGAGCTGGCGAACCTGCTTGGAGACAGCACCCTGGGTCAGGTGCAGCTCTTCTGCTGCACGGGTAAAGCTGAGATGGCGGGCCGCACACTCAAACGCGATGAGGGTGTCTGCGGGCGGCACAAATGCCCGTTTCATACCTTGAGAATTTCCCAGTTCATTCCATTTGGTAATGAATGATGGAGGAGAATTCGCTTTTCTGCAAACATAAATCACGCAACTCTAGCTAAAATAGAATGATCTGCCTTGAACAAGGCGCCTTGAAACGATTGCGGCCAGCACCTGATTGGCCCGGGAGATCTGTTATGAATGCACCGGCAAATGTGAAATCAGCCCCAGCTGGCGGCGGCGTTTTCGACTGGCAAGACCCATTCCATATGCGCGACCAGCTGAAAGAAGACGAGCAGCTGATCATGGACACGGCGCGGTCCTATGCACAAGAAAAGCTGCTTCCGCGGGTCATCGAGGCCTACCGCGAAGAAAAGACCGATCGCGAAATCTTCAACGAAATGGGTGAACTCGGCCTGCTGGGCGTTACCCTGCCAGAAGAATATGGCGGCTCGGGTGCCTCCTATGTTGCTTACGGTCTGGTGGCCCGGGAAGTTGAGCGCGTTGACAGCGGCTACCGCTCCATGATGAGCGTTCAGTCTTCCCTGGTGATGTACCCGATCTACGCTTACGGATCTGAAGAGCAGCGGAACAAGTATCTGCCGAAACTCTCCAGCGGCGAATATGTCGGCTGTTTCGGTCTGACGGAGCCGGATGCCGGATCCGACCCGGCCGGTATGCGCACCCGCGCTGAAAAGATCGACGGCGGCTACAAGCTGACCGGCTCCAAAATGTGGATCTCCAACTCGCCGATCGCGGACGTCTTTGTTGTTTGGGCAAAGTCCGAAGCTCATGACGGCGCAATTCGCGGCTTCGTCCTGGAAAAAGGCATGAAGGGCCTGAGTGCCCCGAAAGTTGGCGGCAAGCTCTCGCTGCGCGCTTCCATCACCGGCGAGATCGTGATGGACAACGTGGAAGTTGGTGAAGGTGCCCTGCTGCCGAATGTATCAGGTCTTAAGGGCCCGTTTGGCTGTCTTAACCGGGCCCGCTACGGAATTTCCTGGGGCGCGATGGGCGCTGCCGAAGATTGCTGGACCCGCGCACGCCAATATGGTCTCGACCGCGAACAGTTTGGCCGCCCGCTGGCACAAACCCAGCTCTTCCAGAAGAAGCTGGCCGACATGCAGACCGAGATTGCACTTGGCCTCCAGGCGGCACTCCGTGTCGGACAGCTCTTCGACGCCGGTCAAATGGCTCCGGAAATGATTTCCATCGTCAAGCGCAACAACTGCGGCAAGGCGTTGGACATCGCCCGCCAGGCCCGCGACATGCATGGCGGCAACGGGATTTCCGAGGAATACCATGTCATGCGCCACGCCCAGAACCTGGAAACGGTCAACACCTATGAGGGCACGCATGATGTTCATGCGCTGATCCTTGGCCGTGCACAGACTGGCTTGCAGGCATTTTTCTAAGAACTGAATTTTGAGGCGGGCCGTCTGGCCCGCTTCCTTCTTCTGGGGGCTATATGGCGAACCAAACCGCGGATGTCGTGATCCTTGGCGGAGCCGTCATGGGCTCTTCCGTTGCCTGTCATCTTGCCCAGCGCGATGACTTTTCAGGGCGCATAATCGTTGTTGAGGCAGATCCCTCATATGAGATCTGCGCCTCTGCGCGCTCGGCAGCATCCATCCGCCAGCAATTCTCCAGCGCGATCAACATCGAGATCTCGCTCTACGGCATAAAGTACCTCCAGGGGATCGGCGCCCAGCTCGCGGTTGATAGCGACCGCCCTGTGATTGACCTTCATGAAGGCGGGTATCTCTTTCTGGCAACGCCGGACAAGCAACACATCCTCCAGGAAAACCACCGACTGCAGCAACAACTGGGCGCAGACATCGGATATTATGATGTTGATGGCCTTGTTGCGAAATTTCCATGGCTCAATACGAGTGATCTGGCTGCAGGGTGTCATGGCCTCACGGGTGAAGGTTGGTTCGACGGCTACGGCTTGATGCAGGCCTTCCGCAAGAAGGCCCGGTCTCTCGGCGTGGACTATCTGTCCGGAAAAGCTGCGATCGATCAGGAAACCGGTGGAAACTGGTCTGTGCGCCTCCCCGATGGTGCCACTGTCTCAACGCCGTGTGTAGTGAATTGCGCTGGAGCCTCCGGCGGCACGGACCTGTGCCGCCAGGCCGGGATTGAGGTGCCGATCGTTCCGAAAAAACGTTGCGTGTTCACGTTCGAATGCCGGGATGACCTTGCGAACTTCCCGCTTCTCATCGACCCGACCGGGACTTATGTCCGCCCGGAGGGCACAGGTTACATCTGCGGGTCCGCACCGCCAGCAGATCAAGACCCGGACGCGACTGATTTCGATGTCGATTATGGGCTCTTTGAAGAACACATCTGGCCCGTTCTCGCCAATCGCGTGCCCGCCTTCGAGGCAATCAAGCCGGGCGCTGCCTGGGCTGGCACCTACGATATGAACCTCTTTGACCACAATGCGTTTTTGGGCGGAGTAGCGGGCGTTGACGGGTTTTACATGGCGCTTGGATTTTCCGGTCATGGACTGCAGCAATCGCCCGCCGTCGGCCGCGGACTATCAGAGTTGATTGCTGCGGGCAGCTATCAGACGCTGGATCTCACGCCGCTGGCGTTCGACCGCTTGGCAGCTGATCGTCCGATTGTCGAGAAAAACGTGGTCTAGGGTCTTCTCCCTGCAAACAATCAGCTCCTATTCGGCAACCTGAAGCATTGTCGGCGGTTGGCCAGGCCGTTCGCCTGCAGGCCCATGGGTGTCATTGGCGGCTTCGTCTTCCGTCAGTGGGCTCACAGCTGTTTCCTGCTCCTGTGCAGCCGATGGCTGGCTTGAATAAGACCGACTGTTCTCCATGCGCGCCCAGTCGATAGCCCGCGAAAAAGTGTCCTCAAGCAAATTTCCCAAGCGTTGTACCCGGCTCTTGTCAGGCTCAAAGGGCGGAGATTCGTGGCGCAAATAGGCTCGCTGAGCAATCAAAAGCGACAAGGCGTGAAGGCCGCGCTCCGGTCTCCCATAGGTCCGCGTCAAATGACCGCCTTTCACAAGTTCATCGACACCGACCGTGTATCCCTGCTGGCTCTTGAAGGAGCCGACGACCAGGTTCAGCAAATCGGGATCGCAGGCCGTCCCTTCTGCACTGCCAACACTGATGACCGGCAGGCCTTTGTCCGTCACACCTTTGATATGAGATCGCATGGACTGGCAATCGACCACGATCACCTTGCGGTGCATCCTCGACACACGAGACACCTGCTGCTGAACAGCCTTTTCGAAGGGCCGTGCAAACAACAGGACCCGTTGCTCGACTTCTGTTGCGCCCGGTTCTTCCCCGTCCAAATAGATGCGCTTGCCATCAAGGGTGGTCACCGGGCACAGCGCAGTCTTCGGGTCTTCGGCGGCGCTCAAAGGAGTTTCAGAATCCCGATCAAGGTCAATGACATAACGGGAAATCGTTGAGCGGATAATCGTTGCATCAAGGTCGGAGGATAACCGCAGGACGTCCTCAAGACGCCAGGACAAGTCCGTCTGCAACCGGCCGGTCGCATTCAGCCGCTTTCCGATCACTGCCGGCACATCTGTACCGGTGTGCGGCAAACACAAAACAAGAGGGCTGGCCCCCTCTTCGACCATAATCATACTGCACCGCCCAGTTGACGATCTTATCCAGCGATCAGCTTGTATAATTTCCTTTACGGAAACAAGACAGATTCCGAAGAAACAGACCCTGAATTTGTCCTACGAAACAATCACAGCCTTTCCGGCGAACGAGCATTGGCATCTGCGCGACCGAAATAGCCACCAAAAGCCTGATTTTCATCACCTGAATTCACCATTAGGCATTTTTTTGCTCTAGGCTTGCATCTATGCTTCCATTGGAGCAAAAAACATGCACCCTTGACCCAAAGCCTCTGGCGCGCAATTGTGAAGACTGACCCGCCCGGCCCGTCCGGCCGCACTCATTTCAGCTCATTCGGGGCTCTGCCCCTGTTTTAAAAGAGGATGCCGCCATGCCGCTGCGATATGGCAAGGAATTTTTGATGATTCCGGGACCGACCAATGTCCCTGAAGAAGTCTTGAGGGCCATGCACCGGCCAGCGATTGACATCTATGAAGGCCCCTTGCTGGAAACCACTGATGCTTGCCTTTCCGGCCTGAAACAACTTTTCCGGACCGAGGGCAAGACGTACATCTACGCTGCCAACGGTCATGGTGCCTGGGATGCCGCCCTCACCAACACACTCAACCGGGGCGACAAGATCCTCGCGCTTCACTCCGGTTTGTTTGCAGCCGGTTGGGGAGAGGCCTCAAAGCTCCTGGATTTGAGTGTGGAGGTTTTGCCCGGGACTTGGCGCGCAGCGGTCGATCCGGACAAACTCGAGGCGCGCCTAAAGGAGGATAGCGGTCACGAGATCAAGGCAATCCTTGTTGTTCAGGTTGATACAGCCTCCGGAGTCTGGAATGACATTCAGGCTCTGCGCAAAGCTATTGATGCGGCCCAGCACCCTGCTCTTTTCATGGTCGACACCATCGCATCGCTCGGATGCATTCCGTTCGAAATGGATGAATGGGGGATAGACGTCGCCTTGACCGGTTCCCAGAAGGGATTGATGTCGCCACCAGGCCTTTCCTTTGTTGCCGCCGGACCAAAGGCCGACAAGGCACACGAAACCGCCAATCTTCGAACCAACTATTTTGACTGGACGTTCCGGCAGGGTTCTGTTCATTACCAGAAATATTGCGGCACACCGCCGGAGCATCTGCTGTTCGGGTTCCGGAAAGCGCTCGATCTTGTGTTCGACGAGGGTCTTGAGCAGGTTTGGAACCGCCATACGCTCCTGGCTGATGCGACCAGGGCGGCCGTATGCCAGTGGGCCAAAGGCGGTGTTTTGGAATTCAACATCGAAGATCCGCGCCATCGCTCCGACAGTGTCACGGTGGTTCGGCTCAAGGATACAGATCCCGAGCCACTGCGCGACTTCACCAAGGAAGTTTGCGGCGTCACCATCGGAGGAACAATCGGAGAGCTTTCCAATGAGGGCATCCGGATTGCCCATATGGGTCACGTGAACGCTGTCATGACGCTCGGTACGCTGTCCGCGATCGAGCTCGGCCTTGCGAAGCTTGACATTCCTCATGAAAAGGGCGGCGTTCAGGCCGCGATCGACACTCTGGCCGGGGCTCTTTAGAGCGCCCCGTGACAATCCAGGGTCGGGCTCACAAATGAGCCCGGCCAAGTTTACAGGACTTCATCCAACCGGTCGCAGATGGTCTTCAAAACCTTGACCCGCGCGTGTTTTTTGTTTTCCGCAGAAACCAGCGTCCACGGGGCATAATGGGTTGAAGTTCGGTCGACCATATCGCCGGCGGCAATGGCGTACTGGTCCCATTTAAGACGGTTGCGCCAATCCTCGTCAGTGATCTTGTGCTGCTTGTACACGGTTTCCTCGCGGGCCTTAAACCGCCGGAGCTGTTCTTCTTCTGAAATGGCCAGCCAGAATTTGCATACAGTATATCCGAAGTCCGTGAGCTCCTGCTCGAACTCGTTGATCTCGTTGTAGGCGCGCAGCCAGTCATCGTGTCCCGCAAAACCCTCCACACGTTCAACAAGAACCCGCTCGTACCAAGACCGGTCAAAAATCGCGAAGTGTCCTTTTCGCGGTACGCGGCGCCAAAACCGCCAAAGATAAGGGCGTGCCTTTTCTTCATCGGTCGGCGCCGAGATCGAATGCACCTTGTAGATCCGTGGGTCTAGCGGCCGGATCAAACGACGGATGGCGCCGCCTTTGCCAGCCGCATCATTGCCTTGAAAAACGAGGACAACACCCGTCTTTGACATCGACTTGCGGTCTGAGAGTTCGGAGAGCTGGTCCTGATACTTTTTTCTGAGCTCTTCGTATTCGGTCTTCTCCAGTGTCTCGGTCAAATCGATTGCGTCGACCGCGGTTTCCCGTTTCAGCCCACCCACCACAGGCGGCGCTGCGACTGAGGTGGGCTCGCCATCTTCAAGCTTGAGCTGCATGGATCTTGCGACGGTCTGCCCAAGAGCTACGTCGCGGTACTCCGGATCTTGCGAGGGGATCACAAACCAGGGGGCAAACCCCATACTGGTTTCCAGGATGATTTTCTCGCCGGTTTCACTGGCTTTCTTGTGGTGCTTCAAGGCAGCCCAATCTGCCAAGACATGCCGGCCGGCACTCTTCTTTTCGACCTTTTTCAGACGTTCCTTTTGAACATCCTTGGGAAGGACAAACCAGAACTTGAGGATGAGAACGTCCTCGTTCGCCAGCATCTCCTCAAAACGCCTGATTCGTACCAGGCCCTTCTCGAAAGCATCCTCGTCGATCTTTTTGTAAATGCGGTCGCGCAACAGGGACTGATACCAGCTGCCGAAAACAATCGCGGTTTCTCCCTTGGCTGGAAGGTCCCGCCAATAGCGCCACAAGGGCGGACGCAACCGGGCCTCATCCATGGGTTCACCATAAGCGTTGCAGACGAGATGCCGTGCATCCATCCAGCCATAAAGCCGCGCAACCGCCTCGCCCTTGCCGGCACCATCAAGGCCATCAACCAGGATGAGTGTGGAGAACTGCTGCTTCTCAATCACCGGAAGCTGCGCCGCCAACAGGGCCTCCCGAAGTTCCGGTTCAAGTTTCTTGAAGGACTTTTTGGTCATTTTTTGCGGCATGCGGGCAGATTCGAACATTGCGTCCTCCGGTCACGAACCATGAAACCACATTGTGAAACAGCAAACCTGAAAAAACCACTCCATCGATGGAACCGGACATAATACGCGAAGGGAAACTGAATTTTCCCTGTTGGAGGATACGATCAGCACATATATGAAACCCTGCCCGCAACCGAATTTCACGGTGCTAGGTTATAACAGTGCCAGTTCCTTCTTAGAGACCGCCGGATTTCCGTGACAGACTTCCTTGATCCCATCCTGCATTTCATCGCCGAGAACCCGTCGCTTGCCGGGTTGATCTGCTTTTTGGCAGCCATGGGCGAAGCCTTGTTCCTGATTGGATTGTTTGTTCCAACCACTGTTGTTTTGGTGGGCGCGGGCACCCTGGTCGGCCTGGGAAAACTCGATTTGATGCCGCTGCTCGTCTGGACGACGCTTGGCGCAACCGCAGGAGATGCGATCTCCTATTGGATCGGCTGGGCCTTCAAAGACAAGATCAAAAGCATGTGGCCGCTGAACAAGTACCGCAGTGTGGTCGAAAGCGGCGAGGAATTCTTCAAACAACACGGCGGCAAAAGCGTCTTTATCGGCCGCTTCGTTCCAGGTGTGAAATCCGTGGTTCCGGGCATTGCCGGCATGGCCGGTATGAATTTCACCCGGTTCTCGGTGGTCAACTTCACCTCCGCAATCGCGTGGAGCGTGGCGCACATTGCGCCGGGCGTCATTGCCGGGTCAGCACTTCATGCGATCGGTCAGATCAGCGGCCGCCTTGCACTGGTTCTGGGCGCTCTGCTGCTCGTGATCTTCCTGGCGGTCATGCTGGGCCGATGGTTGATCCTCATTATTCTGCCCCTTTTTCCTAACGCGCACTCGGCCATCGCACACTGGTTCGCCCGGCGGCCTGACCGCATCTCTCAATGGATTGGACACAACTTCGATCCGGCTCACCCCCGCTCAGCAGGAATGCTGGCCTCGACAGTGCTTATCCTCATCACGATGCCGGCTTTCTTCTGGCTGGTTGGTGAGGTCGCTCCAAACGAACCGATGGTTCGCGCGGACCTTGCCATCCTGAACCTATTTGACAGCCTCAGAACGCCGGTCGGTGACAAGATCATGGTCTTCATGACCACGCTTGGAGATGGCATCGTGGTGACCGCGATTGCAATCGCTGTGGCATCCTATCTGTTATTCCGAAAGGCTTGGCGCCGCGGCATCGGCTTTGTCATCGCGATTGCCGGCACGGCCATTTTTGTGCCTGTGCTGAAATTGATGCTGCACCGCTCCCGGCCCATGGAGCTTTATACCGGGGCCGATTCCTTCAGCTTCCCGAGCGGCCATGCCACGCTTAACACCGTCCTGTTCGGTATCTGCGCAGTCCTGATTGCCCATGACCGCAGCCGCTGGGTGAAGGCAGGTATTTTCACAGTCACTGTCGCCTATGTCATCACCATCGGGTTCTCACGGATCTATCTTGGTGCACACTGGATGTCGGATGTGTTGGCCGGGTTGTTGTTCGGCACGGCCATCGTGTCCGCCTTCGCCTTCGTGTTCGGCCCGATCCACAACGAGAAAATCGGCCGCTTGACCCTCACGGCGATCGTGTGCGGCATGCTTGCCGGGTTTGGTGGCTGGCATGTCGCCAGGTCCTTCGATGCTGGGCTGGTCACTTACGCGCCGCAGGTCCACAAAGAGATCCTGCAGGCGAGTGACTGGAGAGACGGGACATGGCAGAGCCTCCCTGCAAATCGCATCGGAATTGACGGGGAAACCGAGGAACCGCTTGTCATTCAATACGCCGGTCCACTTGAAGCTTTTGCTGACATTGCTGCGAAAGACGGCTGGGTGCATCCGCCAAAGTGGTCACTGTCGACCGCAGGCGGCTTTGTGGAAGGGGAAACCCCACCGGATTCTCTCCCGATCCTGCCGCGCAGCCAGAATGGGCGCCAACCGGACCTGATCCTGATCCGCAACGATGCCGATGGCGATGGCGCAGAGGGCGGACGCTGGGTCATGCGTTTATGGCCAAGCCGGTATGAAGTCCTCGAAGGCGGGACGCTGGAACCACTTTATCTTGGCAGCGTCGTCCACGAGGATATTCTGAGACCCATGGGTGAGTTCTCCGGTCCCAAAATGGACCGAGAACTTCCCGGTGTTGAAGTCAATCCGGCCCGTCTCATACCAGGTGCCGAGACCCGGCAGCGCGCGAACCTCACCCATGTTGTGCTGGCGCGCCTGCCTGAACCTCCCGGCCTTTCAACTCCGGCTGCAGACTGAGTTATTGCGCCCGGTAGGCCAAAGGCCAGGTGTTGGGTTCAGGCGCATTCCCGTCACAATCGATCTTCTCGCGATACTCGAGAAGTTCCAGCTCAAGGACTTCGCCTGGACCATCGATCAGGCGAAATACCTGATAGACGCCGCAATCGCCCGCGCCGCGGCCGAATGCTGTGGTTTCAATGTGTCCGGACGATCCCAACACCTTGGCATTCATGGCTGAAAAGTTCTGGTTGCCCTCCAACCCCGGAGGATTGGGCAAGGTCAATAACTCACCCCAGTCTTGCGGCGGGTTCTGAGTTACTGCAAAGACACCGGAACCCTGATAGGCACCTTGAAAGCAAGGGATTTGCCACATCAGATAATAATCGTTGATCACATAACGCGCGCCCGACCAGGCAAACTGGCCATCGATGTCGCAGGCATCGCTCGCGTAATCGCGCATTTGCTGGCGCAAAACAGCCGGGATTTCGGACATATCTGCCAAGTATCGCTCGTAACCAATCGGAATACCTGCAGGCAAGTCCGGGCTGGCTAAGGCCGTCTGTGGTTGCAATGCGGTTTTCGGGCAACCGCTGACCCCTTTGGCGTTCGCCGTGAATGGCAGTTTGCCCTTCTGGATGACAGTGACCTTGGCTTTGTCGAAATAAAAGGCGTCATTTCGGAACGTGACTTCGAGAAGTTCGATCTGGACTTTTATATCCCGGTCATCGCTTGCGAACAGATATTGAGTGCCATGGCCTTCGATGGGTTCGCCGCCATAGACGAGCTCGTTTACGCTGTAGAACTTGTCCCCGATCTCCACCAAACCCGGTCCCGTAAAACCATCGCTCTCCTGATTGGCATGGAACAGATACGCGTAATCGTCTGTCTCAGGGTCACGGTTCTGCTGCCAGAACGACAAATGACACGGAGAAATTCCACCGACAATTTCGTCTTTTCCGAAAAGTTTCAACGGCAGTTTGTAGGCATCCTCATCTGCATAGGCTTGCAACGATTGTAGACACGCGAACGTGGAAAACACCAATACAGCCAACAAGTTTTGCGTTTTCATAGCCCCTCCGACGCTCAGAATTCATCTGACCATGCCGGATTTTCCGCCCTTTGGCCAGCACGCGCTTTCCCTAAGGAAACTCTGGGCAGTCACTTAATTCCCCGCTTGCATCTTTTGTCTTATATTCATATATTCGAAAATAACGTAATGAGGATTCCCATGACCGAATTCACACCCATACTCAGCTTCTCAGGCGGCCTGCTGATCGGACTTGCCGCCGTCGCCCTTATGGCTGTTCATGGCCGCATTGCCGGGATCAATGGCATTGTCGGCGGGCTGCTGAGCCTGAACATCAATTCAGACTGGGCGTGGCGCGCAGCCTTTATCGCCGGCATGGTCGCCAGCCCACTGGTCCTGCTTGGCGCTACCGGGCAACTGCCAGAAATCAGCATCCCATCTTCGCCTGCGCTTTTGCTTGCCGGAGGGTTCTTAACCGGTGTCGGGACCACGCTCGGCTCGGGCTGCACCAGCGGACATGGCGTTTGCGGGATGTCCCGCCTGTCCGCCCGCTCTATCGTTGCGACCATGACGTTCATGGCAACCGGCGGTGTCACAGTTTTCCTCATCCGTCACGTGTTTGGAGGCTAATCATGATCCGGCTTCTTTCAGCATTCGCGATTGGCCTTGTTTTCGGGACAGGCATTTTGATTTCCGGGATGGGCAATCCGGCCAAGGTTCTGAACTTCTTCGATGTCGCAGGGACCTGGGACCCAAGTCTTGCCTTCGTCATGGGCGGTGCCCTGACGGTTGCCGCAATTGGATATCGCCTTGCTTTCCGCATGAAGTCTCCGGTCCTCGCCGCTGAGTTTTCTCTGCCGACAAAAACAGATCTGGATATGAAACTGATCGGCGGATCGGCTATCTTCGGCATAGGTTGGGGCATGAGCGGCTTCTGCCCCGGTGGACTGGTTCCGGTCCTCGGCCTCGGATTGAGCGGCCCCTTGCTGACTGGTGCGGCGATTGTCGCAGGGATTTTGGTGGCACGCTGGATCACAACACTGGGGTCACGCCCCAGTCCGGCCCAAGCCTGAGAATAGAACTGGCAAAGCCAGACAACGGGAGACACACAATGAGTTCCTCGAACTATCCGGTCGATATGGCCATCATTCCGGAGGTCAAAGCCTTTTTTGACCCAGCCACAAACACGATCAGCTACGTGGTCAAGGATCCGGCTTCAAATGCCTGCGCGGTCGTCGACAGTGTGATGGACATCGACTACGCGGCCGGCCGTATCACGTACGATCATGCCGATGAAATCATCACCTACATTCAGGACAATGACCTGGATCTTGAGTGGCTGATTGAAACGCATGTTCATGCCGATCACCTGTCCGGCGCGCCGTACATTCAGGAAAAACTCGGCGGAAAGCTTGGCATCGGTGAACAGATCACCGTTATTCAGGAGACCTTTGGCAAGGTGTTCAATGAAGGCACCGAGTTCCAACGCGACGGCAGCCAGTTCGATCGCCTGTTCAAGGATGGCGACACGTATCAGATCGGCGAAATGACCGCCTTTGCCATGTATACACCCGGCCACACACCGGCCTGCATGGTGCATGTCATGGGCGATGCGGCGTTTGCGGGCGACACCTTGTTCATGCCGGATGGCGGATCTGCGCGCGCAGACTTTCCGGGCGGGGACGCCGGTACACTCTATGATTCCATCCAGAAGGTTCTCGCCCTTCCGGACGATATGCGCCTGTTCATGTGCCACGATTACGGCCCGAACGGCCGAGACATCGCCTGGGAAACCACGGTAGGCGATGAAAAAGCGCACAACATTCACGTCGGCGGCGGCAAGACACGGGAAGAGTTCGTCCGTTTCCGGACCGAGCGTGATGCCCAGCTGGATATGCCAAAGCTCATCATTCCGTCCCTTCAAGTGAACATGCGCGCCGGAAAATTGCCGCCCGCTGATGAGAGCGGAAAAACATTCCTGAAAGTGCCGGTTAACGGGCTCTGATTGACAAGAAACGGGAGGCGGCAGCCATGCAGGTGGCATCCATCGACAAGCAGATTTCGGTTTGCCCGCAGATCATGCCGGAGGACGTGCCGGACATTGCACAGCAAGGGTTCCGGTCAATCATCTGTAACCGGCCGGATGGAGAAGCCGCCGACCAGCCGACATTTGAGGAAATCGAGGCTGCGGCCAAGAAATTCGGCCTTGAAGTCCGGTACCAGCCGATTACGGCCGGCAAGGTGCAGGATGAAGATGCCGATGCCTTTGGCGAGCATCTGGCCTTGCTGCCGAAACCGGTTCTTGCCTACTGCCGGACCGGGACCCGCTCGGCAACGCTTTGGTCTCTGTCTCAGGCAAATACCTTGCCGGTCGCCGGTATTCTGACAAAAACCAAAGCCGCTGGTTACGACATGGCAGGTGTTGTCCGCCGGATCGCAAATGGCGGGCGGACACCGACGGAAACTGCGGAAGATGCCCGTTTTGATGTCGTCATCGTCGGCGGAGGAGCTGCAGGGATATCGGTTGCGTCCAGCCTGCTGTCCCGGGACGATGATCTCGATATCGCCGTGATCGACCCGGCCGATGTGCATTACTACCAGCCGGGCTGGACCATGGTCGGTGGCGGCATTTTTGATGCCTCCGACACGGCTAAAACCATGGCTTCGCTGATCCCCGCAGGCGTTCACTGGCTGAAATCTGCCGTGGCCGCATTTGAGCCGAAGGACAATGCGGTCATTCTGGATGGTTGCCGCGTGGTGAAATACGACCGGCTTGTGGTCTGCCCGGGGTTGAAACTGGATTGGCACGGCATTGAAGGTCTCGTCGACACGCTCGGCAAAAACGGCGTGACATCCAACTACCGGTATGACCTTGCGCCCTACACCTGGAAACTGGTGCAGGAGATGACGTCAGGCCGGGCCGTGTTCACCCAGCCGCCAATGCCGATCAAGTGTGCGGGCGCCCCTCAAAAGGCGATGTACCTTTCGGGGGACCACTGGACCAAATCAAGGCGCATCGACAACATCGACATCCAGTTCATGAATGCCGGCGGAGTCCTCTTTGGCGTGAAAGACTATGTCCCCGCCCTCATGGACTATGTAGAGCGCTACGATGCGACCCTAAATTTCTTCCACAATCTGATCTCGATCGATGGCCCCGCCAGGAAAGCCCGGTTTGAGATCAAAGAACCTGGGACGGATCCGCTGCAGGTCGATGTTGAATTCGACATGATCCATGTAACGCCACCGCAGACGGCACCGGACTTTGTTCGCGTCTCGCCGCTGGCCGATGCTGCCGGCTGGGTCGACGTGGATCAGGCGACCTTGCGCCACAAGACCTATGACAACATCTGGTCGCTTGGCGATGTGATGAACGCGCCCAATGCGAAGACCGCAGCAGCAGCGCGCAAGCAGGCACCGGTGGTAGCGGAAAACATTATCTCGGACATCAAAGGTCACAGCGCAACGGCGCAATACGACGGCTATGGCTCCTGTCCGCTCACCGTTGAGCGCGGAAAGATTGTTCTTGCAGAATTCGGCTATGGCGGAACGCTGTTGCCGAGCTTCCCGCGTTGGCTGGTGGACGGGACCAAGCCAACGCGGACCGCGTGGCTTTTGAAGGAACGGATTCTCCCTCCGATTTATTGGCGCGCCATGCTGCGCGGCAAGGAGTGGATGGCCAGACCGGAAAAAGTCACGGCAGCCTAACCAAAAGAGCCTTCCACAGAGGCTTGCACCTAACTCTCTTTCGAGCCGGGAAACCGGCTCGATTTCTTTATGCAGTCTTCCCGGCGATGTGGCATGACCACGCCAGAGTTCTTGATACCATCAGGCAGAACATGAGCGGATTGAAGCGTTACTTCCCCATCCTTGAATGGGGCAAAACCTACGACAAGACGACAGCAACCAGCGATCTGGTCGCTGCGGTCATTGTCACCATCATGCTCATTCCACAATCGCTTGCCTACGCCTTGCTGGCAGGACTGCCGCCGGAAGTCGGACTTTATGCATCGATCGCGCCGCTGGTGGCCTATGCCGTATTCGGCACCAGCCGGGCACTCGCCGTTGGCCCCGTTGCAGTTGTTTCCCTGATGACAGCGTCGGCCGTTGGACAATTCGCGGCTCAAGGGACCCCCGAATATCTCGGCGCTGCGATTGCCCTTGCGTTCATCTCCGGCTTGATGCTGGTTGTTATGGGGCTGTTCCGGCTCGGGTTTCTGGCAAACCTCTTGAGCCACCCGGTGATCTCTGGTTTCATCACTGCATCAGGGCTTTTGATTGCCTCCAGCCAGTTGAAACATATCCTGGGCGTTCCCGCCCACGGTCACACCCTCTACGAGATCCTGCTTTCGATCGCCGGGCATCTGGATGAGGTCAACTGGATCACACTTTCCATTGGCGCTGGCGCGACAGCGTTCCTGTTCTGGGTGCGCAAGGGATTGAAAAGACTGCTGCTCGGCGTCGGTTTCAAACCGTTTCTCGCCGATATCCTGACCAAGGCCGGCCCCGTCGCGGCGGTCGCTGTGACAACACTTGCCTCGGCAGTGTTCTCACTTGGCGACAAGGGTGTTCGGATCGTCGGCGATATCCCATCCGGCCTGCCCATGCCGCAATTGCCAAGTTTCGAAAGCGAACTATGGCTGGCTCTTGCGGGGCCCGCGCTTTTGATATCCGTGATCGGCTTTGTGGAATCCGTGTCCGTCGCACAAACCCTCGCGGCCAAAAAACGCCAGAGGATCGAACCAGATCAGGAACTCATTGGTCTTGGGACATCGAACATCGCCTCAGCGCTCTCCGGCGGCTATCCGGTCACCGGCGGATTTGCGCGGTCTGTGGTCAATTTCGATGCGGGCGCAGCCACACCGGCCGCCGGTGCCTATACCGCGGTCGGCATCGCACTCGCCACGCTCTTCCTGACCCCGCTTTTAACCCACCTGCCTCAGGCGACTCTGGCTGCAACGATCATTGTTGCCGTGCTTTCCTTGGTCGATTTCGGTGCCGTAAAGCGGACATTCGCCTATTCGAAAAGCGATTTCACCGCGATGGCGGCAACCATCCTCATCACGCTGTTTTTCGGCGTGGAACAGGGCGTTGTCGCCGGGGTCGGTCTTTCCATCGCGCTCTATCTTTACCGCAACAGCCGGCCGCATATGGCTATCGTTGGCGTGGTGCCCGGCACGGAGCACTTTCGTAATATCGATCGGCACAAGGTCGTGACCGGAGAACGGGTCCTGACATTGCGGGTCGATGAAAGCCTGTTCTTTGCCAACAGCCGGTTCCTGGAAGACAAGATCTACGCTCTTGTCGCGGACCGGCCGAATATCGAGCACGTCGTGCTGATGTGCCCGGCGGTGAATGAAATTGATGCCAGCGCTCTCGAAAGTCTGGAAGAAATCAATCACCGGCTGTCCGATTCCGGCGTTTCCTTTCATCTGTCTGAGGTCAAGGGGCCTGTGATGGACCGGCTGAAACGGACGGATTTGCTCAATCATCTAACAGGCCAGGTGTTCCTCAGCCAGTATGATGCGCTGGTCACACTGGACCCTCTGACGGCGCACATTTCAGAATCGCACACTCCAAAGAAAGCCGCGCGGTCCAATGTTTGGGCCGGACCAGAAATCTAAGTGGCTCGACTTCGAAACTGGACGATCAGTTGTCGCTGGACTGTGCAGATTGCAGGACGGGTTGAATGGCTTCACAGAACCGGAAATGCACCGGAGCCCGCTCGCCCTCCTGCACGATGAGGCCATTGGTGCCGCGCGGCTGTACGGTCACCAACTCGATCGCTTCGCCGCCATCATTCAAAAGGCAATTGATCGCGGCCCGCTGGGTGAATTGCTTGTCCTTTTCAGCCCCATAAACCTGACAGATGCGGCTCGGCGTTTCCAAAAGCCCGCGATAAATCGCAATGGCGGCGCCGGGGTCATTGCGGTCGATCCGGGGTGCAGGACAATTGCTCAGATCGCGCACCCAGATGCCTTGCGCAAAATCTGCAAATCTCAGGTCCAGGGTCTTGCCCTTGAGCAACGGTGCAGAGCGTGGAACAGACCTTTTGAGATCGCCCTTGCCAGCCATGGCTGGCGCGGCTGCCACAGCTGCAGCAGCACAAAAACACGCAGCGATAACCCAACGGTTCATAACCACTTCCCCTCCTTAAGAGCTGTTCCTCCGTCCGCGCAGCTCCCTTTGCAAGTGTGATGGAGACAGTTTTCGTTTGCCACGTCAACTTCTGCGATTCAGCTGCTTGCATTTTTCGAACATAAATGGAACAAAAGTGGAATGAAAACCGATATCCGTTCAGAAGGCAGCCGGATAGAGCTCGATGATCCGCTCGCGGACGGCCGGCAATCGGAAACAGCACTGAAGGTATGGCGCGGCGCGGCCCGGCTGATGCGGCAACGCAAGTTTGCCTGCGCAGCGGAAGTCACGCTGGCCTCAGCACGCCGTGCAGATCTGTTGGCGCTTGGACCTAAACATGAACTTTGGATTATCGAAGTGAAATCGTCGGTGGCCGATTTCCGAACCGACCATAAATGGCCGGACTATCGTCAACACTGTGACCGGTTCTTTTTCGCAACGCACCCGGATGTCCCGCTGGACATCTTTCCTGAGGAAGCCGGCCTGATCGTATCGGACGGGTTCGGTGCAGAGATCTTGCGCGATGCGCCCGAACACAAGGTTGCTGCGGCAACTCGAAAGGCCGTCACTTTGCGTTTTGCCCAGCATACGGCACACAGGCTGCACGCCCTTGTCGATCCGGAGGTCCGTCACCTGAACGACAGTCTTTAGGCTAGCGCTACAAATCCAGCATTCTGTTGCCACGTATATCTCCAGTAACAAATCACCTGGGTGCCCGTGTCAGAGCCAATCCACATCGTCTGGTTTAAGAAAGATCTGCGTGTTTTCGATCACGAACCGCTGAAACGTGCCAGCCTGCAAGGCCCCGTTCTGCCGCTTTACGTGATTGAACCGGACCTGTGGGATCAACCGGACATGTCGGCCCGCCATTACGCGTTTTTGTCTGAGTGTCTTCAGGACCTGGACCAGGAACTCTCCCGCCTTGGTAAGCCCTTGCTGCTCCGGACTGGCTCGGTGACGGATGTGTTGACGTACATTTCGGAGCGTTATCGCATCGCCGGTCTCTGGTCCCACGAAGAAACCGGCAACGGCTGGACGTATCAACGGGATAAGGCGGTTGCTGCCTGGTGCCGGGCCAATTCTGTCCCCTGGACGGAGTGCCGCCAGACAGGTGTCATCCGGCGGTTGAATTCGCGCAATGGCTGGGCCGGGCAATGGGATCGATTTATGGCAGAGCAGCCGATTGACCCGCCCGCACTCAGACCCTTGTCCGGCTTGACTTCAGGTCCACTGCCCAAAGCTGCTGACCTCGGACTTGCCGCGGATCCCTGCCCGGATCGGCAGATCGGGGGTCGCGTGGCAGCTCTGGAAACTCTGGAAAGCTTCTTGTTCACCCGCGGGAAACCCTACCGTGCAGCCATGGCCACACCGGTGAAGGCATTTGAAGCCTGCTCACGCATGTCGCCTTACCTCACTTTCGGAACAATCTCGATGCGGGAAGTGGCGCAGGCCACATGGGCGCGGCAAGCTGAGTTGAAGCGGTCGGATTTCAAGGGCCGCAGCACATGGCAGGGGGCAATGCGTTCCTTTTCAGGCCGCCTGCACTGGCACTGCCATTTCATGCAGAAGCTTGAGGACGAGCCGCGCCTCGAATTTGAAAACCTGCATCGCGCCTATGACGGCTTGCGGCCTTCAACGCCCGATGCGGAGCGGCTTCAAGCCTGGCAACGCGGTGAGACCGGACTACCATTTGTCGATGCCTGCATGCGCGCACTGACCGCGACCGGTTGGATGAACTTCCGGATGCGGGCCATGCTGACAGCGGTTGCGAGCTATCACCTATGGCTCGACTGGCGCCAACCCGGCCTGCATCTGGCCCGCCTCTTCACCGATTATGAGCCAGGCATTCACTGGTCGCAGATCCAGATGCAATCCGGCACCACCGGGATCAACACAATTCGGATCTACAATCCGGTCAAACAAGGCAAGGATCAGGATCCGGACGGTATTTTCGTCAAACGCTGGGTCCCGGAACTCAAAGACATCGATCCGGCCCTTATCAATGAACCCTGGAAAGCGGAGAACGCCGGAAAGGTTCTCGGAAAAACCTACCCGTTTCCCGTTGTCGATTACCTGTCGGCAGCTAAAGAGGCACGGGACAAGGTCTGGGCCGTGCGCAAGGGACAAGCGTTTCGATCGGAAGCCTCCGGGATCCAGACCAAGCACGGCAGCCGCAAGAGCGGGATCCCCATGCGCGGGCAGGAAAAACCCCGCCGCCGCACCCGGAAAGCCGCTGCCAATCCGGATCAGGCCGATCTTTTCGGAGACGCTACATGAAAATGCGCCGCAAAGCCGATCTGTCGCAGAAAATCTGCGCGGCCTGCGGACGGCCGTTTGCCTGGCGCAAGAAATGGGCGCGGGACTGGGATGAGGTCAAATACTGTTCCGAGCGCTGCAAACGCGACCGGAAGAAAGTGTGACTCTCCTTCCCTGAACGCTTCCCCGGCCTTGAGTCGGGGCCGCTATGGTTTTGGTCCCGGCCCAAGGCCGGGACAGCAAACGTCGTCTGGAAAATCAGACAAAAAGGTTCGCAAGGCTCTCCAGATATTCCTGTTTGCCGGACACAGGTTGCGGCTCAAGATCCTGTGCATGTACCCGTTCGGCAAGCGCTTCAAGAGAACTGCCGCCCTTAAGAACTTCCTGGTTCTCCAGCTTTTTCCACCCCGCATAGCGGTCCTCGACAAAGCCTTTCATACGGCCATCTTCGATCATGGCCGCTGCCGCCTTAAGACCGCGCGCGATCGCGTCCGCAGAGCCCACATGTGCCTGGATCAGATCCACCGGATCGAGGGATTGGCGCCGCAACTTGGCGTCAAAATTTGTACCGCCGGTCGTGAAGCCGCCCGCCATCAGGATCTCATAATAGGCCAGCGCCAACTCGGGCACATTCATGCCGAAATGATCGGTGTCCCAACCGCACTGGTAATCGTTCCGGTTCATGTCAACCGACCCGAAAATCCCCAGTGAGCGGGCCATATGCAGCTCGTGCTCGAACGAATGGCCAGCAAGGATTGCGTGACCCTGTTCGATGTTCATCTTGACCTCGTTTTCAAGGCCGTAAGCTTTCAGAAAGCCGTAAACGGTTGCAACATCATAGTCATACTGATGCTTGGACGGTTCCTGCGGTTTGGGTTCGATCAGAATCGCGCCCTTGAAACCGATCTTGTGCTTGTATTCGACCACCATGTTGAGGAAGCGGCCGAGCTGGTCCAGTTCCTGTTTGATGTTAGTATTCAGCAAGGTTTCATACCCCTCGCGCCCGCCCCACAGAACATAGTTGGCGCCGCCCAGGCGTTGGGTGACATCCATGGCGTTTTTGACCTGGGCTGCCGCATAAGCAAAGACATCCGGGTTCGGATTGGTCGCAGCCCCGGACATGTAACGGCGGTTGGAGAACATGTTGGCTGTTCCCCAAAGAAGTTTCACGCCGGTCTCCGCCATCTTCTTTTCAAAGATGTCGGCAATTGCATTCACGTTGGCATTGCTTTCCGCCAGCGTTTTGCCTTCCGGTGCAATATCGCGGTCATGGAAGGTGAAAAACGGCATTCCGAGGATCTGGAACATCTCAAAGGCCACATCGGCTTTGAGCTTTGCCTGTCCCATCGGATCCCCGCCTGCTGCCATCCAGGTTCGGTTGAAGGTCTCGCCGCCAAAAGGATCAGAGCCCGGCCAGCAGAAATTGTGCCAGTAACATACGGCCAGCCGCAGGTGATCTTCCATCCGTTTTCCAAAGACGACTTCGTCCTTGTTGTAGTGGCGGTAGGTCAGCGGATCGCGGCTTTCCGGGCCGACGAATTGGATCGGCTGCAGATCGCCAAAAAATCCTGTGCTCATGAACATATCTCCTTAAAAACCAGCCTGCTTGAAAGCCGGATACAGATTTTGCCAGCGCTGATAAGCATCGGCGTAAGCGGGAATAAGGGTTGGGTTGGGATCAATGGTTGTTCGAAGGGCGGGCTTGCCGAAGACACCTTCCGTGGAACCCAGGGCAGCAGCCTGACCCAGGCGGGCAGCTCCAAGAGAGGCCCCGAAATCGCCGTCGACAGGCACGTCGATTGGCACTTCCAAAAGGCTGGCAATGATCTCCAGCCAGACCTCAGATCTGGACCCGCCGCCAACAGCCAACAAACGGTCAACGTTCGTGCCGGCAGCGGTCAACGCACCAAGGCAGTCTTTCAACGCGAAGGCCACCCCATCCAGAACGGCATGGGTCAGCTCAGTATCGCCCGTCTCATGGGAAATCCCGGCGAATCCGGCCCGGATCGCTACGTCATTGTGGGGCGTCCGCTCGCCTCCGAGATACGGCAGGAAAGAAACATCTGACGGCCCAGCCGCGCTCCCAAGCGCAGCCGTCAACTCCCCTGGCGCCTTCTTCAGCCGGCTTGCCAGCCAGTTGAGACTGTCGGTCGCCGACAGGATCACGCCCATCTGGTGCCAGGTGTTTGGCACGGCATGACAAAAGGCATGGACAGCATTTTCCACATTCGGAGAGAAGCGATCATTGGTGACAAAGAGCACTCCCGACGTGCCAAGCGAGACAAACCCGGATCCCGGCTCCACCGCCCCGACCCCGCAGGCGGATGCGGCGTTGTCGCCACCGCCGCCGGCAACAACCGGAGCCTTTTCAAATCCCCAGCGGGCACACAAATCCGATAACACTTCGCCTGAGACGTCCGACCCCTCCACGAGGTGCGGCATGTTCTGGCGGGTCAAACCTGTGGCCGCCAAAAGCTCATCGCTCCAGTCGCGCTTTGCCACATCCATCCAGAGCGTTCCGGCGCTGTCGGACATGTCCCCGGCATAGACCCCGGTGAGTTTAAAACGCACATAGTCCTTGGGCAGCAGAACCATGTCCGTCTTTGCGAAGACCTCAGGCTCGTTCTCACGCACCCACTGCAACTTAGGCGCTGTGAAACCGGGCATCACCCGATTGCCGCCAAGGCTCAGGAACTTCGGTTCTGCCGATTCAAGATCCGCGCATTGATTTGCGGACCGGCCATCATTCCACAAGATGCAAGGCCTCAATGGCTTGCCATCTGCGTCCAGCAGTGTCGCCCCATGCATGTGACCTGACAATCCGATGCCTCTCACAGCGGCCATCTTTGAAGGCACTTGCTGCTTCAAACTGTCGAGGACCGTTTCGCAGGCGGTCCACCAGCTCTCCGGATCCTGTTCGGACCAGCCCGGGTGCGGACGCTCAACCGTCAGCTCTGCCGTTGCGGAGGCCACAAGTCCTTGGTTCTCATCCAGCAAAATCGCTTTGACCGAACTGGTACCAATATCAAGGCCAATAAACATGAGGTGCGTTCCTCATTTAGGTTTCAAAAGAATGCCGAAGCCTCAACCTTGAGGCTCGGCATTGGCAAATCGTCCGAATTGACCCAGACAATGATTGCGGTCAATTCGAGGGATGACCCGCGCCATCGCGCGGGCCAAAAAGTCTATCCGACTACCGTGTCGTCAACAATTGCGCCCGGTCCAGGTGTCGCGCCCGGAGGGCACTTGCCCAAGATGATCATGCCGAGGACATCATCATCGGTGACATCGCCAGTCTTTGCCGTTCCGACCAGCTGGCCGTTCTTCATGACGGCAATCCGGTCACATAGCTGGAAGACATCGTGGATGTCGTGGCTGATCAGGAAGATACCGAGGCCCTGCTTCTTCAGCTCCTGAATGAGCTCGGCCACCATCTGGGTTTCATGCACCCCAAGCGCCGCCGTCGGCTCATCCATAATCAGGATCTTGGCGTTGAAGTAAACGGCGCGGGCAATTGCAACGGACTGACGCTGCCCACCGGACAAGGCTTTCACCGGCGCGTGGAACTTTTTAAAGTTCGGGTTGAGCCGGCCCATGATCTTGCGGGTTTCCGCCTCCATGGCATCGTCGTCGACAAACCCGAGCGGCGAGGTCAACTCCCGGCCGAGGAACAGGTTCGACGCTGCATCGAGATTGTCTGCCAGCGCAAGCGTCTGGTAGATGGTCTCAATGTTCTGGGCCCGCGCATCACGTGGCGAATGAATATGCACTTCATTGCCATTGATGCGGATCTCACCGCTGTCGGCCTTGTAGGCCCCGGACAGGATCTTGATCAGCGTCGATTTGCCGGCACCGTTGTGACCCAGAAGACCAACCACTTCGCCGGGAAAAAGATCGACGGAGACATGGTCCACTGCGCGCACCCCACCAAAGGAGATGCACATGTCTTTCATTTCTACGAGAGGGGCGGTCATTGTTACTCTCCCGTGCGCTTGCGGTAGATGATGTCGACCAGAACGGCGAGCACAAGCACCGTACCGACAACAATATTCTGGAGCGGGGCATCGACACCAACCATCGCCATGCCCGATTGCAGTGACTGCATGATCAGGGCACCGAGAATTGCGCCGTAGATCGTCCCAACACCACCGGCCAGAGCCGTACCGCCGATAACCGCGGCTGCAATGACGCGAAGTTCGTCAAGCGTGCCGATATCGTTGGTGGAGAACCCGAGGCGGGCCGCGGCCACGGCTGCGGCAAGAGCACTGAGGCCGCCCATAATGGCAAACACCTTGACCGTGAGGAACCGTGTGTTGATGCCGGAGAGTTCCGCCGCGTCCGGATTGCCACCGGTTGCGAAGATGTAGCGGCCCAGACGCGTGCGGCGCGCAACTACAGTCATGACCACCGCCACAATAATGAGAAGGACGACGGAATACGGAATGCCATAGCCCATCGTCAGGCCTTCCGGCAGCGTCTCACCAGATGCCTCGAACATACGGCGCAAGCGGGCTTTCGGGATGTCGTAGGCGTTCAGGATCGCGACGAACCCGAGAATTGCAGCGGTCGTGATTACGCCCATGGTGACTTCCGCCCAGACCGGTTTGACCGGGAACCCATGCGAGGACTTGCGGCGGCGGGAAGCGATCTGAAGCCAAAGAGCGGCAGCGACGGCCAATATGCCGAAGATCCAGGACCCGGTTTCCCCCATCGTGCCGCCGATACCACCAATCATCGTGAAGGTGTCGTCGAGCGGTCCGATTGTCTGACCGGAGGTGATGAACCAGGCAACATTCCGCCAGACCAGCAGCCCGCCAAGGGTAACGATAAAGGCCGGGATTCCAAGATAGCCGATCATCCAGCCCTGGAAACCGCCGATAATCACACCGGCGACAACACCGCAAAGGATGGCCAGCACCCAGATTACCGGGTGTCCGAGCCCCATGAATTGCGGCAGGATATCCGTCTGGACCACTGCCATCACGGCCGCCACGGTGGCGAGGACCGAGCCGACCGACAAATCGATGTGGCGTGTGACGATGACGAAGACCATGCCTGTTGCCATGATCGCAACGGATACGGTCTGGATCGTCAGGTTGAAGATGTTGCGCGGGGTCAGGAACCGGCCTTCGGTGAACACATTGAACACCAGGCACAGGACAATGAACGCGCCAATCATACCCAAAAGGCGCGTATCCAGCTGCAACGCGGTAAAGAAGTTTCGTGCCGTCTGGCTCTTCGAGCCGGACAGTGCCGTATCGGACATTGCGGTTACTCCTGCTTGGAGACCATTTGCTTTTTCAAAAGCCGGGTGGCCAGCCCATAGGGACTGACCCATTCCGGCGCCCCGATCATGCGGTCCGGGCACAGTGCCCGGACCTTTTTGTTGTTTTTATTAGTTACAAGGAGCCGGGCCGTTTTCGACGCCCTGGCAGAGATCGTCCTTTGAGATCCAGCCGGCATCAACAACTGCAGTCAGGTTGTCCTTGGTGATCGGCATCGGAGCCAGGAACTTCGCGGTCAGCTCGGTGCCGCCTGGTGAAGTCCAGCTGCTTGCGCCGTCCACTGACGACATCTCACCGCCGTTGGCGAGCGCAACTGCGATTTCACCGGCTGCCTTGCCAAGATCCCGCGCATCTTTCCAGACAGACACGGTCTGCGTACCGCGCGCAACGCGGTTCAGGGCAGCATGATCGCCATCCTGACCGGAAACCGGGGTGCCTTCCATGCCTTGTGCGGTCAAAGCAGCAACTGCACCGCCGGCAGTCCCATCATTGGAAGCGACCACAGCATCAACGTTGTTGTCGTTGGCGGTCAGGATCTGCTCCATGTTGCGCTGAGCATTCGCCGGCAACCAGCCATCGGTGTAGGCTTCACCAACAATCTTGATGTCCCCACTGTCGATAGCAGCCTGAAGAACTTCCTGCTGACCACCGCGCAGGAAGTCTGCGTTCGGATCGGTCGGGGAGCCTTTGATCATGACGTAGTTGCCCTTCGGCTGCACAGCCAGAACAGCAGCGCCCTGCATACGGCCGACTTCAACGTTGTCGAAGGTCAGGTAAAATGCCCGAGGGTCCTCGATCAAACGGTCGTATCCAACAACCGGAATGCCTTCGTCCGCTGCCGCTTGAACAGCCGGGCCGATTGCCTGCGCGTCCTGGGCGAGGATGATTAAAGCGTTTGCGCCCTGCGCTATCAATGCTTCAACGTCGGACAGCTGCTTGGCAGACGAGCTCTGGGCGTCGGCGGAGATGTATTTCGCGCCGGCAGCGTCCAGAGCCGACTTGATTGCGGCTTCATCGGTTTTCCAGCGCTCTTCCTGGAAGTTGGACCAGCTGACACCGACCACGATGTCTTCAGCGTGGGCAGCGGTCAGAGCAGTTGCGGACACAAGGGCGCCCGCCAGCAATGTGGTGAACTTGCGCATCGTTATCATTCCTCCCATTGGTGCCGCGTGATGTCGGAGCGCAGCACCTGAAACACGTTTGTTTGTGGCCGGACCGGATCCGGTAAAAAATGGGACAGCCTTATTGTTATTTTTTTTGGACCCCGAAAAAAAGTTGCTCTAAAGCGCGGCTCCTGTCAACATGGTTTTGCGAAACTTTGACTTCGAAGGGAGGGCTTCGAAGAAAAAATTGCCAAAAAGCCCGGAAAACGCGGCGTAAGAAAATGATTTGGGAGCGAGCGCAAACGTCATGACACGCAAGGCGGACCGGGATCAGATCCGGCGGCAGAATAGAAGCATTGTTCTACAGGCACTTCGGCGGAATGGTCCAACCGCCCGGATTGATCTGGGTAAAATCACACGGCTGAGTCCAGCCACCGTGACGGCAATCACCTCCGATCTGCTTGATCAGAAATTGATCATCAGCGTGGAGAGCGATGAGCCGAAATCCCATCAGGCCCGCGGACGTCCGCGAACGCTTTTGCGGCTCAATCCAGAAGCTGCCTACACGGTTTGCATTCGCCTCTCCGTGAACACGATGGATCTGTCGCTTGTTGATTTTGCCGGTACGATCGCATCGAGTTTGAGAACACAGTACGACAGCGCCACCGCCGATGCAGACAGTTTTCCTCCGGTCCTGATTTCTGCCATCCGCCAATTCATTGCAGATGCTGGCATCTCGGAGGCGCAAGTTCAGGAAATTGGTGTGGCAGCGCAAGGTGTTGTGGAAACCGAAGTTGGCCTGGTCGCCTGGAGCCCGGCGTTTTCGGGCCGCAAGATCCCAGTGGTTGCCCCCTTGCATCAGGCCTTTGGTGCAGACTGCTATATTTCCAACGATACCAACATGATCACCGAGGCCCTGCACTGGTCGGATCCGGAGCGGTACAGCGGGACTTTCACGGTGATCATGCTCGATTATGGCGTTGGTATGGGTCTTTATCTCGACAATCATCTCTTTTCCGGTGCCAGCGGCACAG
This sequence comes from Roseibium alexandrii DFL-11, assembly GCF_000158095.2. Classification (NCBI taxonomy): domain Bacteria; kingdom Pseudomonadati; phylum Pseudomonadota; class Alphaproteobacteria; order Hyphomicrobiales; family Stappiaceae; genus Roseibium; species Roseibium alexandrii. The sequence continues at coordinate 3,602,255 of NZ_CM011002.1, forward strand.
CTGCGGAGTTCGGACATGCCAATCACATTCCGGACGGCGCTTTGTGCCGGTGCGGCAAGAAAGGGTGCCTGGAGGCCTATCTTTCCGATTATGCGCTGGTACGGTCCGCATCACAGCTGCCTGAAGATACAGACCCGGCAGATATTAAAGCGGGCGTCGAAGGTCTTGAAAAACTGATTGAAACCGCGGACGCGGGTGATGAAAACGCCCGCAAGGCATTTCATAAGGCCGGACGCGTTCTCGGATACGGGCTCGCCAGAGTGATCGCGCTGATCGACCCGAAACGCATCGTGCTGACCGGCGCTGCGATGCGGGCCTACACGTTTATGGAAAAAGGCGTGTGGGAGGGCTTGAAAGATGCACTTGTCGAGGACTTGCGCAACAACTTCACACTTGATGTGATGCCTTGGAACGAAGACTTCATCAGGACAGGTCTGGTGGCCCAATCGATGGAACGGCTCGATATGGATTTCTTGGGAGCGCAGGTGAAAGCGCCGAGGCGGGAAGCCTCATGACCCGGCGCAGCTCTCTCATGATCGGCCTTGCGGCTCTGGCGGCTTTCCCCGCACACGGGCTCGCTGATGAAACGCTGCCCCCGTGGAGTGAGCGGACTATCATCGAGGATGTCGATCTCAACGCCCTGGCGCAGTCCGGAAAAGATCCAATTTCCGTGCTGCAGCGGCTAGGCGAAGCCCTTTTCGAGGCGAAATTCACAAGCCTTGACGGAGCCGGCCGGCCGGATGCCACCGGTGCCATCGTGCCAACGAAAGTCCGGCGGCAGTCTCATCTCACTTTCCAGCGGCTGGCTGGTCCGGACGCCAATGCTTGCGCGTCCTGCCATAATGAACCGGTCATGGGCGGTGCAGGGTCCTTTGCCGTCAATGTCTTCGTTTCCGAAGGATTTGAAAGTGCGGACTTCGACACGATCGACCCGCAGTTTTCGAATGAGCGCAACACCAACGCCTTGCAGGGCGCGGGCCTGATCGAGTTGCTCGCCCGGGAAATGACGACGGATCTGCGCGCCCAGCGCCGCGCGGTCCTCCAAGACGCCAGGGCGACCGGCTCCACTGCAACCACGGATCTAGAGACCAAGGGGATTTCGTTTGGGCGTCTCACCGCACATCCGGACGGAACTCTCGATGTGTCTGAATTGGACGGAATTGACGACGATCTGACTCTTCGGCCATTCGGTCAAAAGGGCGTTTTTGCATCGCTGCGCCAGTTTACCGTCAACGCGATGAATGATCATCACGGCATTCAGGCCGATGAGCGATTCGGTGCCCGCTGGACCGGGACCGATGATTTTGATGCGGACGGGTTCGCGCACGAATTCAGCGATGGACAAATCTCTGCCCTTGTTGCCTGGCAGGCAACCCTGCCACCGCCTGGCAGAAAACAGGAGTTGCCGGAAATCTGGGAAAAAGCCGCTGCGCGCGGTGAGTTGATCTTTGACGAGATCGGCTGCACCTCCTGCCATGTCCCGGCCCTGCCACTCGACAGTCTTGTCTTTCAAGATCCGGGTCCATTCGACACAGCAGGCACCTTGCGTCAAAGCGATGTGAACCAGCCGCTCGCCCTCGATCTGGCAACACTGGAGTGGGTGAAAACCTTGCCGCGGGATGACAGCAGCCGCGTCTTGGTCCCGCTCTTTGGTGACCTGAAACGCCACAAGATCGCTGACCCGGCCAATGACACACTCGGCAACGAGCTCTTGGCGCAGCGGTTCGTGGCACGGGATGTCTTCATCACGGCGGAACTCTGGGGGATCGGAAGTACGGCCCCCTATGGACATCGCGGTGACCTGACGACCTTGAACGAGGTGATCCTTGCCCATGGCGGGGACGCCTCCGACAGCCGCAAAGCTTATGCCAGTCTCGACGAAGGTGGCCGCCAATCCATCATCGCCTTCCTGCGCAGTCTGGAGATCACTCGATGATTTTTAGACGGTCCAGACTGCTAGTCTGCATAGCTGGCGTTTGTACGGGTCTGACAAGCGCGGCCTTGGCAAACGGTCAGGCCTCGCTCGCCCCGATCCCCTCCTTTGTCGAAGAAGCCGCGAATGCTGGCATTACGCACACCTACGACGGGGCATGGGAGTATTTCGTTGGCGGCGGGGTTGCGATTTTTGACTGCAACGGCGATCGCCGTCCCGACATGTTTCTGGCGGGTGGCAAAAACCCGGCCAAGCTTTACCGGAACCAAAGCCTCAAGGGCGGCAAACTCAATTTCGAAACGGTTTCGGACTATGGCCCAAACTACAACCAGCTCTCCAAGGTGCTCGGCGCCTACCCACTTGATGTCGATAACGATGACATCCTTGATGTGGTTCTCTTGAGACTGGGTGAAAACCTAATCTTGAAAGGTAAGGGCAACTGCACATTCGACGTTGCCAATCGCGCGCTCGGCTTCGACGGCGGACGGGAATGGACAACAGCCTTTTCCGCAACCTTTGAGGACGGCAACGCCTATCCGACCCTTGCCTTTGGGAACTATGTCGATCGCTCGGCTCCCGGCTCGCCCTGGGGGACATGCCACGACAACTTCCTGTTCCGGCCCGAAGTATCTGCGGACGACAGCGTCAGCTACCCGGAGCCGACTCGGCTGTCGCCCGGATATTGCAGCCTCTCGATCCTTTTCACAGATTGGAACCGCTCAGGCGAGCCGTCCCTACGCGTCTCCAATGACCGGCATTACTATCGCGGAGGCCAGGAGCAGCTCTGGGCTGTTCCGCCGGGCCGGCCGCCACGCCCATACCGCAAGACGGATGGCTGGCAACACCTTAAAATCTGGGGGATGGGCATCGCCTCGATCGATCTCAATGTTGATGGTTTCCCGGAATATGCGCTGACCAGCATGGGCGATACCAAGCTTCAGCAACTGGATGACGAGGCGGATGAGACCGTGCCCGTCTACCAGGATATCGCATTCGATCTCGGCATAACGGCGCATCGCCCCTACACCGGAGATGATCTGAAGCCGTCCACCGGCTGGCATTCTGAGTTTCAGGACGTCAACAATGACGGGCTTTGGGATCTCTTCATCGCAAAAGGCAATGTCGAGGCCATGCCCGACTTTGCCGCGTTTGATCCGGATAACCTCTTGCTGGGCCAGTGGAGTGGCACGTTCTCGGAGACTGGAGAGGCCTCTGGTATCGCGCTCGACCGGCGTGGCCGGGGGGCAGGTCTTGCGGACTTTAACTCCGACGGTCTTCTGGACCTTGTGGTGGTGAACCGGTCCGCGCCGGTCAGCCTGTTCCGCAATACCGGGGCGGGATCTACTGAAAAACCGCGCCAGCTCGGCAACTGGCTTTCAATTGACGTCCGCCAGCCCGGCAAGGCGAATACCCGCGCCGTTGGCGCAAAAATCAGCGTTAAGACGGGCAACCGGACCGTCGTCAAAGACATAGAAGTCGGTGCGGGGCATGCCTCCGGACAACTCGGATTTGTCCATTTTGGCCTCGGCGTTGCCGAACGGGCAAATGTGCGAATCAAATGGCCGGACGGCGATTGGAGCCACAGCTATCGCGTTTTTGCAAACTCCCACGTCATAATAGACCGGGGCTCAGAAAAGGCCCGTTTCTGGTATCCGGAGTAGATCAGTACACTGCCGCCCATCGGTCTTGGAGGAGTTTAGAGATGGCGTATTCGTTCCTTCATTCGACTTCCGGAGACCCCGAGCTGAAAGTTCCGGAGATAGGTCTCGGTCTCAAGGTGCGTATGGAACCATCAATGAGCAATGGCGCCATGACGATCATTGAAACGGAGAACGCGCCCGGATTTGGCCCACCGCTCCACCGTCACAAAGAAACCGAGATTTTCCGGGTTCTGGAGGGGCGATATCTTTATGAAATGGATGGTCATCGCTTCTACGCGGAAGAGGGAGACTTGGTGACCATTCCCAGCGGAGCCATCTATGCATTTCGAAACGAGACGGATAAACCCGCCCGACAACTCATCATCATTTGTCCGGGGCTGGATGCAACCGGCTTCTTCTCCGGTTTGGCTGATGTGATGAAAGGTGGTCACGCCGATACGGCGGCACTCAACGTGTTCAGCAAGAAATGGGACATTGAGTTTCTCGGCCCGCCAATTTCCTGAACATTCGGCTTAGTTTCCGGCCAGTACAGGGCGCTTCCGCCGGTAGAGGATACGCGTCATGCTCGCAACGTGATGCTCGGCCTGAAATCCTACTTTTTCTAGCAACCTGTTGGATCCGGCATTTTCCGGGTGAGCAAGCGCAGACAATACCGGCAGCTGAACTTGGGTGTCGGCGACATCAAGCGCCGCCAATGACAGCTCTGCGCCGTAACCTAACCCCAAGCTTTGGGACCAAAGAAAAACAGCAGCTCTATCGCGCAAGAACGGATAGGACCGGTGTAAACTGCACCTGCCCCGAGTTCTAGCTGCGACTTTCAATTGATGATGACGTTTCGTCCGTTAAGGTCATCAGGATATCGGCATACCAAGCGCAATTGAGACCAAGAGCTTCGTCCACTGTCACATCACGGGTCCCAACGTCGAGCCGCGCCGAGTGGATGCCCAACAAATAGCAACTCAGTTCGCTATCACCGACATGGCCCTTGGTCGAGCGCATCAGCACTGGCGCACCGCTGCTGCCGCGATGTGTTCGCGCATCGGTAAGAAAATAGCCTTGACCTTGAAAGCGCATGCCGAAAGAAGACGCGATAATGGCATGCCGCACAACCGGCAAAGCATGCAAAGTGTCAGAGAAGCCAAGAGGATAACCAGGAATGAGGAGTGGTTCGCCGACTTCTGGCTGTTTGACCAATGGATCGATCAAGTGCGCTTCGCTGAAAGCATGCAGAATACAAGGATCAGGTAGAAATTGCCGGTCCAATTCGATCAATGCCACGTCTATCTGACCCCCACCATCGACAGCTTGGCGCCACAAAGACTGGCCGTCCCTATAAATCGGGATCAAGAAACGGACAGTCTGTGCAACATTCTCGGCAGACGTATGTAGTTCGATTTGTACTGAATCTGGGAAATGCCGGCTGGCCTCGTCAACAAAGACGTGCCGGCTGCTGACAAGATAAAGCCGGTCATCCCGCTTGAAGAAGAACCCTGTTGCATTGGTGAGAACTTGACCCTGACTGAGCGTTTGTATGCGCGCAGCGGTGAAGAGGAGCGTTTCAATCACGGATCAACATACCTCTCGTTACCGAATTTGCGGCCTCGCAACTCAGCCTGGCTGCGGCGGTACGCTTGTGAAAACAGTTATGAGGCCGGTTTTCTCCACCAGTGGAGCGCAGTTGTAAACACAGAACCATAGCTACGGAATTTCGCATGTCGAGTTCAGATGTTTCCAAGACGAAGCGTTTGACGAATTCGGGCTCTGGCGGAACGGTCCATGCAAAAGACACAAGGCGGGACATAAAAGCGGGGCAGCCGCTCTAAAGGTTTGCGGGCCGATGGCGAAACGACATGTTTGAACTTGGGTCTGGATGAGTAAAATCAATATGCTAGCGCGACTCGACTTTAGAATAGCATACCATCGAGGATGGAACGCGGATCCTCAACCCATCACGAGACCGATGGGATGCGCCACGTGTTATCCGCTTACCAGTAGAGTGCGCAGCAAAAATTGTCCGTGCAACTGGGCGCCCAGCTTTCCAGCGCGTCAAGTATCGCCAAGCTGATAAATGTGGGCATCGTCCGTACGTGGACAAGGCGACGCCGCTTTCCGTTACGGCAGATACGATAACCTGAGCCAATTGCACAATTTTATGGGAAATTTGTCTAACGTTCATGAACAGTGTGAACGCCCCGCGTCATGACATTTTCAGGCCTGGCGCGCTTTCCGATTTGCATAGCGCTGGTCGCGTTTAGCTTTGCGGGCTGCTTCGTCCTGCAGAACACGCTCGACACGGGTCTTGTCAGCCAACTCGCGCGCCTCGATTTCAGCTTTAGCTGCGGCAGCAACGGCAGCGTCTCGTGCTGCAGCTTCCGCGGCGATGCGATTTCTTTCATCAAGCTTCATTTGCTCGCGTTCGGCGCGGCGCTTGTCACGAGCTTCTGCGATTAAACGGCGCTCCGTCTGCCGGGCTTCTCGGGTCGGTTCGGAAGCTTCCTTGGCGCTACGAAAGGCCGATACAAGCGCAGCCTTGGCGTCTGCCGCAGCGCGCCGGCGGTCTGAGTGTTCGTTGTTTCTGGTTTTTTTCAAATCTTAATTCCATTTAACCGGTTACACTGAGCGACCTGTAGATTTTTTTGCACGTTTTGGACCGGGCTTTGTTGCTGAGGCCATGTTGTCTTGGCGTTCTTTGGCAAGACGAGCCTCTCGCAACCTCAGGGTCTTCTCATTACGGGCGACTACGATCGAGTTGAGGTCCTCAATTGCACGTTGGCGTTCAAAAAATTGCGACTGGTTTTTGCCAAACGCGACTTCTGCCTGTTGGCGGGGTTTGCTGTAAATTTCAGTCATGGCTTTCCTCCGGAAGGCTATTCACCTATGAGCAGCAACGAAAAAGGCCAGGCAACTTGCCTGGCCTTGCTTGGTCTCATGCTTTCGACAATGCCAGTACATCCGTGGTCAAGGGAAAGCAGATCCCGGATCAATCAGGCAGCCTGCAGATTGCAGGCGGACATTTTGCCCGACTTGGAGTCGCGCTCCATATCGTAGCCGATTTTCTGACCTTCAACGATTTCGTGCATGCCAGCGCGTTCGACAGCGGAGATATGGACGAAGGCGTCGGGACCGCCGTTGTCAGGCTGGATAAAGCCGAAGCCTTTGGTGGAATTGAACCATTTTACTGTGCCAGTGGTCATGATGAACCCTTTCATAGCATAGAGAGAAGAGCCAGCGAGCGAAGGGCTCGCGGGTGATGATAACGATGCTTTAAAGGGAGTGTTCGTTCAGAACGCGGTGCCAAGCGCGTTGCAACCAAATCTCGGCAAGAAAATATCGATGACCTAGTGTTAAGCGTTTTCGATGGGATTGTCAACTTCTGGTTTTGATGCTGAGTTGTGGACGTTCAAAACATCCGCAGCCCTATGCGCAACACATCAGCGAACGCCATTAGGCATGCGCCCTAATTGCAGACAAACTTAGGCTGAACCATTTTCACGGATTCGCCGGATTTATCTTGATAGGTTCATCGGTTTCAATTGGGGACGCACCGGAAACACATGATAGGAATGTGAAGACTAGATCCGTAGTCACCTCCACAGGATGGTTGGTCCCCCGGCTAAAACTGGCTATGCGCGAAACGTACAGCAGGAATCGTCAGGGAAATGAGCACTTGAATTCCCTACCCGTTTCCCTGCTTGAAGCTAATTTCGGGCTGACTTCAAAGCTCATTTTCATCCGGACCGGCGGCTACCATGGATACTGAGCCAGCCGGACCTGCGCAAAGAGCATTTTAAAGCGGCGTAATACCTCCTCGGAAACCTAAAGAACCATCGTTTCCCGCATTTCCCTTTAAGTCTACTCGTTCCTCCGCGTAACGCGAACTCCGACGTCAACGTAGAGCCGGGCGCGGAAAGGGCGCGTTTCTGGTATCCGGAGTAAGCCTCGTTTAGAGGGCCTGGCGGCGCCGCCGGTAGAGGATACGGTTCATGCTCTCAACATGGTGCTCCGGCAGAAACCCGGCCTTCTGCAGCAGTTTCTGGGACGCTTTATTGTCCGGGTGCGCAAACGCCGACACCGGAGGCAACCCAACCTTGGCGTCGGCGACATCAAGCGCCGCCGGCAAGGTGCCAGATCCTTGTCGAATTGGGTGTATTGCATAGCCTGAGGATCCCCGAGAAAACCGAAGAACTCTGGCACGTCGGCAATTTTTTTACCTCGTCAGCCACAAACGGTCAGTCTCGACTTTTCCTTTCAAGGGTATTTTCCTCTCACCAAAACACCACCTGACCGCCATGCGGTGTGTTTTTTTCGATCCGAAAAACGAAGTATCTGATTGAAAACACTCCGGCCGAACCGGCTTGTTTGGTATCATTTTGCCCTATGGCGCAAATTTAATCACGCCCAAAATATAAACTAAAGTACTGATGTTTCAGCAATATTATTGCTGAGTTTTTTTCTCCAGTTTTTAATTGTTCTAAAAATATTTGACTAACTGTTCAAATTTTTGCCCAATACCCCCACGAGCAGCCTCAAAAGAACGAAGGATGCCGTTCCCAAAAACGATCGCCAACCTTCCGGAGATCTTCATGACCCAGACCAAAGCCGGCCCCGATATTGCCGCCGGACGCTTGCCTCAGGAAGCATACACTGAAAACTTCAGCGATCTGCATCCGCTGCTAGAACCGCACGAGGCACAGGTCGAGGCAGACCGGTGCTACTTCTGTTACGACGCACCTTGCATGCAAGCGTGCCCGACCAGCATCGACATTCCGCAATTCATCCGCCAGATTTCAACGGGCAATCCGACCGGATCAGCGAAGACCATCTTTGACCAGAACATTCTCGGCGGCATGTGCGCCCGGGTTTGCCCAACGGAAACCTTGTGCGAACAGGTCTGTGTGCGCGAAATCGCAGAAGGCAAGCCGGTTCAGATCGGCCAGCTCCAGCGCTATGCCACTGATCACTACATGGCCGAAAATGAAACGCAGCCATATCAACGGGCAGCCAGCACCGGCAAAAAGGTTGCCGTGGTCGGCGCCGGCCCGGCTGGTCTCGCCTGTGCGCACCGGCTCGCCATGCATGGCCATGACGTGACCCTGTTCGACGCACGCGAAAAAGCAGGCGGCCTGAACGAGTTTGGCATCGCGTCCTATAAGTCTGTCGACAACTTTGCGGCCCGTGAGGTCGAATTCGTCCTCTCCATCGGCGGCATCGAGCTCAAGACCGGCTCACGCCTTGGCGACAATCTGATTCTCGCCGATCTGCGCGCATCCTACGATGCCGTATTCCTCGGTATTGGCCTTGGCGGCGTGAATGCGCTTGGCCTTGACGGCGAAGACAAGGGCGGCTCTCTGGATTCTGTCGACTACATCGCCAATCTGCGCCAGGCCGACGATCTCGGGAAACTTCCCGTTGGCCGACGGGTGGTCGTTATTGGCGGCGGCATGACTGCAGTGGACATTGCAGTTCAGACCAAGCTGCTCGGTGCCGATGATGTCACCATTGCCTATCGGCGCGGTCAGGATCGCATGAACGCATCCGAATATGAGCAACACCTTGCGCAGACCAATGGCGTCAAGATCATGACTTGGGCACAGCCCAAGGCACTTGTGGCTGCAAACGGCTCGGTTACGGGGATTGAACTGGAACGGACACAGGATCAAGATGGATCCCTCACCGGAACCGGTGAAATCGTAACGCTTGAAGCTGATATGGTCTTCAAGGCCATCGGCCAGACCCTGGTGGATACGGATCTCGGTGGCGCCCTGACCCTCGAGAAGGGCAGGATTGTGGTGGACGCGGACCGCAAGACCAGCCTCGATGATGTGTGGGCGGGCGGCGACTGCGTTGCCGGCGGCGAAGACCTTACGGTCGCAGCCGTCGAAGACGGCAAGATCGCTGCGGAAGCCATCAACGCCGCGCTGAGCGCCTGAACGGCCGAGGGAGAGACACATGGCTGATCTGACGACAAATTTTATCGGCATCAAGTCGCCGAACCCGTTCTGGCTGGCCTCCGCGCCACCGACGGACAAGGAATACAACGTTGTCCGCGCCTTCAAGGCCGGCTGGGGCGGCGTTGTCTGGAAAACACTTGGCGATGGCGACCCGGTCGTCAACGTCAACGGGCCGCGCTACGGCGCCATTCACGGCAAGGACCGGCAACTGATCGGGCTCAACAACATCGAGCTGATCACCGACCGCCCACTGGAGGTCAACCTTCGGGAGATCAAGCAGGTCAAACGTGACTGGCCGGACCGTGCGCTGGTTGTGTCGCTGATGGTTCCCTGCGAAGAGCAGAACTGGATCGATATCCTCAAGGCAGTTGAAGACACCGAGGCAGACGGTGTGGAACTCAACTTCGGCTGTCCGCACGGCATGAGCGAACGCGGCATGGGATCCGCTGTCGGTCAGGTGCCGGAATACATCGAGATGGTCACACGGTGGGTGAAAAAGCACTCCCGCATGCCCTGTATCGTCAAGCTGACGCCGAACATCACCGACATCCGCAAACCGGCGCAGGCCGCAAAAGCGGGCGGTGCGGACGCGGTTTCCCTGATCAACACGATCAACTCGATCGTTGGCGTCGATCTGGATGCCATGTCACCGGCTCCCATGGTCGACGGCAAGGGCGCTCATGGCGGTTATTGCGGCCCGGCCGTGAAACCGATTGCGCTCAACATGGTGGCCGAAATCGCCCGGGATCCGGAAACGCATGGCCTGCCGATCTCCGGCATTGGCGGCGTAACCACCTGGCGTGATGCGGCAGAGTTCATGGCGCTTGGTGCCGGGTCCGTGCAGGTCTGTACAGCCGCTATGACCTACGGGTTCAAGGTGGTTGAGGACATGATTGAAGGCCTCAGCGACTGGATGGATGAAAAGGGCTATACGTCGGTTGATCAGGTCGTCGGCCGGGCGGTTCCGAACGCCTCAGACTGGCAGCATTTGAACCTCAACTACATCGCCAAGGCGAAGATCGACCAGGATCTCTGCATCCAGTGCGGCCGTTGCCACATTGCCTGTGAGGACACGTCCCACCAGGCAATCACCAACATGGTGGATGGCGCACGCAAGTTCGAGGTGATCGACGAGGAATGCGTCGGCTGCAACCTTTGCGTCAACGTTTGCCCGGTTGAGAACTGCATCACCATGGAGCAGATGGCCCCCGGTACCATTGATCCACGCACCAACAAGGTGGTCGAGGAGAAATACGCCAACTGGACAACCCATCCGAACAACCCGATGGCAGTGCCCGAAGCTGCGGAATAACTCCGACTACGTCGTCAGAAAATCAACGCAGGCAAGACTTCCTTGCCTGCGTTTTTGTTACCGCTTGCCGTAATAAAGCCCGACGACATGTTCCGCTTCGGCGAAGAATAGCCAGCGCGAGGCAAACGTTCCGATCAGGAAGGCAATTCCTGCAAGGGCGACAACCGGCAGGCTGGCAGGCATAAGTACGATCAGTACGATCGGCAGCACGCAATTGAGCGCGAACGCGATGATCCGCAGCTTATGCGCATGCTTGCGGCCGACGGTGAACACCATCTCCTTCAAAAGATAATTCGTGCCGGTATGAGGCGGCTCAAACAGGCGCACCTTGCCGCGCTCGCCAAGTCCGGTCGCGGTCTCCATTGTATGTCCGCGTTCGGAAAAACGGCGGTCTCCGAAGATCCAGTAAAGGCTCTGAACCAACCCGGCAATTGCGAGCAGTAGAACGGCGCCAAAACCTTGTCCAGCGAGGATAGCGCCACCCGCCAAGGATAGGGACACAAGATGCAAAGGTGTCAGCCAATGGTTCCAGCGCGGCACGGTGGCAAGCTGCGCATAAATCATCGCGGTGGCATACACTGTTGCAACACAAAGCAAAGCGCCGGTAACGCCAATTGGCGCAAGCGTTATGTCGAAGAAAACGGCAGCAAAGCCGTGGACCCCCATGAAGACAAGCGCGAGCACGGACAGCCAGGCCTCACGCGACAGCCAGCTCGATCGCCACTGGGTGAAGGCCAGAAGACTGCGCTGCGGATTGCCGAGGTGAAAGGTTGCCGACAGCAGGCCGCCGACAGCGAGCGCAAAGCCGATCAGATAGGCGAAAAACGCTGTCCAGCCGGTGACCGCCGGAAGGCCAAGGCCCAGCCAAGCAAGAAATCCGAACCCGAGCCCGGACAAGACCGTGAAAATGATGACGGAGGGAGCCGGATGCATCAGAGCGCCTCCAATGCTTTGTCGAGCCAGCGCAAAAAGCCCTTTGGCGTTTCGGCAACGGGCTGCATCGTGTCCGAACTGGCCGATACTTCCGCGAGCTTATCCTTCGGTCGCGGGGGAAGATATTTGTTCACCGGCTTGGTTCCCTGTTCGGGCATCAAATCGAACCCGCCGCGCTCAGCCACGAGACGGGACACATCGCTGTCCGGATCCCCAAGATCCCCGAAATGCCGCGCGCCAGCGGGACAGGTTCTGACACAGGCCGGCACCCGATCCACTTCTTCCAGGTTCTCGTTGTAGATCCGGTCAACGCAAAGGGTGCATTTCTTCATAACCCCTTCGGCCTGATCGAGCTCCCGCGCCCCATAAGGACACGCCCAGGCGCATAAGCCACAGCCAATGCAGGCATCTTCATTGACGAGAACAATCCCATCTTCCCGGCGCTTGTAGCTTGCGCCGGTCGGGCAGACGGTGACGCACGGCGCATCATCGCAATGCAGGCACGACTTCGGAAAGTGGATCGTCTGCGCTGGCCCATTCTCTGGCTGAACCTCGAAGGAATGGATGCGGTTGAGGAAAGATCCGACCGGGTCCTTGCCGTAAGCATCCATGTCACTCAGAGGCGCGCCATAGTTTTCCGTATTCCAGCCCTTGCAGGCGGTCACGCAGGCATGACAGCCGACGCAGGTGTCGAGATCGATAACGAGCCCGAGCTTCTTGTCTGTTGTTTCCGGCAACTGGGTCATGAACGCACCTGCTGTCGAACGGTGTCCGGCCCTGTTCCAACCGGGGATTTGATGGGGTCAAAAGCCGGCTGGCTTTCAGGAGGCGGCTCTGCACGCTCGATCCGCACCCGCAGATCGAACCAGGCAGCTTGTCCGGTAACCGGATCCGAGTTTGACCACCTGAGGCCATCGCCTTTCGGCGGCAACAGCTCGTGGATCAGATGATTGAGCAAGAAGCCTTTGGTAGCCTCTGGCGCATCCCCATCCAGCGCCCAAGCGCCTTTGCGTTTGCCGATGGCGTTCCATGTCCACACGGTGTTTTCATTGAGCGCCGCCATGTGAGCAACGGGTACGACAATTTCCCCGTGCGGCGAGGTCACTTTTGCCCAATCCCCTTCTGAAAAGCCATTTTCTTCCCAAATCCGGGTCGGCACATAGAGAGGGTTCCGGCCGTGGATCTGCCGGAGCCAGGCATTCTGGCTGCCCCAGGAATGATACATCGCCATTGGCCGCTGGGTCAGTGCATGGACCGGATAGGTGTCCGGATCCGCAATGGTGTCGCTGAGCGGGGGATACCAAACCGGCAGCGGATCAAAGGCTTCCTTGATCTGACCTCTCAAGCGATCTGGCGGTTGCCGGTCGCCGTGCCCTTCTGCGGCCAGCTGGAACCGGCGCATGGGCTCGGAATAGATCTCAAACAGATAGGGCTGCGGGCTGTCGAACAGACCCAGATTCACCGCCCAGTCCTGATAGGCTGCATTCCAGGGTTTATAAAACGCCGCTTCCTCCGGGATGTGTTCGACGAAGAAACTGCCGTTTTCGATGTAGCGGTCCAGCTGGGCCGGGTTCACTTCACCGCGGCCAGCTTGATCACCGTTCCCCCGAAAACCGGCGAGTGGGCCGATCCCCGGCCGGCGCTCGTGATTGACGATGTAGTCGGCGTAGTCTGCATATTTGGCGCTGCCATCTTCATTGACAAAACCGGGCAGGCCAAGCCGTGCGCCGAGGTCCACCAGGACCGATTGGAAGCCGCGCACGTCGCGGTCCGGCTCAATCACCGGCCAGCGGATCGCATCGGCTGCCGCATCCGCCTCGCAGATCGGCCGGTCCAGCAGGCTGATGCAGTCGTGGCGTTCCAGGTACGTGGTGTCCGGCAGGATCAAATCCGCATAGGCGACCATTTCTGAGGAATAGGCATCCGAATAGATGATTTTCGGGATCACATAGTCGCCGTTTTCGTCTTTATCCGTCAGCATCTCCATGACACCACGCGTGTTCATGGAAGAATTCCAGGACATGTTCGCCATATAGAGAAACAGCGTGTCGATCTTATAAGGGTCGCCCGCATGGGCGTTGGAGATCACCATGTGCATAAGACCATGGGCCGACATCGGGTTTTCCCAGGAAAACGCTTTGTCTATCCGCGCTGGCGTGCCGTCGTCTTTCAGCGCCAGATCGTTTGGGCCACGGACGAAGCCCAGATGCGGACCATCCAGCGGACAATCCGGCTGGGTCTTGCAATGGGGGGTTGGGTGCGCTGTGACCGGCTTCGGATAGGGCGGTTTGAACCGGAAACCACCCGGGACCTCGACCGTTCCAAGAAGGATCTGCAGGACATGCAGCGCCCTACAGGTCTGGAACCCGTTGGAGTGGGCAGAAACTCCGCGCATGGCGTGGAAACTGACCGGCCGCCCCGGCATGGTCTGATGGGTTTCCCCGCGGAAATCGGTCCAGGGTTGGTCGATCTCGAACGCTTCCTCGAACGCCACGCGGGCAAGTTCCGCGGCAACAGCCCTTATCTTGCCGGCCGGCACCCCGCAGGTTTTGGCAACCGTCTCCGGGGCGTAGGCGTCATCCAGATAGCGCTCCGCCAGATGCTGAAAGACGGTCCTGCATGACACCCCATCTGCGTCATATTCTGCACCAAGATCCGGCCGGACGCCTTTTTGGTCGAATGGTGCCGGTTTGCCGCTCGCACGGTCGATCACAAGTGACTTTCCGTCAGCGTCTTTCAGCAGCAATCCGTGGTCGTCAGACCCCGGATTGTCGATCACCAGACATGGCGCATTGGTTAAGCGGGCCAGATAGGCAAGATCTATATGTCCAGTTTTCAAAAGCACGTGGCAGAGGGACAAAATGAACAGTCCGTCGGTGCCTGGCGTGATTCCAATCCACTCATCGGCAATGGCGTTGTAGCCTGACCGAACCGGGTTCACCCCGATGACCTTGCCGCCTCGCGCCTTCAGTTTGCCGAGGCCCATCTTGATCGGATTGGAGTCGTGATCCTCGGCCACCCCGAACAACATGAACAGCTTCGTGCGGTCCCAGTCCGGCTGGCCAAATTCCCAGAAGGCTCCACCGATCGTATAGATGCCGCCGGCTGCCATATTGACCGAACAGAAGCCGCCATGAGCTGCGTAGTTGGGGGTGCCGAAGTTTTGCGCCCAGAAGCTGGTAAAGCTTTGAGACTGATCGCGACCTGTGAAAAACGCCAGTTTTTCAGGCGCGGTCCTGCGGATGGGTTCCAGCCAGGAAACGGCTGTTTTCAGCGCTTCTTCCCAGCTGATTTCTTCAAATTCACCTGACCCGCGCGGGCCTTTCCGCTTGAGTGGTTTCCGCAGTCTCGAAGGCGCTGTGACCTGCATGATCCCGGACGCGCCCTTGGCACACAAGACACCTTTGTTGACCGGATGATCGCGATTGCCTTCGATATAAGCGACCTTGCCGTCCTTCAGATGGACGTTGATCCCGCATCGGCAAGCACACATGTAACAAGTGGTTTTTCGTATTTCATCGGAGACAGCCGGAGACGTCTCCACAATCGGTTGACTTCTGTTCAGCACATCCCCTCCCAAGGCGCCTCACGGAATCGCATCCTGCAAAACTGCACTGTTGCGAAATCTGAGTTTCTTTTCAGCTAATATCTGAGCTCTGCATTCTAACTGAAGACTTGAGTTTGCCGTGCGTCAAGAGGGGTCAAACACTTCAGAGGTTGAAGTGAACCTCTGTTTTTCTTCGCGCAGACAGAAAACTCCGGCTCGGCCAGTGCGGCCTAGGCATTGCTCACAAGATCAGCTAGCGTTCAGGAAACCTGTCTGGAGGCCTCCTTGGATTCTAATCGCCTACTTCTCGCGTGCTCCATCAGTCTTTGTGCCATCGTCGGCTTGTGGGGTGTCATTGATCCGGAAGGCCTTCAGGCAGTAGCGCGGGAGATCGTCGATCAGTATTTCGTAAGCCGTGGCTGGTTCGTGATGCTGTCGGTCACGATAATGCTGCTGTTTTGCCTTGGCCTCACCTTCACCCGTTTCGGTGATATCCGCCTTGGTGCCGACGACGATCGGCCCGAGTATTCCACGCCCACTTGGATCGCAATGCTGTTTGCTGCGGGGATGGGTGTTGGATTGTTGTTTTGGGCGGTCGCCGAACCGCTCACCCACTTTGCATTCCTGAAAGACAAGATTTCTGTCCCTGAAGCTGCGGATTCGGCATTGCTCGCGACCAACTTCAATTGGGGCATTCACGCCTGGGCAATCTACGGCACAACGGCACTTTCCATTGCCTATTTTAGTTTTCGACGCGGTACGCCCATGCTGGTCAGCGCGCCTTTAAAAAGCCTGTTTCCCGGCGAAAAATGGGCTTGGGTTGTGGGCTGGTTTTCCGACTTCATGGCGATCGCTGCAATCGCCATCGGGGTCGGTGGTTCTATTGCAATGGGTGTGTTTCAGGTCGCTGACGGCGTATCCGTTCTTGCCGGCACCCAAACAGCGGCACCATGGCTTGTCGGCCTGATATTCTTGGTCATGGTTATTGCTTACATCCCGCCTCTGATGGTGGACCTCAGCACAGGCATGGCGAAGCTTTCCAACATCGCCATGAGCCTTGCGATCGCGCTTGTTGCCTACACCATCATTATGGGTCCGACAGAGTTTTTGATGAACTCGGTGATCGGTGGCATCGGCATGTATATTGCGGATGTCATTCCTGCCGGCTTCCGCACGTTCACTTTCTATGGCGACGAAGTCGGCCGCTGGTTTCAGGACTGGACGCTGACCTACATGGTCTGGTGGATTGCATGGGGACCTTTTGTCGGGGTCTTCGTTGCGCGCATTTCCAAGGGCCGCACTATCCGGGAATTCGTTCTCGGTGTACTGATCGGCCCCACGCTATTTTCCACGATCTGGTTCGGCGCATTTGGCGGTGTCGGCATATTTGAGACTTTAAATGGCAAGGGCGAGTTGCTGGCGCTGACACAGACTAATGTGGAGCGGATGACGTTTGCTCTTCTTGATCGTCTTCCCTTTGCCACTGTGACCACATTGGCCACTATTTTGGCCGCCTTCCTATTCATTGTGACCAGTGTGGTCAGCGCAGCCTTTGTGCTCGGGATGTTCTCAACCGGAGGCAATCAAAATCCAAGCGTGAAGATTAAGGTGATCTGGGGTGGTTTGCTGGGCGTCCTGGGGGCTGCCATGCTGCTCTCCGGATCGATGTCCGCCGTGCGGACCCTGATTGCCCTCGGTGCCTTACCGTTCGTCTTCATTACAGCGATGTTGTTCGCCTGCCTGATAAAGGCCCTTATCCTAGACAACCCCAAGGAGACTTGAGATGCTTATCGGTGATCCGGTCGATACCTTCATGAACCTGGGGACCTTTGCGTTTATCGGGTTCCTTGCCTGGGTCCTGATGCGCAAGTCGCCAAAAAACTGAATCACTTAGAGGCTGAAACGCGTCAGCTCGCGCGTTTCAATCCGCTTTCAGCCAACGGCGCCGGACGGTCAAACAGATAACCCTGCAGATACTCGCAGCCGGCATTCACCAAAAAGTCCCGCTGTTCTTGGGTTTCAACACCTTCGCCAATGGTTTTCATTCCCATCACCTTGGCAATGCCGAGGAGCGTGCGGACAAGCATGTCGTTTTCTTCGCTGATGCCAATGCGTGCCACGAAGCTACGGTCGATCTTCATCGTGTTGAACGGGTATTTGTGCAGATAACTCAAGCTGGAATAGCCGGTTCCAAAGTCGTCGATTGCCAGGCCGATATTCATGTCCCGGAGTTCGGCAAAGACCTTTTGGGTGCATTGGTCCTCCTCAAGCACCAGATCCTCTGTAATCTCGAGAAGCAATTGGTCGGCAGACAAACCATAGGTCATCAGAAGGTCAGCCACATGCTCGGCAAACCCCTCTTTCTGGAATTGGCTTGAGCTCACGTTGACCGAGACGCCCGTTGTGCCCCAATTGCTGGCGTCACGGATTGCCCGCTCCAAGACCCAATTATCGATTTCGGATGTAAACCCGGCTTCCTTGGCAATAGGCAAAAACACCCCTGGAGAAACAAGTCCACGCTCCGGATGGCGCCAGCGAATGAGTGCCTCAGCATGTGCCCGTTCGCCTGTCCCGGACACCACAATCGACTGATAGAACAGTTCGAACTGATCGTCCTGAAGGGCAGTCGCCAGCTCACTGCGGAGCTGTCGGCGTTCGCAGCGCTCCTCATCCATCCTATTGTCGAACAGCCGGTAAGACCGTTTGCCTTCGGCCTTACACCTTTGAAGCGCAACATCAGCAGATCGAATGATATCGAGTATGCCTCGGCCATGATCTGGAAAACGCGCAATCCCTGCACTGCAGGATGCATCGATCAGACGCCCTTCAAACTCGATTGGCTCGATCAGGTCATCAAACAATCCAACCAGATTGCTCGGGAAGTGGTCTTCCCCGACCCGGCCTTCTACCAAAATAACAAATTCATCGCCGCCGATCCGGCCGATCAGCACGTCCGGCCCAAGACGCTTTCGTATCCGGACGGCTTGGCTCATGATCAGCCAATCCCCGGCCATGTGCCCATGGATGTCGTTGACTTCTTTCAAGTTATCCAGGTCCAGATAAACAAGACTGGCACCCTTCATGCGCACGTCCTCGGACGCTAATTGCCTTTCAGCCTCTTTGTAGAATTGAGCCCGTGTGGTGAAGCCCGTCATAGAATCGTGGGAAGCGGCGCGCCGGGCTTCTCGCTCTTGCAGTGCCAATTCGCTTTTGGCCTGTGTGATCTGGCGTAAAGCCGCAAGAACCATGATCAAAATGGTTCCCAGAGACAAAAACAAAACCGGGATCGAGGACATGATCACACCGGTTGCCCGGCTGATCGGGTTCCAAACCAGCTGAGCCACTTTCGAACCCGCTGCATTTTTCAATGAAATGCCGATCATGCCTTCCGGAGTTTTATCTTGCAGTTCAAGTTCTTCGACTGGAAGGACGGAGAGCAATTCTGCCAATCTGCGGTCATTCAGTTCAAAAATCGAGATCAGAATGAACGGTTCCTGATAGACCATCGGAATACCGCCTGGATCTGGAACAACCGCAAAAGCGGCCACAAGACTGGGAATGCCGTTTACTCTGAATACATCCGATCCGTTCAGATCCGCCAAGTCACCGGCGAACAGAATATCTCCGTCCGGATTCGCGGTGAGCGCGGCTAGATAATTGTTACGTATCAACTGCAACGCATCGGCAAAGTCACTGTTCAGGACCTCTCGGATTACCTTTTGGGCTGGTTCGCCTGACTTGCTTGCTGAAAAAGTGAGGCCATCACTGGGCGCTATCAATCCTGAATAATCTGGCGAGAAATCACCAGCCATATCAACGCCAAAACGATCTGCAATCCAGTCAGGATCGGGATTTGAGACGATGTTGATGTACGCAGCATTTGAAGCCGCATACCGCTCCATCTCGTCGACCAGTGATTGCCGGTAGCTGTCGAAAATCCGGGAAACGGCCGTCACTTCACGCTGTGCAGTTTCCTTTTCGGCCAGCCATACCTTGATGAAAACTGCCCCGAAAACAACCAGCACGATCGTGAATAAAACAGGCACGACAGCCACAGGCGCGACAAATAACGTATTTATTCCAATGCGTCTTTTTACGATATCTTCGCGGTCTAGACGTCCGCCATCATAGACTGTTTCGTCATATTTATCGTCAATATTACCCATATTCTATCCAGATCAGGACGATATGAAGTAGTTTTTAAAGGTAATTCTCTAATTTTCTCTCAATACGTGCAAAACAACAAAAATAGCCGGGACGGACGAACCACCCCGGCATCAGAACTATTTGAACAAAGCCCGCTCTGCTTAGAGCTTGTCTGTCACTGCCGTTGAGGTCGCGCCCTCAGGCTCCTTGGTAATAACCGGATCAGACCCACCAGACAGGAGAGACTTCACGGTCCGCTCATAGGCGGCCATGTCCAACTTGCCGTCAGACCCATCGACCAGCTTGTTGATCTCGCCAACCATCCGGATCTGATGCTTTTCGGTTTGAGCACCGGTCGCGTCGTTTTCCAGAACGATTTCAGCTGCTTCTTCCGGGTTTTCGGCGGCATAAGCCCAGCCCTTCATGGAGGCTTTTACAAAGCGTGCCAGCTTGTCGACCATTGCCGGGTCCTCAAGGCTGGACTCCAGGACATAAAGGCCATCTTCAAGGGTCGCGACGCCCTGGTCTTCATATTTGAAAACCACCAGCTCTTCCGCGGGAATGCCTGCGTCGATCACCTGCCAGTATTCGTTGTAGGTCATCGTGGAAATGCAGTCGGCCTGCTTCTGAAGCAGCGGATCCACATTGAAGCCCTGCTTGAGAACCGTCACGCCACCGTCACTGCCGTCAGTTGCAATGCCAAGCTGGCTCATCCAGGATAGAAACGGATATTCATTGCCGAAGAACCAGACGCCAAGTGTCTTGCCGCGGAAGTCTTCCGGAGAAGAAATTCCGGTTTCTTTCCGGCACGTCAGCATCATCCCGGACTTCTGGAACGGCTGGGCGATGTTGACGAGCGGCACGCCCTTTTCGCGCGATGCCAAAGCCGACGGCATCCAGTCGATGATGACATCTGCACCGCCACCGGCGATCACCTGCGGCGGCGCAATGTCCGGACCGCCCGGCTTGATTGTGACATCAAGGTCTTCCTCTTCGTAGAAGCCTTTGTCTTTGGCGACGTAGTAACCTGCAAACTGGCCTTGCGTGACCCATTTCAACTGAAGCGTCAGCTCGTCGGCAGCCTGCGCTCCGGTCGCAAACAGACCAGCGCCAAGGACCGAAGCCAGTGCCAGACTTTTGAGTGCCTTCATTGCCATTCCCCTATTGTTTATGGGCGTGCCTTGGTGGCTCCGCCCGTCTCTGGAATTCAAACCTTGCCGGGAATAAAGGAATGAGCATCTCCCTCACGCTCTTGCACATTCCCCGCAATATGGCCGCGCTGCACTGTGCGGACGTGTCGTCTTCTCCACAGTCAGCCTGACCAAATGGTCAAGAAAATCTAGAAAGCTGCCAGCTCTCTGGTCAAGACTATTTTTTAGTCATGCGGAATTTTAATTCTGTTGACCCGTTAATTCGCTCATATTGTTTCTATTTTCCAATTTCCACTCAAGCTTGCGTTGCCATGACATTGGCAATTCCTGCAGTATCAACCATGCTGCCTTTGAATGGAACTCAGGCAAGCCTCATACTGATGGACAACAGCCAAGACGCGCAAGGTCTTTCCATGATCGACAAATCAACCCTCGTCTACACGGCCGTTCCAATGCCGGACCGGCGGGCTGTTTCCGATGAAGACATGCGCCAGCGCGCCGATGAGTTTCTGGAAGATGTTCGCACACGGCATACGGTTCGCCAGTTTTCCGACAAACCGGTAGAGCGCAGTGTGATCGAAACCTGCATACGCGCTGCCGGAACCGCTCCTAGCGGCGCCAATCATCAACCCTGGCATTTTGTGGCAATCCGTAATCCAGACCTAAAACGCCAGATTCGGGAAGCAGCCGAAGAAGAAGAGCAAAAGTTTTATGATGGCGGCGCGGGAGATGCCTGGATCAAGGCGCTGGAACCGATCGGCACCAACGCGCACAAACCGCATCTGGAAATCGCTCCATGGCTAATTGTGATCTTTGCCCAGCGCTGGGGCACGTATGAAGACGGCACGCGCTACAAGCACTACTATGTTCCTGAAAGCGTCGGGATCGCGACCGGTGTGCTGATCACGGCTTTGCACCATGCAGGTCTCAGCACCTTGACCCATACGCCCAACCCTATGCGGTTTTTGAACGATATTCTGGACCGCCCGGAAGCCGAAAAGCCCGTCATGATCCTCGCCGTCGGCCACCCGGCAACCGACGCCACCGTTCCAGCCGCAGCCAAAATCAAAAAACCTCTCAAAGAGATCCTAAGTGTGTTTGATACCGAGGCTTAGTTCGGAAAAAATTGGAGACTTGAGCACCGTCTCAAAGGGCTAAGCTGTACCGGCGTTTGCGCAGCAATCAGCTGTCGTCTTCGTGAAGAATCTCTGTTTTGAACCGCGGGCGCCGGATATGAAAATCATTAAGACTGAAGTCACCGACAATGTCACTTACAAACAAGGCTGAATGCTCCAACGACAACTGTACGACGATGACAGTGTCGCCTTCTGCGAGGGTGGGAAAATCAAACTGGGCCAAATCTTCCTCTGTCAGAAGCGCATCGTCATCGTTGCTCTCTGACCAGTGAACCTCCAATTCATCCTCATCATCGAAGAAATTGCGGACACTCGAAACTGTCATGGTGAAATTGCTGTCGGTCGCGTAATTTCCGAGAATAGACTCCGCCGTTGCTTCAATAAGATCGAAGTCATCTTCTGTAAACTCAACACCGTCGAAGCGCGTAACGAGATCTGTTGTCACACTCGCTGCTCGCTCAAGCTGACGGGAAGCGCGGAACCCATCAAACAAACTGGCGGTGTTCAAAAAAATCAAAATCAATAATGGGAAAATCAGCGCAAATTCGACGGCCGCAACTCCGTTCGTGTCTGTCCGGAATTTCCGTAGGCGTGTGGATCGTATCGGCATTGTTAGAAAGGCTCGTTCATGAAGGCCATTGAAGACACCATCTCATATTGGTTATTAGCGCTTTTAGACAGCGCCAGACCAAATCCCAACCCAGGCGTATAGACATCTGTCGTCAGACAAGCCCGCATGAATACGATGCTGCTGGTGCTGCCGGGATTGAAAGTCACAACGGGTTTAAAGTCATTGCTTGTGTCCACACAAACGGCATTCGTTTCCGGCAGATCGATCAGACTTGAGATTTCAATGAGCTCAATGGTGAGGTTGTTGACGCAATCAGGAACAACAATTCCCACGATCTCACAGATGTCTTCTTCAAAATCTTCACGGGACACTGTGTTGTCGGCCAAACCTTTTGTGACAGCCCCAATATAGACTGACTTCGACGTCGTGTTCACAGCATGGTCCAGCATTGTCATCCGGATAAACAAGAGCCCCATCTCAAAACAAGACAGAAACAACGCAAAAAATGGCAGCCCAATAAGCGCAAACTCTACGGCTGTCGCACCGTCTTTCTTTTTAAGGAAACTTCGCAACACACGCATTGAAATTAACCTAACCGGAGACCCGAAGGTTGTTGACCGCTGATGCTATCGCATTGAATGCATCTTCGATGTTCAAACCCTCCACAAAGTAGTAATTTGAAAGACTTGACGCACAATACTTAAGCAGCTGATCTGGAAGAGAACCGCTATTGATTTGAAATCCTATCGTATATACTTGAACATTGTTATCGTTCAAATATTCACAGACGCGCTTGAAGTATGCAACCGCATCATCAGCTTTAGTGGAAGCAGTATTTATATTGCCTTTGGATACGATGGTTTGCTGAGTTTTGTTTTTGATTTTGCCAGTCGTTGTGTAATCTCTTGGCCGAAACTGCGCAGTAATCGCGCCGTCTGTCATGATGACCGCAACCTTGAGCGTGTCTTCATCGTTGAAATCAGCCGGCCGGTCCGAAAAATCACCGCCCAGCTGACCCCTCATTGAACCGGACAGCACCTTCGCGCCCCACAGTGCCCCGATGTCCATTCCGGTGCCATCGGACAAATCCATGTCATCAATCAAAGCTTTCAAATCGGTTGTATTATTTGAGTTCAACACCATTGCGGAGTCTTCAGACGGGCACCAGGGATTGGTGGCCACCCACTTTGTAAAGTCCGGCACTTGCGGGCGGCTGTTCGCCGGTATCGCGGCCATATCGAAGTCATCATCCGTGTATTCGATGCAACCCTCTCTCTCCGTAGAGAACATGAATTTGCCGTAGGGAACGTTTTTGTTCACGTAGTAATTGGCCGAACTTGGCGAATCGATAACCCCCGGGGTCGATGAGTTCACAGCGTATGTATCGTAGAAGTCACCGATGTTAACGGTTCCGCCGAATGGTATGATGCTCAGGGACGTGTATTCCTTGTCTTCGTCTTCCTTGAGCATCGTGTCGATGAAACCCTTTGCAGCTTCCCGCAGGCTTGTGATTTTTGACCCGCCCATGGACGAGGAAATATCAAGAACAACGGATACTTCGATGTTTTGCGCAGCTTGCTGAGCGACTGAAGATGCCAAAACACTCGTCTTATCGATCCCGGCCAGCTTCAAAATCGTCATTTCAATATCAACGGTCGCAGTGATCTCGACAGACTTTGCGTTGAGGCTGTCCGTCACATCCCCCATCGTCAACTTCAGAGTTGTCCACGGCGCCGTGTCAGGAAGATTGGCCTGAATATACTCATCCACCGTATCTTCGATATCCGCAGTGTTGCTCAACGAAGCGGCCGCAAGCGTCGCTGAGTCCAACGTGGATTGGAGTTTTGCCTGAGCGGTCGTCATCCGGACTACATCAAGACTCCCGATCGTGATCAGCATCAGTGGTACAAACGCCAAAGCTGTCAGAATGGCGACATTACCGGACCGATCCG
The DNA here is from genome assembly GCF_000158095.2 of Roseibium alexandrii DFL-11. Lineage (NCBI taxonomy): Bacteria > Pseudomonadati > Pseudomonadota > Alphaproteobacteria > Hyphomicrobiales > Stappiaceae > Roseibium > Roseibium alexandrii. The sequence goes on from NZ_CM011002.1 coordinate 3,626,548, forward strand.
CCCCCAAGCTGGAAAAACGGGACGCAAGTATTGGAAAAAGTGAGCGCAATTGCGGTATCCGTAATCTAATTTTGCTTTACAGCTGTGGCTCCGGTCTTCAGACCCTGAACGGATCAACGTCGACCAAAGATCGGTACAGTATTTCTGAAATAACAATCCGACCACTTCTATAGAGTTAATCTGAATAAATAAATTAGATATGGTTACACTTGCCTGAACGCAGCTTTATTGCCTATTTTTTGTTCATACTACGTATTTTTGTCAGTATCTGTGTAGAGCGAGCTTTGAATCTGGTCATCCGCGCAAAGATTAATCTCCTTCTTTTCCAGAAAATCGAGAAATTGGTCCATAAAAAATCGTGATCACAAGTCTGTGTTTACGGAACGATAAACATGCCCTCGCGTTCGCTCACTTGATGAATGAAAGAAAAAAGGGATTTCTCTGTGACCGCAGGCGACACCGGAGCCATACTGTTTTCGAAAGCAAAAACTTGTTCCGTTTGCGGAGTTCTGACGCTCTTGGGCGCTTCAACCGCACTCGCTCAAGACGAGATCGTGATTGGTGGTAAAGCCGTACCTGTCGAGGAAGACTCCTACAAATGTGACATGACCGCTGAGGAAATCCCGGATGACCTGAGCATCAAACGGCTGGCGAATTGTGAATCCGCCGAGCTCATCGATTTCGAAATGCCAGGCAAGGATCTGCGCGCCGTAAAGTTCACCATTTCACCGGACGACAAACCTATTTCATCCGGGATTCGCGCTGAGTTGCGCGACATGTACGTGGCCAAGAATGGCGAGGAAGTCTGGTACCGGATCTCCACATTGATCCCGAAAACGTTTCCCATGGAAGCAGACCACCGGCTTGTCCTGTCTCAGTGGCACGAACGGCTGAGGGCGGGTGGCCATAGCTTGCGGCCCAACATTTCACATCGGCTTTGGAACGGCCGTTTCGTCGTGACCCTTTGGAGCGACGACGTCATCGAACGGCTTGGCACCATCGAGGGAGACGGCCAGATCCTTTATTCGGAGCCTCGGATCGACCAGGGTGTCTACCACGAATATGTCTACCGTGTTGTGTGGTCGCCGGAAGATGATGGCCGGATCAATGCCTGGATGCGGCAATGTCCGCCCCTGCGGGAGACCTGCGACGGCCGTTGGCAGGACATGATTCAGTTTGAAGGCACAACCGGCTACTCCAACGACAAAGTAGATGGGTACTACTTCAAGTACGGGCTCTACACCGTGAGTGACTTTGAAGTGCCGTTTACGGCTTTTCACAAGGATTACTGGAGCGGACCAACCGCCGAGAGCATCGGATTGTCCGATCCGATCTTCAAATGATCCCGGCGAAAAATATGGCTTGTGGCCAACATATTACCGCAGTCGGGAGGACTATCCTCCCGATCGCGTTGTTCAGCAGCCACGGTATCTAAGTCATCTGGCGGGCATAGCGCTCCAAATGGTGATCTGTATCGCCGAAAGCCTTTTCTGCGAACATGGCCCGTTTCACGTAGTCCCCAAGCTCATATTCGTCCGTCATGCCGATCCCGCCATGCATCTGGATCGCATTTTGGCAGATCACCCGCCCCCGTTCGCCAAGGTAGACCTTGGCGGCAGACACGGCTTTTTTCCGAAGCGGGGCGTCCGGGCTATCAGCGGTCATGGCTGCTTCAAAAACCAGTGACTTGGCATGCTCGAAATCGATCGTCATTTCGGCGAGCTGATGCTGAAGTGCCTGGAACTCGCCAATCGGACGGCCGAACTGGGTGCGGACCTTGAGATACTCGGTCGTCATGGCAATGATTTTCTCAAGCGCTCCTAAAGCCTCTGCGCACAGCGCTGCCGTGCCAAGATCTGCGACATGCTCGATAATGTCACCAGCCTTGTCTTTCGGACCAAGCATGTCCGATGCTGCCACTTGAACACTATTCAGCACAATATCCGCACCGATCCGGCCATCTGCAAACCGGTAGGGTTTTATCTCCACACCGCTTGCGGCTGGCCGCACAACGAACACGCTTAAGCCTTCCGGCTCAGCCGTGGCTCCGGAGGTTTGGGCCGACACGATCAGAATGTCCGCTGATGGAGCGCCGATGACCGCTGTTTTCCGGCCGGTGAGCCGGTAGCCATCGCCGTCCGGTTCCGCACGGGTCGTAACGCTTGAAAGGTCAAACCGGCTTTCAGGCTCCAAGAAACCGACCGCGGCACGTTTGGAGCCATCCGCAATGCCCGGCAGAAAAGCCTTTTTCTGATCTTCTGTCCCAGCCAATTGAAGGGCGCCGCCGCCCAAAACAACGCTTGCCGTAAAGGGCTCGAGCGAAAGATGCCGTCCAAACTCGACGGCCGCGACCATCGTGTCGACAGCCGTTCCGCCAACGCCCGCATAAGCCTCTGCGATCGGCAGGCCCAGCATTCCAAGCTCACCGAGCGCCGACCAGATCGCAGGATCATGATACTGTTCCTCGGCAATGAGGGCTCTTCGGGCGGCCTGGCTGCAGCCATCGCTCAAAAGCTTGCCGAGACTGTCAGATATCAAGGATTGTTCTTCAGAATAATTGAAATTCATGACGCCGGTCCGCTTAGCTGAGGAGTGCTTTTGAAATGATGTTTTTCTGAATTTCGGTCGAGCCGCCGTAGATCGTTGCCTTGCGGCGGTCGATGTAAGCTGGCATGCGCGGGATCGCGTAGTCCGGCCCAACTGTGCCGCTGTTCCACGCAGGATCCATAGCCGCTTGCTGCCATGGCAGGGCATGCACACCGACCGCATCCATTTGCAGTTCGGCAATGCGCTGCTGCACTTCAGTGCCCTTGATCTTCAAAACGGATGGGAAGGCCCCGTTCAGACCCGTGCCACTGCCGCTCAGCATCCGCATGTTGGTGAGTTCCAATGCCCTGAGGTCGATCTCGAGCCGCGCGATCTTCGCCGCAAACAGCGGATCCTCGATCAAAGGCTTGCCGTTTTTCTTCTCTGTCCGGGCGATTTCCAGGAGCTTTTCAAACTCGGCCTTGCAACCGCCGACGCCGGCAATCCCGGTGCGTTCATGCCCGAGCAGGAATTTGGCATAGTCCCAGCCCTTGTTTTCTTCGCCGACCAGGTTTTCCGCCGGGACCCGGACTTTTTCCAGAAAGACTTCATTGACCGAATGCATGCCGTCAAACGTGATGATCGGACGGACGGTAATGCCGGGGGTTTTCATGTCGATCAGAAGGAAGGAGATTCCCTGCTGCTTCTTGGCCGCGTTGGGATCAGTGCGCACCAGGCAGAACATCCAATCGGAAAAATGAGCGTATGACGTCCAGATCTTTTGTCCGTTGACGATGAAATCGTCACCGTCGCGAACCGCTGCCGTTTTCAAGGAGGCCAAGTCCGACCCCGATCCGGGTTCAGAAAAGCCCTGACACCACGGGACTTCACCACGGGCAATCCCCGGCAAGTGACGGGCTTTCTGGTCCTCGCTACCGAATTCGATAATTACCGGGCCGACCATGTTAACGCCAAACGGCAGAACACGGGGCGCTCCTGCAAGGTAGGCTTCTTCATCAAAGATGTTCACCTGCATCGGTGTCCAGCCGCAGCCGCCGTGTTCCTGGGGCCAGCGGGGTGCAAGCCAACCCTTTTGTCCAAGGATACGCTGCCAGCGCATGAAGTCCTCGCCATCGAGCTTTTGTCCTGCCCTAACCTTGTCGCTCAAGTCTTTCGGCAGTTCCGCCTCCAGGAAGGTCTTTACCTCGGAACGGAAAACTTCGTCTTCCGGCGTATAATTGATGTCCATGCCTCACTCCCAATTTGTTTATCTGCCTCTACGCACCAACCGCTCCTCCAGCGGCTTTGACGCCGATAGCGTTTACCGTCCCGCGATGAGCCGTTTGGCGGTGTAGGTGATCACCGTTTCCCCGTTTTGATTGACGATGTCGTTGCGCGTCGTCACCACGGCGCGGTTGCCCTTGCTGGTCTGACGAACCTCCAAAACTTCCACGATGGCGTGAACGGTGTCGCCGGCCGTGACAGGCGCCAGAACCTTCTTGTCGACTTCCAGAAGCGCCAGCCCCGTCGCCTGGATCAGCGTCTGGCACTGGATGCCTTCGATCAATGTGTAGGTCAGCGCGGCGGGCGCTACTCGCCCCCTGGCCGCGACACCTTGCCCAAAGGTCTGATCGGTAAACAGGACTTCGGTCATTCCGGTCACACCGACGAAGGCGATGATGTCTGCCTCCGTGATCGTGCGTGCCAGCGTCCGGTACCGGTCACCAGCGGAAAAGTCCTGCCAGTAGAACCCCGGTCCGACGAGCCGTGGAGATCGTGTCATGCGTCTAAACACTCTCATAGGTGCGTGATCGGGGGTCAGGCCCACCCGAAAACGTTTTTCATAAGTATATTTATTATTATATTGCGAACTAATTTTCTGGCAAGCGTTTAAAGCGATCTGGTGGTTACAACCCTCCGGGCAGAGCCCCTTCAATGCGGCACGCGAAAAACCGCCGGCTTTGGTGGCCAACGCCTGGTTTCATGAAATTACAGAGAATAAGCCCGACCAGGCCTAAGCGCCGGTTCCGCTCAACCGGCCCTGAAGGTTCTGCCGTGCCTTGCGCAGGGTCGTGATCAGATGCTCAATGTCACTTTCATCGACACCCTCGAAGGTGACTTCATTCATCTGGCGCATACTTTCGCCGATCTTCTTCCAGACTTCCTGCATCTTCGGCGTCAGCCAAACACGTTTGGCCCGGCGGTCTTTGTCATCCGGCCGGCGTTCCACATAGCCTTTGGCTTCAAGCCGGTCGACGAGACCGCTGATCGTGACCGTTCCGATATCCATCCGGGACGCAAGATCCGTCTGGGTGAGTCCATCATCCTTGTGAAGATGATTGAGCAGGAACACCTGCACATGGGTCAGGTCGTACTCGGTTGCCAGCTGATCAAACAGAATCCGGCGGAAACGGGCAATGTCGCTGAACAAAGTACCAAGCTTGCGATCCAGGTCGTGCATGTGTGTCCAATTTCAGGTTTGCCAAAACCGATTTCATCAGCGGATCTACGCCACCCACTTTTTGCTATCGGTCCGGTCAAAGTCTTTATCCCTGCCTTATCAGCGCGCGATCCTTAGCAAAATATGTACATGCGAACAATCGTCAGTTGGTCGAGGATAAACTTACCGAGTTGTTTCCAGACATTTTGTGATTTCTGACGCAGAGAAGCCAAGTTCTTCCAGAACTTCGCGACTGTGCTGCCCAACCTGAAACGGCGGCTCTGCCTTTTGGTGCGGCCCGTCCTCGTTCGCCACGAATGGCGCACCAAGCAAAGTGACGGGGTCTGATGTGCAGTGTAGTTTCCCCGCTTCCACAAGCAGGCCGCGATGGTCAAGCTGCGGGTCGGACAGCGCCTGGCCCAGATCACGAACGGCTTGGACGGGAACGCCATATGCTTTCAGGATTTTCAGCCAATCCTGGGTGGTTTGGCCACGCAGAACCGGGCGGATCAGCTCCCGGCCTTCTTCATGATGTTTGTGGCGGGCAAGCTCAGAGGAGAATCGCGGGTCCTCCAATAGCTCCGCAAGACCGAGTGCCTTGAACGCCCCCTCCTGCTGATCTGAAGTCAAGGTGGCGAGCAGGATCATGCCATCCAATGTTTCGAACGTTCCGGCAGTCGGTTGGGTCATCGGGGATTCATTGCCCATCAGGGGCGGCAGATGCCCTCGAACCAGATAGTCCGCCCCTTGGCAGCACATCAGCTGAAGGGCCGTGTCATACATGGCAACGTCCAGAAACTGGCCTTTTCCGGTCATGGCCCGACGGTAGAGCGCTGCGGCTATGGCATAGGCCGCCGAAACGCCGGTTGTGACATCAACAAGCATGAAACCGATCCGGGTCGGCCCTGTCTCCGGGAACCCGGTCAGCGACATCATCCCAGAATCTGCCTGTATCGCAGAATCATAAGCCTTTTCCGAAGCTCTTGGACCGGTTTGCCCATATCCGCTGATGGAACAATAGATGACATCCGAATTGGCTTTTCGGACCGTCTCATAGTCGATGCCAAGTTTTTTCGCCGTTCCCGGCACGAAGTTTTCAATCACAACATCCGCAGCAGAAACCAGCCTCTCGGCGGCTTCCTGTCCAAGCTCCGATTTCAAATCAAGGGCAAGGCTGCGCTTCCGAAGATTGCCGGTGAGAAACGCCGGCGAGAGGCGTTTTTCCGCCATTTCAGGACTGGCCAGCACCCCGCGCAGCTGGTCTCCAACGCCGGGCGGCACGACCTTGACGACATCCGCGTCGAGCAACGCCAGCATTTGCGCAGCCATCGGCCCTGAAAGCGCGCGGGTAAAGTCGATGACTCGCAGTCCCTTGAATGCCCGCATGTCACCTTACCGCCGGATCGCCGGCAAGCACCGTGGCTTTGGGAACAATGACTGCGTCCAAGGCAACAGCGCTGTCCGGCAGAACCACAAACGGATTGATGTCGATTGTTTCCAACCGGTCAGCATTTTCGGCTGCAAAGACCGACAGCCGGGACAGAGCTTGCGCCAGCGCCTTAACGTCCGCAGGCGGCGCGCCGCGTACACCATCCAGCATTGCCCGCCCCTTGATCTCGCCGATCATGCGATGCGCTTCATCAATGCCGAATGGTGCCAGGCGGAACGTCACGTCCTTCATCACTTCAACGAAAACCCCGCCAAGACCGAACATCACTGCCGGACCGAGCGCCGGATCATTCGTCACGCCCAGAACCGTTTCAACACCGCCTGAGACCATTTCACAGACGAGCACGCCCTCTATTGTGGCATCTGGCTGGGCTTCCCGCGCCCGGTTCAGGATCACCTCAAAACCCTCGGCGATGGCCTGTTCATCATTCAGGTCAATCAAAACGCCGCCGATCTCGGTTTTGTGCAGAATATCCGGCGAGGCAATTTTCAAGACCACGGGGCCGCCAATCCCATGCCACGCCTTGACTGCTTCTTCGGCACTCTCCGTCAGGACGTCCCGTGTCACCGGGATGCCGGCGCTTGCCAGAATGGCTTTTGCTCCAGCTTCGGACACCAGCCGGTCCGGCACTTCAGACACACCTGCCGGAAGAGCTGAAGGCGTATCCGGCTGACCGCGTTCGAATGTTTCATAGAACTGGGAAAGGGCGGCCATTGCACGGATAGCCATGACCGGATCTTCGAAACAGCCAATGTTGAGCGCTTCATAGTCGGCAATGATTTCGGGTGTGGCGATCATGCTGAGCGCCATCGGCGTCTCCGGGTGTTTTTCCCGCAGGTCCTTGAAAGTCTGAAGGCAGAAGTCTTTGAGACCCGGCGCCTGCGGAGCGCTCGCAAGATAGGTGGCGTAGGCATCACAGCCGCTTTCGCGGATCGACAGATCAATGCCCTGACCAATGACTTCCGGCTGGTTGAGCACCTGCCCGGTAATGTCGATCGGATTGCGCACACCAGCGTATGGGATCAGTCCCAGCAGTTTTTGCTGCAAAGCCTCCGGCATCGCCGGAACTTCCAAGCCGTTTTTGACAGATTCGTCAGCCATTTGAATGCCAATGCCGCCTGACACGGTCTGAATGGCCATCTTCCGGCCCTTCGGGAAGAGCCCTGTCTGACAGGCATAAGCGACGTCGACCATTTCCTGGCAGCTGTGCGCCCGGTAGACGCCATATTGTTTGAAAAGCGCGTCGTAGATCGCATCATCACCAGCGAGACTGGCCGTGTGTGTCGCCGCAGCTTCTGCGCCCACATCCGTATCCCCAACCTTGATCATGATTACCGGCTTCTTCGCGGCGCGGGCCAGATCAAGGGCCGCACACATACGGTCCCGGTCCTTCACGCCTTCGGTGTAGGCCATGATGGTCGAGACATCCTGATGCTCAGCGTAATAAGCGATCACTTCGGCAACATCGATGTCCGATTCATTGCCGGTCGTCACCCAAAGGTCCGTTGCAACTCCGCGCCTTTGAGCCATGTAGAACATGTGCGCGCCATAGGCCCCGCTCTGGCTGATGATCGCGGTTTTTCCCGGAGCGAGGCGCAAGCTGGCCTGAACGCTTGAAAAAGTACCGAACCAACCGGCACTAACACTGAACGCTCCGATGCAGTTTGGACCAATCAGTCGCATCCCGGAGTTCTGGGCAGCTGCCGCGATCCGCTGCTGCGTTTCAGCGCCTTCCGCGCCTAGTTCGGCAAAACCGGAGCTAAAGATAATCGTGGACTTGGTGCCCATAGCTGCGCAGTCAGCTACGGTCTTTTCAACGAGAGAGGCAGGTACGGCGACAATCGCGCAATCCACCGCTTCCGGCACATCGGTGATCGAGGGATAAGCCTTGAGCCCCTGCACTGTCGGCCGCTTCGGATTAACCGGATAGATCCGCCCCTTAAAGCCACCGGCGATCGTGCTGGCGACCGGCCGCCCACCAATCCGGCTTGCATCGTCGGAGGCGCCGATGATTGCGACCGACTGGGGTTTCAAGAGGACATCAAGGCTGGCGCTGGTGGAAGGCAATACATCGGCCATGAAACGTTCCTCACTCAAATCCGCCGGCCGGCATCGGCCCAAAAAGCATCGCGCAGCTTGCGCTTGAAAATCTTGCCGTTGTCATCCCGTGGCAAGCTGTCCTTGATCAGGATCTTACGGGGGATCATGTAGCTGGCAATCCGTGACCGGAGGTAGTCCTGCAATTGACCGGTATCGATGGTGGTGTCGGGTTCCGGCTGAATGGCAACGGCAATGGCTTCGCCAAGCTCAGGATCGGGGATTCCAAAGACAGCGCAATCATGCACCTGGTCATGACCGAACATGGCCGCCTCGATTTCCGCTGGATAGATGTTGACACCGCCGGAGATGATCATGTCGCGCTTGCGGTCGGAGATGAACAGATAGCCATCTTCATCGAGGTAGCCAATGTCGCCAACGGTGAAGAGCCCGTCACGTTCTACAACTGCCCGGTCCTCCGGCCGGCCCTCGTAGATAAAGTCGGGAAAGGAATGCAGGCGGCAATAAATTTCGCCTGGCACATTCGGCGGGCATTCCGAGCCATCTTCGGCAAAGATCTTGATGCTTGCATCCTCAACGGCACGGCCCACCGTGCCCGGCTTATGGAGCGCCTCTTCGCTGGAACACAATGTCACTGCGCCGGTTTCCGTGCCACCGTAATACTCAAAGATCACAGGTCCCCACCAGTCGATCATCGCGCGTTTGATATCCGGGGGGAACGGTGCGCCGGCGGCAACGATGTGCCGCAGGGAGGATGTGTCATATTGCCGGCGCACCGCAGCAGGAAGTTTCAAGAGCCGGATAAACATGGTCGGCACCATGAAGGCCGTGGTGATTTGATGCTCCTCAATGATCTGAAGGATCTTTTCCGGATCGAACCGCGGAACAAGAACCAGATCGCCGCCGACATCGACCGTCAGCATCGCAAACCGGTTCGGGGCCGAGTGATACATCGGAGCCACCATCAGCGTCCGGCAGTCTTCAGAGAAAATCTTGTTGTACCCGGTGCTGACCAAAGTCGGGTTGCTCAGCCGGCGGACACCTTTTGGATGGCCGGTGGTCCCGGAGGTGTAGATCATCGCGGCCTGTCCATGGGCATCCGGTCCAACCCAGACAGACTGTTCTGCAAGCCAGTCTTCCCAGACCAGGTAACCATCCGGCACAGCACAAGCATCTACTGAAAGTCCATAGCTCTCTGCAATGTCGGGCGGGGTCGGCACGATGATAATCTGAAGCTGTTCAATGACATCGGCCGGGAGATCCGAGCCAATCTGGCTCCAGAGATCCGCATGAATGACAAAGACCCTGGCCTTGCAGTCTTTCAGGATGTAGGCGGCTTCTTCGGCCGTGAACCGCCAATTGACAGGGACTGCGGCCGCTTTCACAAGAGCGGCCGCAAGGTCCATCGTCACCAGCGGAAAATCATTGCGCATCATGGTGGCGACTGTCCCGCCTTCCGTGACGCCGGCTTTCAGGAAACCACTTGCCGCCCGGCGCGCCAGGATCCTGATGTCGGCATGGTCCATGGACCGCGGCCCGCAAATCAATGTCTTTGGCATGAACTCGGTACTCTTCCCGTTTAGTGGCCCAGAAAATTGGGCTTGCGGCTTTCACCGAAGGCACGAACGCCTTCTTCGAAGTCCTGGGTGTTGAAGGCCTTGCTTTGACAGGCTGCTTCCAGGCGCAAGGACTCATCAAGGGACGCCGATTGCGCGGCTGCGATTTCGCGCTTGATCAGGCCGAGGGCAACCGTTGGACCAGACCCGAGGCGCTGTGCCAGCGCAGTTGCAGTGTCCAGGACGCTGTCATCTTCCGTGACCTCGTGAACAAGGCCCCAATCCTTGGCAGTTTCTGCCTCCATCGATCCGCCAAGCATCGCCAGCGCCGTGGTACGCGATGCGCCGATCCGGTGCGTCAGAAGCGAGGAGGCCCCGCCGTCCAGGACTGCGCCGATCCGGGCGAAAGACAGGTGAAACTTTGCGGATTGAGCTGCAATGACGATGTCGGACGCGAGGACAATGGAAAAACCGGCACCGGCAGCTGGGCCATTGACGGCGGCAATGACCGGAACCGGCAAGTCCCGCAAGGCCTGAACCACCCGGTTGATCCCACCAAGGATTTGCGTCTCGATATGCTGGCGGCGCGCCAGGATCGTCTCAAGATCGAGATCGGCACCGCTGCAAAACCCGCGGCCAGCACCGGTGATCAAAACAGCGCGTACGCTCGGAGCATGAAGCTCTGAAAGAAGCTCCGACAACATGCCCTCGCGCATGTCCGTCGACAGCGCATTCAACCGGTCCGGACGGTTGAGGGTCAGGCTCAGCACGCCGCTGTCCCGCTTTACAAGTAAATCGCTCATTGCTCCTCCCCAGGATGCTTTTACAGGCGGCTCCTCCTGCCGCTTAGCTGTGACAAGGCCCGGCCAGGTATCAGTCACCGGGCCCTGCCATCGCGATGGCGGCGTTTATGCCCCCATCTTTCCGACGATCGCCAAAGAACAGACGTTCTGATGCGGGAAACCGCCCAGATTGTGTGTCATGCCGAAAACGGGTTCTTCCGTCCGCTGGCGTTCACCCGCGCGGCCCTGAAGCTGCAGATACATCTCGTAGATCATCCGGAGACCAGAAGCGCCAATCGGGTGGCCAAAACACTTCAACCCTCCATCGATCTGGCAGGGGACCTTGCCGTCGGCATCATAAAAGCCATCCATGATATCCTTCACGGCACCGCCTTCTGGCGAGATGAAAAGGTCTTCCATGGTCACCAGCTCGGTGATCGAAAAACAGTCATGCACCTCAAAGAGGCTGATCTGCTCGCGCGGATTGGTGATGCCGGCTTCCTTGTAAGCCCGTTCGGCACATTTGCGCGTCGTCACAAAGTGGCTGCCATCCCAGGAATTGTGCTGCGCTTCCAGTCCGTTGGAGGCGGCCAGCTGCAAGGCTTTCACGGTAATCAGATCATGTTTGCCGAGAGACTTGGCGATTTCCGGTGTGGTCACAATGGCGCAGGCGGACCCGTCAGACACCCCGCAGCAATCGAACAGGCCAAGCGGCTCGGCAATCATCGGAGCGTTAAGCACCTTGTCTTCGTCGATCCGGTTGCGCAGATGGGCTTTGGGATTGCGCGCGCCGTTGTCGTGGCTTTTGACGGAGATATGCGCCATCGCGCGTTTCAGATCACCGGCGTCAATGCCATGCTTGGCCCTATACGCGGACGCGAGTTGTGCGAAGGATCCAGGCGCGGAAACGTTCGCCCAGAAGAGATCATTCACCGAGCCACGGTTGCGCTGAGGCAGGCCGCCGTAGCCTGTGTCCTTCAGCTTTTCAACGCCCAACGCCAGCGCGATGTCGGCCGCCCCGGCTGCGACTGCATAAACGGCGCCCCGGAAGGCTTCCGAACCAGAGGCGCAGTAGTTTTCAACGCGCGTGACCGGAATATTCGGCAAACGCAGCGCCATCGACAGGGGCACAGCTGACTTGCCGACATGCTGCTCCTCAATGGCCGTGCCGAGCCACGCGGCATCGATCTGATTTTTCTCAATACCCGCGTCGCCGAGGGCTTCAGTGAACGCTTCGATCATCAGATCTTCGGCATTGTCGCTCCAGCGCTCGCCAAACTGCGAACAGCCCATGCCGAGAATGGCGACCTTGTCTCTAATTCCAGATGCCATGTTCTTTCCTCCCTATTCGGCCGCTTCAGCTGGCGCGCTGGCCTGATCATCATTGTCTGGCGTTGCCTTCCAGAAGTACCGGCGGAAGCCACGGTTTCTGTCGTAGTCCTTCACCCGGAACATCAGCTTCATGGGCATGCCGACCGCCAGTTCCTGATCCGGGTCAACGTCGGTGAAATCGGCCATCAACCGGCCGCCGTCCTCGAACTGGATCATGCCGTAATAGGCGGGCGGGTCCGGAGAGAAGGTCAGCCGGTCGGCCGTGAAGGAATTCAGCCGGGCCTTCTTGTCGGCAAACGCGTTGTCTTCCTGCGCGCCGATAGCGCCGCAATTTGGATTGACGCAAACATTGCTTTTGGGGAACTGCAGCGTGCCGCATTCACTGCAGCACCCTCCGATCATGCGCTGAGCCATGTCCCGGTTTCGATAGTGGGTGGAGAGGCCGGTTTGTTTGTCGACCTCCGCCCTTATGCCCTCTTCCACCGTGACCAGGCCATTGACGGTGAGAAAGCGAGCGTAGTTTGTGTCCGCCCGGCGGCGGGCCAGATGGCCGGAAACAGCGGTTCTCGGTGCAAGCTTTTCGATGGCGTCCGTCACTTCGAAGATCAAAGCATCGCAGCCTTGGCCAAAGCCGGTGACAAGGATTTTATCTCCGGGGCTGGCGGTTTCCAAAGCGTGGACCAGCATAATGACAGGATGGGCGGCCCCCGCTTCCCCGCAAGTGGCTTGGAGATTGTCGGCAACCGCCTCGTCCGCAAACCCCGCCTTCATGGCGAGCATGCTGGCGACCCGCTTCATGGCGGCCGGGAAGCAGAACGTCGTGACATCGCTTGCCGCAGTACCCGTTTTTTCAAGGACTGCGGTGATCGCCTCCGGAACGATTTTCAAATAGCCTTCATCGCGCAGCCAGCGCTCTTCCCAGGCATAGTCATACGCGTGGCCAGCCCCCCGGAAATGGTCGACAAAGTCGGCAGATACAGTGTGCGCCCCGATGAATTTCGCGACCACATCGCCTTTGCCCACAAGAACCGCCGCGGCGCCGTCGCCATAGGTCATTTCTTGCGGGCTGGCGGCCTTGGTCTTGCGTTGTTCGGATGCGGCAAAAAGAATTGGTTCTTCGGCGCCGGAAGCCGCTTGCAAGGCGACCGACAACCCGGAACTGCCCGCGCGCTGGGATGCTGCCAGATCGAGGGTCATCAACTGGCTTTTGAGGTTCAATGCTTCGGCAACCACACCGGCATTTTGCCGGTCGTCAAAAGGAAAGCTGGTGGATGCCATGAAAACCGCGGAGATCTCGGAGCGATCCAGCCCGGTCAAGCAATCCCGGGCCGCTTCCACTGCCATGGTGATCGCATCTTCGTCCCAGCTAGCGATCGTTCGCTCGCCTTTTGCCAATCCCTTCAAGCCGGGATTGTACCAGCCGTGCATCTTGCTGATTTCAGCACGTTGCAACCGGCTTTGCGGCAAGTAACCGCCGAAGGCCAGAATTCCCAAGTCCATATCGTTCCTCCTCGTGCGCCGTTCAGCGCTTATGCTTTCGGCTTCCTGTCAAACAGCTTGAATGCCCCGGATGCGGTGGCGATCAAGGTGCCGTCAGGCAGCGCAATTTCTCCTTCTGCAAAAAACACAGATCGGCCCCCACCGATCTTGCGGCCATGTGCCCGCAACAACCCCTTGCGCATCGGGGCGATGAAATTCGTGTTTAATGTCAGTGTCATGCAATAAAAGCGTGGTTCGGGAGGCGGGCGATAGCACCCGGCCATGCCACACGCGAAATCGAGTGCGCTCACCAGAACACCGCCATGGGTCACGCCCATTACGTTGGTGTGATAGCTGTCGATCTCGACTTCGACACACGCATGATTGCGCTGCCATTCGGTCAGCTCGAACCCGACATGCTTGTTGAACTCCCCTATTGGCTCCGATGTCTCGGCAAGGGTCATGACCTCTCCCACTCTTGCGGCTCCAGCCATCGCCGTCATCCCAGACAGCACTGGTCAATGCATCAACTCTAGGCTGGATATTATATGTGTTGATTATTATTCGCAAGCGTATTATTATTTTGCGATACAAATTTAGCAGTTCGGCACATTGCGTGTCGAAACTGCCCGAATACTGAGGCCAAATACTGAGGGATGGGAATGTCTGACAAAGCTTTGCTGGATGGAAAAGTCGCAATTGTCACCGGCGCGGGCCGCGGTGTCGGCCGGGAGATAGCTCTCTTGATGGCTCAGAAAGGCGCTAGCGTTGTGGTCAACGACCTCGGCGGGACCGGCGGCGGCGAGGGCGAGGACGCACTCCCCGCAACAGAAGTCGTCAACGAAATTAAGGCCGCTGGCGGAAACGCAGTTGCCAACTTCGACAGCGTCACCGACTCGGCAGCAGCCCAAGGTATGGTTGACCAGGCAATCGAAAACTTCGGCAAGCTCGACATCGTGGTCAACAATGCCGGCATTGTCCGGGACGCGATCTTTCACAAGATGACGGAAGACGAGTGGGATCAGGTGATCGCCGTCCACTTGAAAGGCGCCTACAATGTGAGCCGCGCCGCCGCGACCGTGTTCCGGGAGCAGCAATCCGGCCGCATGATTCACATGACATCCACGTCCGGATTGATCGGCAACTTCGGTCAGGCCAACTATGCGGCGGCGAAACTCGGGATGGTCGGTCTGTCGCGTTCCGTCGCCCTCGATATGGCGCGTTACAATGTCACGTCCAATGCGATCGGACCATTTGCCTGGAGCCGTCTTATCGGCACGATCCCGATCAAGTCCGAAGAAGAGCGCATTCGGGTTGAGCGCCTGAAGAGCATGACCCCGGCAAAGGTCGCGCCGCTGGTTGCAGCTCTTGCCTCCGATGCCGCCCAGAACGTTAGCGGCCAGGTGTTTGTTTCTCGGGGCAGTGAGGTCATGCTGCTCAGCCAACCGCGGCCGGTCCGGTCCATGGCGCGTCCTGACGGCTGGACGCCGGAATCCATTCTCGAACACGCATTCCCGGCTTTTTCCAGCACACTTGTGCCTCTTGAGCGCTCGGCCGACGTGTTCTGCTGGGATCCGGTCTGATGGCCATCGACTATGACAAGCTGATGGACTGGCCCTTCGAAAAGGTTGAACAAACCTATTCAATAAAGGACAGCATCATCTATGCCCTTGGCGTCGGATATGGCCATGACCCGGTCGACGAGGGGCAACTGCCCTTCGTTTTCGAGGAAGCCGATTTCAAGGCTGTTCCGACAATGGCCGTTGTACTGGCCGGGCCAGGTTTTTGGCTGCGCGATCCCGAGACTGGCATCGACTGGCGCAAGATCCTGCATGGGGAACAAGGCATTCGCTGGCACAAGCCTCTGCCAAAATCGGCGACTGTCACAGCACGCACCCGCATCGCCCGCGTTCTCGACAAGGGGGCTGACAAGGGCGCGCTTATTTATTCCGAACGTGATCTCGTCGACAAAGCCACCGGCGATAAGCTCGCCACCTTGTCGTCGACCACCTTTGCGCGCGGGGATGGAGGTTTCGGCGGAGCAACCGGCCCGCAGCCGCAGCCGCACGAATTACCCGAGCGCGACCCTTGCGCTGTGTGCGATCTCCCCACAAGGCCGCATGCAGCGCTGCTTTACCGCTTGTCCGGCGACCCCAACCCTCTGCATGCTGACCCGAAGGTGGCCGCGGCAGCCGGTTTCAAAGCGCCGATCCTCCATGGTCTTTGTACTTTGGGGATCGCCGGACATGCGGTTCTGCGCAGCTTTTGCGAATATGACACGACCCGGCTGAAATCCCTGAAATTGCGGTTCTCAAGTCCGGTCTATCCAGGCGAGACCATCCGGACCGAGATGTGGCGGGATGGCGGCGTTGTCTCATTCCGGTCCAAGGTGCTGGAGCGCGATACGGTGGTTTTGAACAATGGATGCGTCGAACTGGGATAACAAAGAGGGAGGACGCGAAATGGATGCAACGCTCGCGGCCTGCAAATCGATCTTTCAGGACATTGCCCGGTTTCGTGGCCTTCTTTTCGATCGCCTCATCGCTCCCTATGGGCTGACCATGTCCCAGGCACGCGTGCTTTTGCACCTGCTTGCCGAAGACAAGCTGACCCAGTCGGACATCGCGCGCCGCATGGATGTCGGCACAGTGACGGTGGGTGGTCTTGTCGACCGATTGGAAGCACGCGGTCTGGTTGAACGCCGGGCCGATCCGGTCGACCGGCGCGCGAAGCGGGTTTGCCTCACGGACGAGGCCCGGCCTTTGGAAAAAATCATGGACGCATGCAGCACGGAAGTTGACGGAGCATCCTTCAAGGGCTTGCCGGAAACCAGCATTCACGTTTTGCTGTCCAACCTGCAAGCGGTCCGGCAGAACCTGCTTGAGACACTGAACAAAGATGCCGGCTGAGCGCGGCGATAACAAAATCTGGGAGGACTGGGGATGGGGCCACTTCACGGTGTGAAGATTGTTGAGTTTGCCGGTATTGGGCCTGGCCCTTACGGCTGCATGATGCTTGCCGATATGGGGGCCGAGATCCTGCGGATCGACCGGGAACCAACCGGGGCTTCGGACATTGAAGGCATTGACGAACAATGGAAAAACAGTGTTGCCCGTGGCCGAAAATCCATCACGCTTGATCTGAAGGATCCTGCCGCCGTTGAAACCGCGCTCAAGCTGATCGAAAAAGCGGACGCCGTTGTCGAAGGTTTTCGCCCCGGTGTTATGGAGCGGCTCGGTCTTGGTCCGGACGTATGTCTTGGCCGCAACCCGGCGCTGGTTTACGCCCGCATGACCGGCTGGGGCCAAACCGGCCCTTTGGCGCATGCGGCCGGTCACGACATGAATTACATCTCGCTGTCCGGGGCCCTTTGGTCCTTCGGTGAAGACGGGCGCGATCCGGTGCCACCACTCAATCTTCTCGGAGATTATGGCGGCGGCGGCATGTTCCTCGCCTTTGGCATTGTGTGCGCCTTAATGCGCGCCCTAAACACCGGCGAAGGCGATGTGATTGATGCCGCGATATCAGACGGAACTGCGGCTTTGATGGCTCCGGTTTACATGTGGCTCGCCAACAACCGTTGGCAGAACCAACGGGCCAGCAATCGCTTGGACGGAACAGCGCCCTATTACGGCGTGTACAAATGTTCCGACGGCAAGTGGGTATCGATCGCACCGATCGAGGAAAAGTTCTGGCAGCTGTTCCTGCATTTGCTGAAGCTTGACGAAGCGGACATCGGCGACCGCCATGACACCCGCCAATGGCCGGACATCCGCCGCTGGTTTGAAAGCATCATCGGCGCACATCCACGCGATCATTGGTGTCAGCTGTTTGAAGGAACAGACATCTGTTTCGCGCCAATTCTGGACCTGGAAGAAGCTCCGGCTCATGCACACAATGCGGCGCGGGAGACCTTCGTGGAACGTGACGGCATCGTTCAACCGGCCCCTGCCCCGCGTTTTCAGAATGCCAAAGCCACGTTGCCGTCCAGGCCGCCGCTCATAGGCGAACATAACGAGTCAGTGCTGCAGGACTGGGGAGTGACTGGCGAAGACGCGCCGGTTTTGAGGAACAGCAGCGCAATCTAACACAACACGCTGAACCGAGGCGCACGGGCGGACTGGAGATGTGCTTGCGCAATTATATAATATGCGTATAATTCGTATACTTATAATAATAGACCAAATGTATTGAGTTGTGAGGGAGCGAAACGCGGCGAACACACGCAGGCCGCATGGATCGGCACCTGTTTGGCCCGGTCCGAACACGGGAGGAGATAAACATGATTTCCATAAAGTCGGCCCTTTTGGGTCTGGGCTTGACCATCGCCATGGCAGGCGTGGCATCCGCTGAAACCATGCTGCGCTATTCCGAAGCGGGCCCAAACCGGGGCGCCAGAGCCAAAGCCTTGCAGTATTTCCTGGATGAAGCGAGCCGCATGACAGAAGGCCGGCTAACCTTCGACGTGCATTGGGGCGGCGCGCTCCTGAAATGGTCAGCCGTGCTGAACGGAGTTGCCGCTGGCGCGGCCGA
The DNA here is from genome assembly GCF_000158095.2 of Roseibium alexandrii DFL-11. Lineage (NCBI taxonomy): Bacteria > Pseudomonadati > Pseudomonadota > Alphaproteobacteria > Hyphomicrobiales > Stappiaceae > Roseibium > Roseibium alexandrii. The sequence goes on from NZ_CM011002.1 coordinate 3,644,704, forward strand.
CATGGGAACCGTCATTGCCCCTTATTCGCCCAAGCAGCTTCAAGGCCTTGCAATCGGGGATCTGCCCATTTCGTCGTCTGACACCTGGGTCGGCCTCCGGGCAATGCACGAGCTGATGACAACGAACGAACAGCTCAAGGACTTCCTGGCCAAGGAAAACGTTGTCTTCCTCAGCAATTTCACCTCTACCGGCACCCAGTTTGAGTGCACCGGCGATCACACGATCGAAACGGCTGACGACTTCAAGGGACTCACGGTTCGGGCAACCGGAACGGTCGGCAAGGCGCTCAATGAGCTTGGCGCCAATGTCGTCAACATGACCTTTGACAAAGTCTATCAGGCACTTGATTCCGGTCTGGTCGACTGTGCTGCCGGTTACTACTACACGAACCGCGCGTTCCGGCATTATGAGATCGTCGATCACATCACCGAGGCAAACTGGGGCCAGGTCGGCGGCTTTGCCCTGGTCATGAACAAGGATGTCTGGGAAGACCTTCCTGCGGAGTATCAGAACGCGATCATGACCGCCGGATCCCAGATGATCGACGAGTTCGCCCGCATTCAGATCGAGACCATCAACGACGTGAAAGCCGGGCTTGCGAGCGGCGAAATCGGCCGTCAGGTGCCTGTGGTTGCGCTTGACGACGCTGAGCGCGCGAAGTTGCTCGCCATGACGGACAAGTATGTCCAGGAATGGATCTCCGACATGACCGAACGGGGATATGACGGCCAGGCGATCTGGGATCAGTATGCCGTTCTCGTCGACAAGTATGCGGATGAGCTGAACACCAAAGGCTATCCATGGGCACGGTGACGCCCGGCAAACCGGTCCCGCCTGGCAGCGGGCGGGGCCGGTTCTCCTCCCCCTTAAGACTTCTGGCGGGGCTGGAAACAGCGTTCATAGCAATTGCCGCTGTCGCCATTTTGAGCATGTGTGTTTACATCACGCTCGGCATCGTCCTGCGCACCTTTGTCGGGATGCAGATCCCGGATGAAGTCGTGATTGTCGGAGACCTGATGATCGGCGCCTTGATCCTGCCATTGGCCTATGTGGCGGCCGATCGCGGCTTCATTGCCGTTGAAGTCATAACGGACCTGCTGCCAAAAGCTGCCCAAGTCTGGCTCAACGTGCTCGCGGCCATAATCGGACTGTGCGCGGTGATCCCAATCACTTATGCCGGATATCTTGCCATGATCCACGCGATCGAAAGCGGCAACTATTTCTTCGGCATTCTGGAAGTCCCCGAGTGGCCGGGACGGGTCGCATTCTTTGCAGGCTATGCCTTGTTCTTCATCCGCCTAACTGTCTTGTTCATTCAAGACGTCTGGACCGCAATCAGCTCCGGCGGCGGGGGAAACTCCAACAAGACACACGATCCAAGCTGGGAGGAGGCTGCCTGATCTCCAGCCGGCAGCCACCTCGTTCACAAATCAACTCGAACGAGAGACACTCTAGTGGACCCCTCAACAATTGGTATCTTCGGCTTTGTGACAGCGCTCACACTGCTCATCTTGCGCGTTCCAATTGGATTTACGCTGGTCAGCGTTTCTTCCATCTGCGCTTTGGTCACATATGCTTGGCGCCCAGGCTCTGAGTTCAATCTCGGCCGTGGCCTGCGCCCGGCAATGGCGCTGATTGAATCCAACGCCTTTGAGTTCATTCACTCCTATTCCCTGTCGATGGTGCCGCTGTTCATCGCAGCTGGTCACATCGCCTATCACACCCGCATTACAACGGATATTTACGACGCGGTCCGGGTTTGGATGTCCCGCCTCCCCGGCGGTTTGGCCGTTGCGTCGCTGATCGGCTGCGGCGGCTTTTCCGCAATCACGGGATCCAGCGTTGCTTGTGCCTCGTCGATGGGCCGGATTTGCGTTCCGGAAATGCTGCGCTATGGCTACGACAAGCAACTGGCAAGCGCGAGCGTCGCTGCGGGCGGCACACTTGGCGCACTCATCCCGCCGAGCGTTCTGTTTATCCTATACGGCACATTCACCGAGACATCGATCAGCCGGCTGTTCATGGCCGGTGTGGTGCCAGGCCTCTTGAGTCTTGCCGGGTTCATCATCACCGTGCTGGTCTGGGTCAAACTCCGGCCGGAAGCGGCCCCCGTCCCCGAAGGCGCAATTTCTGGAGACGACCGGTTTACGGCCGCGATCAAAGCCTGGCCGGCCGCCACGCTGATGATCATCATCATTGGCGGGATCTATGGCGGCATCTTCACCGCCACGGAAGCAGCTGCCGTCAGTCTGTCATTCGTGTTGATCTACGGAACAATTTCAGGCCGGTTGCGGTGGGCGGATTTCGTCCTGTCGATGCGCGAAACCGCCTATCAGACCGGATCTCTGTTCTTCATTGCGGTCGGCGCCAAGATCTTCGTCTCCTTCGTCTCCCTGACCGGGGTGACAGGCGGCCTGGTCGATATCGTATCGTCTTCGGGCCTGGAAACCTGGATGATCCTGTTGTGCATCGTCGCGATTTACCTGGTGATGGGCATGTTCCTGGATCCGATCGGCACCATGCTTTTGACCCTGCCCTTCACGGTCCCGCTCATCGAAGGCATGGGATTTGATCTCATCTGGTTTGGTGTCATCGTCGTCAAACTGCTGGAAATCGGCCTGATCACACCGCCGGTCGGCCTCAATGTCTTCGTCATCAATTCGGTGGTTGGACGGGAGATACAGGTTCACACGATCTTCTTCGGGATCATGAAGTTCCTGGTGCTGGACATTGTTGTCCTATTGGCACTACTGGCCTTCCCGATCCTGTCACTCGGCCTGCCGAGCCTGATGTTCTGATCAACAAAAGGCGCTGCCCCGGCCTTCCGCCGGGGCCTGAGTGTATTTGGTCCCGGCACAAGGCCGGGACGGCGGACGATTTAATGCTAAAGGCTCTAGAATAGAGACTTCTCAAAATAGACGCGGTTGAATCCGTCTTCGGTTCGGCGGCCGGTCTCCGTGTAGCCGAGCTTTGGATAGATGCGGAGATTGGCCGTCATCTTTTCGTTTGTGTAAAGGCGGATGGCGGAAAGACCGAGCGAACGGGCTTCCGCCTCGCAGTGGGATACAAGGGCCTTACCGATGCCTCGACCGGCTGCGGCCGAGACAACAGCGACATTTTCCAGGAACATGTGGTCGGCCCTCGGGAAATAGACGACGAAGCCCAGGAAACTGCCGGTCTCATCTTCTGCAACATAAACCTGCCCAGCGCCGATCTGCGCCTCAAAATCAGCAATCATGGGCGCCGGCTTCCGGCCGATTGCCGCGATATAGGGGGCATAGGCCTCGTCCGCACAGGCACGGACAGCCGATACATCGTCTGGGACGGCGGGCCGGATCTTCATCGCAAGGCACTCCAGATCAACTGATTGCTGCCCCATTCATTCCGGCAGAATGGGCATTTTGCAAGAAAAGACCCGGACGCTGTTCATACGTCCGGGCAAGAAACACTCCGGTGATGTGCGCAGGGAGTGTCGAGGGGACCGTATTGCGCGCTGCCTGTTATTTGGCCCGCTGGTTGAACCGGCGGCCGACAAGGGCGCTCGCAATGTTGGTTTTCTGGATGTCGATGGACCCGCCGGCAATGCCCCAGCCCCAGCTGTCCCGCATCTTTTGTTCCATCGGGTATTCGCGTGAATACCCATACCCGCCCATCAGCTGCATGGCCTTGCCGGTCACTTCACGGGTCATCTCGTTGGCAAAACACTTGGCAATCGAGCTTTCCCCAACCGAGGGCAGACCGCTTTCGGCCTTCACGACCGCCCGGTAGAGCAGCAGGCGCGCTGCATCCAGTTTCATTTTCATGTCGGCGATTTGAAGCTGAACCGCCTGGAAATCGATGATCGGTTTGCCGAACTGCTCCCGCTCCTGAACATAACTCAGGACGTAGTCGAAAGCCGACTGGGCACAGGCAAGGCTCATGGTGGTGTTGCCGCAACGTTCCAGATCGAACGCCTCCATGAGCTTCCGGAACCCACCGGCCGGAACAATGATATTTTTGGCCGGAACGCTGACATCGTCGAAATACATGTCTGCGCTGTGCACACCTCGAAAGCCCATATGGTGCTCCCGTTTTCCGAAGGTGAAACCGTCAGCCCCCTTTTCGACCAGAACAGCTCCGATGCCCTTCGCGCCGGGATCGTCGGACATACGGCAATAGACGACATAGGCATCCGAGTGGCCTGCGCCGGAACACCAGCGCTTTTGGCCGTTGACGATCACCCTGTCTCCCTCGACCCGAGCCTTGGTGGTGAGATCGGTCAGCGCTGATCCCGCGCCCGGCTCGGACATGGAAACTGCGACGATCATGTCGCCGGAACAGACCTTCGGCAGGATTTTCTGGCGCATGGCTTCGGGCGCGAAGTTCGCGATCGCAAGTGCCGGGCCGAAGCAGGATTCAAAGATCGGAAAAGCAACGCCGATGGAGACCTTGGCAACCTCTTCCAGCACCAGAACCGCTTCGAAATGGCTCATACCACCGCCGCCATGGGCTTCCGGCAGGTTGACCCCCAAAAGTCCGAGCTCGGCGAACCGGTGCATGACATCCGGTCCGGGCGCTTCATCTTTTTCCTCAACCTCACGGGCAATGTCCGGCAGCTCACTCTGTGCAAACCGGCGCACGGTTTCCTGGAGAGCGGTCTGTTCTTCTGAAAGGGTAAAATCCATTTCCGATACTTTCACTGTTCCGCTGAAAAGGCGGCTGTTTTGATTGGGTGTAAATTCGCGGCTCAGCCGGCTGCCTTTTCTCGGAATTTCCGAGCGGCTTCCCAATAGGGATCTCGGAGTTTGCGCTTGTAGATCTTGCCGGTGTCATCGCGCGGCAGGTGGGATTTGAATTCGATCCGGCGCGGCACCTTGAACCCGGCCAACCGGTTCTTCAGGTGGGTGGTGATTTCATCTGCCGTGAGATCACTGGACGGCTCGGGCTGCACAATGGCCATCAGCGCTTCGCCGTACTCCGCATCCGGCACGCCAAAGACAGCGCAATCGGCGACCCCCGGCATGGCATGAAGTTCTGCTTCAATCTCTGCCGGATAGATGTTGACCCCGCCCGAAATCACCATGTCCTTTGACCGGTCGCACAGGAACAAGTATCCGTCTTCATCCAGATACCCGACATCGCCCGTGGCAATGAGGCCACCGACATCGAGATCCGTCCGCGCTTTCGCATTGTTGGCGTAAGTGAATTCAGGAGCCGTATCGAGGCGGGAGACGATCTCCCCAGGTGTTCCGGCCGGCACATCCTGGCGGTCACTGTCCATGATCCGCAATGTCACGCCGTCCAGCGCGCGGCCGACCGTGCCAGGCTTGCGGAGACTCTCTTCCGGGGTGCAGTAGGTCACATAATTCTGCTCGGTGCCCGCGTAGAACTCATGGACAACGGGTCCGAACCACGCCTGCATCGCCGTTTTAACCTCCGGCGGACAATGCGCGGCAGCTGTCACGACATACTGAAGCGACGAGACATCATGGAGATCCCGGATCTCCGGAGGGAGTTTCAAGAGACGTGCAAACATGGTTGGGACCATGAAGGCCGTTGTGATCCGCTCCCGCTCAACTGTCGCAAGGAATTCCCGCGCATCGAAACGCGGCATCAGGAACACCTTGTCGGCCACTGCGTAGGTGCGCATCCCGAAGGAATTCGGCGCCCCATGATAGAGCGGGCCGCAGATGAGCGCCCTGATGCCGGGCTTGATCCCGTAAATTCGGTCGCGGACCGCAAGAAACTCTTTCGCCAGGCCCGGCTCCTGCGGCAGCTTGATCACGCCCTTGGGTTTTCCGGTGGTGCCGGAGGTGTAGGTCATCGTGTCGGTAAAGTCCCGGCACGGATGTGTCAGCGGTGGGTGTGTTTCAATGAAGTGATCCCAGGGTACCGTTTCAACGGTTTTAACGCGATTCATGGACGGGAGCCGGTAGGCCACGCGCAGTTCCGGCGGGGTGTCCACCTCAAGGACAAGCATATTCTTTGGAATGACACCGCCCAAGCCCTGCAGGAGATCCGAATGCGCGATCAGCGCTTTTGCGCCGGAATCCTGCAGAACATAATCAATTTCCGGTGGAGCCAAATGCCAGTTGACCGCCACCGGGCTTGCGCCGAGCAATGTGGCCGCCCGCGCAGCTTCAAAAAAGGCAAAATCATTGCGCAACAACAGCGCAATGCTGTCGCCGCGATTGATGCCATAGTCCCGCAGACCGGAGGCCGCGCGATGAGCGCGCCCTTCGCAGTCCGACCGCCGGGTTGAGCGTTCGCCGCTGTACAGAACCGTGTCAGACATGGCGGACCTCTTCAGCGTTGTCGTTGGTCCCGTTCATTGCTGGCACCTTGGCGCCCGCCAAGGCGCCAGCTGCGCTAAGAACGGCATCCGTGTGTTCGCCAACGTCTGGAACATGGGAACCGACCGGCAAAGGAGCTCCGGAAAACTGAAATGGCAGATTGGCGACCTTGAAAGCGCTTGGGCCATTGCCGACATCAGTCATCAATTGGCGCACCGTCACCTGTTCATCGGTGATGGCCTCAGCGACCGTTTGATACCGCGCACAAGGAATGCCGGCTGCCATCAGGACCGCTTCAACTTCAGCGGCCGGCCTTGCCCGCGTCCACTCTTCAACGAGCGACATGAGGATCGGCCAGTTCTTTTCGCGTTCCAGCTGGGTGTTGAAACGGGTGTCGTCTTTCCATTCCGGGTGACCCAAGAGATCGGCAAGCCGTTCAAAGATCCGGCCCGTGATCGGGACCGCGATCACATGCCCATCCGACGCCTTTACCGGTGTTGCCAGCCAGCGGTCAAAGGAACTCGGCGTCTGAACTTCCTGCATTTCCAGGACGAGCAGATTGATCATGCTGTCCATCAAGGCAACATCGATATACTGCCCCGCCCCGTGCCGGAGCTGCCCGATCAGGGCCGTCTGGATCGCGCTGAAGGCAAACAGGCCGCCAATCAAATCGGCGTACCAGATCCCGGTTCGGAAGGGCTTGTCGACATCCTCGGCATAGGACATCGCGGCAAGGTCATGTCCGGACAGCGCATGCAGGATGGGGGCATACGCCGGATGGCGGGAGCGTGGACCTTCCTGACCGAAGCCGGAAATCGAGCAATAGACCAGATCCTCGCGGCCTTCGGACAGGGTTGCGTAGTTGAGCCCAAGGTCCTGCACGACGCCCGGCCGGAAATTCTCCACCACCACATCACAAGACGCGGCAAGTTTGCGGATTTCCTCCAGATCGCGTTCCGAGCGGAAATCGATCTCAATGCTTTTTTTGCCGGCGTTGAAATGGCCGAAATACGTGCTTTTTCCGTCCCGCAGCGGCTCCTTGACCCGCATGTGTTCTCCGCCCATCGGCTCGATCTTGAAGACCTCCGCGCCGCAATCGGCAAGGAGACGGGTGCAAAAGGGGCCGGAGATGATCCGGGTCAAATCAAGGACCCGGATCCCGTCCAGCGGTTTTTTGGTGTTCAGTGCCATAAAAGGATTTTCCCGCGTGCGGTTACTGCGTCAGCACGTCGCTGGCCATGTCGAGCGACACCGGTGCGTCGGCGAGCAGAAGATCGGTCGCCGCCTTTTCAAAGCCGGTTTCAGTAACTTTCAGCGGGTCTTGCGCGCGCAGCCGGTGGTCGATCACCATCCGTGCAAGCAGCAGCCGCCGGGCATCGCGGCCAGCTGCGCCCAGCGCCGAGCCTTCAGTTGCGAGCAATGTAGCAGTCGCGGAATTATAAACCGCGCTGGAGGCCTTGCGGGCGAGTGTCTGGTTGCCGCTCATGGCAACGTCTTCGGCGAAATCGATGGCCTGCTGGACGGTGCTGCGCAGTTCGCCCTTGAACTGGCCCGGCATGTCGGAGCTGGTGTCGATCTGATCCATCAGCTCGTCTTTTAGATCCTTGTGCGCACCGACCTTGGCAATCGCACGCGTCGTAATGTCGAGCGAATTGATGTTGGACGTGCCCTCCCACAAGACACCCAAATGCGCATCGCGCACCAAACGGGCGTTGACGAAGTCTTCGATGTAACCATTGCCGCCGCGCACTTCCATCGCACCCGTTGCAACACGCACGTTGTCGCGGGCGGTCCGGTATTTGTGCGCCGGGGTCAGTATCCGGGTGATCTTTTGCGCCCGTTCATCACCAGCTTCCGCCAGGCTGATCTGATTGCCGAGATAGAGTGTAATCGACAAAGCCTGTTCGGTCGGCACCATCAGCTTCATCAGCTGGCGGCGTAAGAGCGGCTTGTCGATGATCTTTTCCTGAAACGCATGCCGGTTCTGGGCTGTGACCAGCGCCTCGTTGAGGCAGCGGCGCATCATGGCGGCGGCCCGGCACCCATGGGACAGGCGCGACAGGGACACCTGATCCATCATCATTTTCAGGCCCTTGTTTTCATGCGGGCCGACCTCACCGAGCGGATAGGCAACGGCGCCATCAAAGACGATCTCGCCGGAAGCCATGGAGCGGCTGCCAAGTTTGTTCTTCAACCGCACAATCCGGTAGGAATTCCGGCTGCCGTCGTCCAGACGGCGCGGCAGGGCGAAAAGCCCAAGACCCTTGTTACCGGCCGGCGCGCCTTGCGGGCGAGCCAGCAGAAGGGCGACATCACCATCCGTGCAGGAGCAGAACCACTTTTCGCCGTAGAGCTTCCAGTTTCCGTCTTCGAAACGGGCTTCCAGCTGGATATTTGAAACGTCCGAGCCACCGGGCCGCTCGGTCATGAACTGCGCGCCCTTGAGCATGGTCTTGGTGTCCTGACTGGTCAGGCCATCGTAGAAACGGGCCTTGGTGGCCTCATCCCCATAGTCCTTGATCAAGGTCGCCGTCGTTTCCGTGGCCGAGATCGGACAGAGCTGGCCGAACTCCGACTGGCCGAAGATGTATTGGAAAATGAATTTCACCGTGTGGGACATCGGCTTGTCCCAACCGAACATACCCGGTTTGTGGATCATCGCGGCGAGGCCATAATCGCCCAGCGCAACGTCTTCCATGTTGCGGTAGGCCGGATGGAATTCGATCCAGTCCTCGAACCGTCCGCGCGGATCCCGGTGATGGAGAACCGGAATGTGCTTGTCCGCCATGCGGGACCAGTCATCAACCTCGTCGCCGACCAAGGCGCCGAATTTCTCAAGATGCGGCTCAAGGTGGGCCCGCAGATCGTCCGGCAGGTAAAGAGAAACAAGATCCTCCAGGCTCTTGTCGATGCCGTAGAAGTTCAACCCATGGCAATCCGGCGCCACCAGGTTGGCAAGCTCTGGGGTTGGCAATGTATGGTGTTGCGGTTGAACATTCATTTTGAAATCCTCCCAATAGGGTCTTGGAGCCGACATTTTCCGGCCGGCCTGTTGAATTGAAATTCAGAGAGATAAGGTCTGTTCTGCTGCGCCGATCGGAACCGGGGCGTCGCTCAAAAGAAGGTCTGTAGCGGCTGTCTCGAAGGCGCTGCTGCCGCTGGACAGCGGATCTTGCGGCGACAGACAGTGGTCGATTACCATCCTGGCCAGCAACAGCCTGCGCGCATCGCCGCCATCAGCACCCAGACGTGCACCTTCGCAGGCCAGAAGAACGGCGGTCGAGGCATGGTAGACGGCACTGGCGGCCTGGCGGGCAAGGCTCTCTTCCCCGCGTCGGGCGATTTCTTCAGCGAGATCCAACGATTTGATCAGGGATGATTTCAAGGCGCTGGCAAATGAACCGGGGAGTCCTGGACAATCCTCGATCTGCTCCAGCAGTGCGGATTTCAGGTCCTTATGGGCCTCTGTCCGTCCGATGGCCCGCGTTGTGATGTCCAGCGCATTGATGTTGGACGTGCCTTCCCACAAAAGGCCAACATGGGCATCCCGGACGAGACGGGCATTGACGAAGTCCTCGATGTAACCATTGCCGCCACGGACCTCCATCGCACCCGTCGCTACGCGGATGTTGTCGCGCGCTGTCCGGTATTTATGCGCCGGGGTCAGGATCCGGGCGACGCGTTCGGCATGGGTGTCGCCGTTCGCTGCCGCAGTCAGCACGGTGCCGAGATAGAGCGTCATCGACAACGCCTGTTCGGTCGGCACCAAGAGTTTCATCAGCTGCCGGCGCAGCAAGGGCTTTCCGATGATTGTTTCCCCGAATGCCTTTCGGCTCCTGGCAACAGTCATGGCCTCGTTGAGACACCGGCGCATCATGGAGGCGGCACGCGCCCCATGGGACAGGCGTGACAAGGATACCTGGTTCATCATCATCTTGAGACCGGGGTTTTCCTTTGCTCCGACATCCCCAAGCGGATAGGCAACTGCGCCCTCAAAAACCACCTCCCCGGAGGCCATGGAGAGCGTGCCGAGTTTGTCTTTCAAACGGACAACCCGGTAGGCGTTCCGGCTGCCATCCTCTAGACGGCGCGGCAGAGCAAAAACCGCAAGGCCCTTGTTTCCGGCAGGGGCGCCTCGCGGGCGGGCAAGCACCAGAACAACATCGGCATCAGCGGCGGAACAGAACCACTTTTCGCCGTATAGCCGCCATTCGCCGTCGTCAAATCGGGCTTCGACGGCGAGTTGCGAAACGTCAGACCCGCCATGACGTTCGGTCATGAATTGTCCGCCGGACATCCGGGTCTCCGGATCCTGGCTGATCAAGCGGTCATAAAACCGCTCGATGAGCGCTTCACCGCCAAATTTCTTGATCATGGCGGCTGTGGTTTCTGTCATCGATATCGGACACAGCTGGCCGAACTCCGATTGCCCAAGCAAATACTGGAAGAGAAACTTGACGGTGTGCGGCATCGGTTCGGGCCAGCCGAACACCCCCGGTTTTCCGGTCATTCCGGCCATTGCAAAGTCACAGAACGTGATCTGTTCCATGCGTTTGTAGGCCGGATGAAACTCGATCCAGTCTTCAAACCGGCCGCGCGGGTCACGGTGATGGAGAACCGGCACGTGCCGGTCGGCCGTTCTGGAAAGCGTGTCAATTTCACCGCCCAACAAAGCCCCGAATTCTTGCAGTTTCGGCCAGAGATGAACGCGCAGATCTTCAGGTAGGTACAGCGTCAGAAGATCCTGAAGGCTGCGGTCGATCTCAAAGAAGTTCTGTCCATGGCAATCCGGCGCAACCAGTTCGGCGAGCTCGCCTTGAGGCAAGGGGATGTGCTGACCTGTATGAATATTCATGAACGCAATCTCCAAAACAAACGGTGTGGAACCAAACGATCTGATCTCAATAGGACTTCGGAAGTCCCAGAACCCGTTCGGCGATATGGCATAGGATCAGCTGCTGACTGACCGGCGCGAGCCGGGGGATCATGGCCTCGCGCATGTAGCGCTCGACGTGGTATTCCCGGGCATACCCGAACCCGCCATGGGTCATGACCGCCTGCTGGCAGGCTTCAAACCCGGCTTCCGACCCCAGATACTTCGTGGCATTGGCCGCCGGGCCGCAGGGCAGGCCAGCGTCATATTGGCGGGCAGCTTCCAGCGCCATCAGCCAGGCGGATTCCAGCATCATCCAGTTGCGCGCGAGCGGGTGCTGGATGCCCTGGTTCTGACCGATCTGCCGGTCAAAGACGACGCGTTCCTTGGCATAGGCGCAGGCTTTGCGCAGCGCCGCATGGCCCAGACCAATGGCTTCCGATCCGATCAGGATCCGTTCCGGGTTCATGCCGTGCAGGATCGCCCGGAACCCTTCGCCTTCATCTCCAATGAGATTTTCCGCCGGAATCTCGAAATCCTCAAAGAAAAGCTCGTTACAATCGACAGTCTTCCGGCCCATCTTGTCGATCTCCCGAACCGTAATCTGGTCACGGTTGAAATCGGTGTAGAACAGGCTGAGCCCTTGTGTCGGTTTTTCGACCTCTTCAAGCGGTGTAGTGCGGGCCAGAAGAAGGATTTTTTCCGCGACCTGCGCCGTGGATATCCAGACCTTCTGGCCATTGACGACGTAGCGGTCTCCTTGACGCCGGGCTGCCGTTTTCAGATGCGTCGTGTTCAAACCGGTGTTGGGCTCCGTAACAGCGAAGCACGTGCGTTCCTGACCTGCGACGACCGGCGGCAACATACGCCTCTTCTGTTCCTCCGTGCCGAATACAACCACCGGCGAAAGACCGAAGATGTTCATATGGACGGCAGAGGCGCCGGAGAGCCCGGCCCCGGATTCGGCAATCGTGCGCATCATGATAGCGGCTTCTGTTATTCCAAGGCCTGTGCCGCCATAGGCTTCAGGGATACAAATGCCGAGCCAGCCAGCCTGCGCCAGAGCCTGAAAGAACTCGGTCGGGAAGCCGCCAACCTTGTCTTTTTCGAGCCAGTAGGCGTCATCGAATTGGCTGCAGAGGCTCGCGATTGCATCCTGAATGGCAGTTCGGTCGGGGGAAAGCTGGATATCCATTGTCGCCTCACGCAGGAACTGGTTCAGATGCAGGTGCGGAAGCAATCCCCGACTGCAGCAATTCGTAGATCGTGTCTTCGCTGAGACCGGTCTCCTTCAGAACTTCAACGGTATGCTCACCAAGGACCGGCGGCGGCCTGTGCGTATTTGATTGCGTCCGAGACCATCGGCCCGGCACTTTCGTGCGCCGCATCCGGCCTTCGCTTGGGTGATCGTAGATCTCGAAAAAACCAACATCGTTTAGATGCGGGTCGTCCAGCAGGCTCTCAAGGGAGTGCATCGGCATGACCGGGATGTCCGCGGTCTCAAGCAGTTCCAACCATTCGCTGCTGGTTTTCGTCTTTGTGACTTCACTGACGGCTTTGCAGAGATCGTCAAAGTGCTCCTGCCGCCCGGCGAAAGAAGAGAGCCTGTTGTCGGCCGCCAAAACGGCTGGCTTTCCAGTGACCTCCAGAAACCGGCCCCACTGCGCATCAGAATAAAGAAGCAGGCAAATGTAGCCGTCCTTTGTGCGCAACGGCCTACGGGCTTTCGATGTGAGACGATGGTATCCGCCTGCATCAAGCGGCGGTTCAAAGGATAGGCCCCCGAGATGATCCCCGAGAACAAAGTTCGCGACGGTCTCAAACATCGGAATGGCGATCTGCTGCCCCTCGCCGGTCCGTCCCTTGTGAACGAGCGCTGCTAGGATCGCGTTGGAAGCTGCCAAACCAAATGCCCGGTCCGCAATTGCATTCGGAAAATAGCGCGGCACATTACCGCTCGCCTTGGCCTGTAGGAACGGCAGCCCGACAGCACCCTGGATGAGATCATCATAGGCAGGCCGTCCTGAATAACGACCACCTTCATCAAATCCGAGCAGCGCGGTGTAGATGATGTCCGGTTTGACCATCTGAATGGTGTCGTACGACAGGCCCAAACGCATCATCGCTTTCGGACGGCTGTTGGTGACGAAGATGTCGGCAGACCGGATCAGGCCCAGCAAGACCTCTCTGCCGTCTTCTGTTTTCAGGTCAAGGCAAACGGACCGCTTGTTGTAGTTGGCATTCATGTAAAGCGGGCCCATGGCCGCCGACCGCATCGGTCCCACCTGGCGCAACACGTCACCTGCCGGGGATTCGATCTTGATGACGTCAGCGCCGTAATCGCCCAGCGTCTGCGTAGCAACTGGTCCGGCGAGCACCGCCGACATGTCTATGACACGTATGCCTTCCAAAGGGCCCATGCGAAAAACCTTGCTTATGTCCACAAATATGAATAATAAGTCCATATATTGAAACATTGTCAAGCCACTCATCGATGATTGCTCGCGTTTTGTGGTAAAGCGCGTTAGAAGACCGAGACCAGAAATGAAGACTTCGACAGGCTGCCCGGCTACGCCGACACGCTGCGGAATCAACGCCTTGCAACAAAAGACCGTGCCCCATGGCTGTTAAACAGATCCAGAATGCACTCGATCTGATCGAGTATTTCGCCCGGACCAAAAAACCGGCCAGTTTGGTGGAACTTCAACAGCATTTCGGATGGCCGCGTTCCAGCGCCTACAATATTTTGAACACGCTGGTGGAACGCGGCTACATGTATGAGCCTGCGCGGCGCGGCGGATATTATCCAACGCCCCGGCTTGCCAGCGTTGCTGAGAGCATCATGTCGGCGGATCCGCTTAATGAACAGCTCGCAGAACTGTTGCGGAAACTCGCTGATGAAACCGGCGAAACAGCCATACTCGCCGCACCCGCGGGACGGTTTTCCGTATATCTCGATGTCATTGAATCCCACTCGCCCATCCGCTACGCAGCGCATGTGGGCATGCGGATACCGATCCATGCCGGGGCCTCCGGACGCGCTCTTTTGTCCCTCTATTCGGAAGCCGAGCGCACGGCCCTTTTGAGCAAGGTTTCCTTTGACCGCTACGGCGCAAACGCCCTGATGACAGCGGAAGACGTTGAAGCTGCCCTTGCAAAATCCCGGGACCGCGGCTGGTATCAGAGCATTCGCGAATACAGCGCGGACCTTGCCGCAATTGCCATTCCAGTGATGGTCGATGACCGCAAATTTGCTGTCGTGGTTGCCGGCCCGCAGTACCGGCTTGAAGACAAGTGCGGCGATGTTGCCGCAACTTTGCAAAGACTGACAAGAGAATTCGGCTTTTCCATCAACGAGATCACGTCAGACCCGATCGCGGCCAGCAATTAATCCAGGCGAATAATCGCGAGTGACAACCTCGTTCGAAGAACCCTTCGCTTGCCGCTGTCGTGCCACGCTTTGCCCTGCTACCGATCTTGACAATCGATAGGCGTTCGCGGCCGGAGTCATCGCGCGTTAGCGCTTCTTGGGCGAGGCCACGGTCTTATCAATCCCATAACTTGCTATTTTCATTTTATTTTTTGCCTAGGTCGTTTCCCCAATCCTTTGGGAAATATTCCTCGCCAATGACCGGACGGGCTGAAAGCCAAAACTGCCGGCTAGACATATGTCTCGATATATGATCATTTAGTCCATAAATAAGAACAATATGAAATATGGCCCTCGCTCAACCGATGCCTTCAGGAAAAGGTCAGCAGGGGAGAGAACGGGCGCTGAGCCCGAAAACCGTCGTCCGGCGGATTTCAATTGGGAGGAAAAAGATGAAACGCATCAAAAACGCGGTCTGCGGCGCAGTTGCTGCCGGTTTATTTGCAGGGCTCATGTCGCAACCGATCATGGCTGCAAATGTTGATGGCCCGCCAGTCTTCTGGAAGTTCTCGGTTTGGGGCAAATCGAGGGCTTTGACAGCCGGCCCAGAACACCTTGCCGCGCGGCTTGCCGAAGAAACCGGCGGAAAGTTCCAACTCAAGATCTTTTATGGCGATCAGCTGTCCAAGGCGAAAGAGAACCTCGACGGAATGAGGGTCAATGCCTTTGAAGCTGCGATCGTCTGCAACTTCTACCACCCGGCAAAGACACCGGCGTTGATGGTCATGAGCCTGCCGTTCCTGCCGATCAAGGATTTCGACACATCGATCGCCGTGCGCGATGCGCTTTACCAGCATCCCGTCGCCGTGTCCGATCTGGAAAAGTGGAACGCTATCAGCTATGCGTCGACGCACTTGCCCCAGTATGAATTCATGGGAACTGGCAAGCCGCCGGAAACTCTCGAGGATTGGAACGGCCTCCGTGTTCGAGCCGGCGGTGGCGTTGGTCTTGCCATGGAGAAACTCGGTGCAGTGCGCCAGTCCATGCCAGCGACAGAAGTCTACACTGCACTTCAACGCGGCATTGCCGACGCGGTCTCATTTCCTTTCACGTACGCGCATGGCGCCTACAAACTGCAGGAAGTGGCGAGCTGGTTCACCGGAAATCTTAAGCCCGGCACAGCCGACTGCCCGATCGTTCTGAACAAGACGTCCTATGACAGCCTTCCGGATCAATACAAGGATCTGCTCGCTTCTCTGAAACCCGAGGTCGATGAAGTCTATCGCGAGGTCTATGGCAAAGCGGACGAGAGGTATCTTCCGATCTTTCAGGAGGCTTTGACCGAAGTCACTTACGATCCCGCAACGCGCGAAGAGTTCCAGAATGTTGCAGGTCAACCGATCTGGCGCCAATGGGTCTCAGACAACCAGGAAAGCTTTGACGCACAAGGCGTTCTGGACACCGTTCTGAATGCCGGCAACGGCAGCTGACAATGCTTAAAGGCATCGGTTCCAGCCGATGCCTTTTTGCCATTCCCCGTTCTCGCAATCAGCAACCTTCAAAGGTGTGCTGGAACGGCAAAACTTCCCAAATTTTGACCAGCTTCGGAACCTGATTTCCCATGACAGGAACACATGGCGGCGGCGCCCTTTTATTATCGATGAACCGCGGATTGGGTGCGGTTGAAGACACGCTCAATATCATCGCGGCTTTGACAATCTTCATCGTGATGCTGGTAACGACGTTCCAGATCTTCTGCCGGCTGGCGGGGTATCCGATCCCGGGATTTCTGGAAGCATCCGAACAGGCAATCGCAGTATTTGCGTTCCTCGGTGTGGCTTATGCGCAGCGGTATGGCGCGCATATCCGGATGGACATGCTGGTGGGCGCTGCACACGGGCGCATGCGCTGGTTTCTAGAGGCGGTTGCCACCTTGCTCGGCATGATCCTTATTGCTGTTCTCATCCGCTACAGCTGGAGCTTTTTTTATAACTCCTGGGAGGTTGGCGACGTCACATACGACTACGGGATTCCAACGTGGCCATCGAAACTCTTGGTGCCGTTCGCCTTTTCGATTTGGTTCCTGCGGTTGACCCTGCAGTTTATCGGCTTTTTGCGCCTACTCATCTGGCCCAAGGCAGATCCGGTCGCGGTGCCGGTCATCAAGACCGCTGCCGATCACGCGCAGGATGAAGCCTCCAGTGCTGGAGGCGAAAAATGAGCTTCCTTGAAACCCTCACAAGCGGTGCACCCGGCGTATTCTTCGGGATCGGCTACAGCAATCCTGCGCTCGTTGGCGTTATCTGCATGGGGCTTTTGCTGGTTTTTGTTCTGATCGGTGTTCGGGTTGTCTTCGCGGCAGGGCTGGTCGGCTTGATCGGGCTTGTCGAACTCATCGGATGGCACGCGGCGGCCGGCAGTATCGGCTCCATCCCGCACTCAAAATCTGTCAGTTTTGTTCTCGGGCTGATCCCGGTTTTTATCCTTATTGGCTATCTCGCATTCCATGCAGGCATGACATCGCAGCTCTTTGCAGCCGCGCGTGCCTGGATTGGCTGGCTGCCGGGCGGTCTCGCGGTTGCAACCGTCTTTGCAACGGCGGGCTTTGCCGCCGTTTCCGGCGCTTCAACCGCAACAACAGCGGTTTTCGCTCGCGTCGCGATCCCGGAAATGCTCAAGGCCGGTTATGACCGACCGCTCGCCGCCGGCGTCGTCGCGGCTGGTGGAACGCTCGCCTCCCTGATCCCGCCATCCGCGATTTTGGTCATCTATGCCATTATCGTTGAAGAATCGGTCGGAGCGCTTCTACTTGCGGGTTTTTTGCCCGGCCTGTTCTCCGCAGCGATTTATGCCGCGATTATTATCCTGTGGGCCAAATTCCACCCTGAAGCCGGGCCGTCCGTGCGCGGCATAAGTTGGCGGGAGCGTTTTAAATCCTTACCGGGCGTTTTGCCGATCGCAGCCGTGGTAGGAATCATCGTCAGCGCAGTCTACACCGGATGGGCCGCACCGACTGAAGCCGGGGCACTAGGAGCATTTGTTGTCCTCGTGATGGCATGGATTAACGGCATGCGCTGGCCGAGCCTCAAGGCCGCGCTGATGGAAACATCCAAGCTGGTTGTGATGATCTTCTCATTGATCTGGGGCGTCCTGATCTTTGGCCGATTTCTAGGGTTTTCCGGCCTGCCGGAAACGTTTGCCAACTGGATCCTGTCCTTTGATGCCGATCCTTATCTGATCCTTGCCGCGATTTTGTTGGGATACGTCATCCTCGGCATGTTTATGGATGCCATAGGGCTACTGCTTTTAACTTTGCCCGTTGTTTATCCCGCCGTTATGGCTCTGAATGGCGGGCCTGATGTCACGGCAGCCGACAGCGCCTTCGGCATGAGTGGGACGCAGGCCAGCATCTGGTTCGGGATCATTGTCGTGAAAATGGCTGAGGTGTGTCTCATCACCCCACCCATCGGCATCAATTGTTTCGTCGTCAATGGCGTGCGCCCCGATATCCCCCTCACCGACGTCTTTCGCGGTATTTTCCTGTTTTTCGTCGCAGATATCCTAACGATTGCGGGCCTGATCTTCTTTCCGCAGATCATCACCTGGCTGCCCAGCATGATGAACTAGGGCGATGGGAAGAGACGGAGCCTAAAACATGCTGAAGCGGCCAGAACCACCCACATCTGAAATGACCAGATCCGCAATCGCGGTTCTGGTCTTTTGCGCTGCGATGAATTTCTTTTCGCGCGGCGTCAGCGAGACGTTCGCCGTGTTCCTTCTGCCGGTCACGAAAGATCTCGGCTGGAGCCGGAGCACATTTGGAACCATCTACTTCGCCTATATGGCTACCATCGGATTTTCCGCACCTCTCATCGGCATGTTGTTCGACCGCTTTGGTCCACGCCCGGTCTACACCATCGGTGTCTTCCTGTTCGGTTCGGGTTTCCTGCTGGCCAGCATTATGGAGCACCTTTGGCAGGCCATTCTTGGCCTCGGCATCATGACCGGTATCGGCATTTCAGCGACTGGCATGACGGTCGCATCCGGTCTCGTGAGCCGCTGGTTTGCTCACCGGATTACATTGGCAAACGCGCTTGCCTATACCGGGATCCCGCTGGGGATGGTTGTTATCGTTCCCCTGACCCAGGTCCTGATTGAAGCGACAGACTGGCGAACGGCCTATGGCGTTCTAGGGTGGGTCAGCCTTGCAATGGTCGCGGTGATTTGGTTCTTGCCCTGGCAAACGATGAGCGATGGCGCCGACCATATTCCGCCCCGCCAGGCAAACCGCAGCTTCAGTCTAGGCGCAGGTGTTTTGCGGCATCCCGCGTTTTGGGGACTGTTTGCAACGTTGTTTCTCGCATCAGTGACCGTTTGGTCCGTAATGCTCCAGGCTGTCGCCTTTCTTATTTCAGCTGGGTTTACGCCTGTTGTAGCCGCCTTTGGCTATGGAGCTGTCGGCGCGATGTCTGTCGTCGGCCTTGTTTGTTTCGGATGGGCAAGTGACCGGTTTGGCCAGCGCAATTCCGTGACAGTCGGCTATATTCTTTCAGCTGTCGGTGTGGCTCTGTTGTGGCAGCTGCAGGAAACCCCAAGTCTTCTTCTTCTGATGGGATTTGTTGTTGTATTCGGTGCTGCCATGGGCTCGCGCGGCCCGGCCGTGTCCGCCCTTGTTGCAAGGCTCTATCCCAATAATGTCGCCGCGATTTATGGCGCAACAACCATCGGCCTCGGTTTGGGCGGTGCTGTCGGCGGTTGGCTATCGTCCGCGTTTTTTGACTGGACCGGCGATTACGGCGCAGGTTTCGCGCTGTCCATCGCCACTTCCCTCGTCGGCATTACGCTTTTCTGGGTGATTAAGCCGCTCTCCGCCGGCCGCTGGCCCGATCCAAACCCGGTTTCGGATACCCCGTGAAAGACACGCAACAGGATTTTCCTTATGTTTTTACTCTCAATCGAAAGGATCCTAAATGGCAGATCAAGTAACCGGACCCGATTGGACGCCCGCCGATCATCGGCCGGGACCGTCGCTCTTTTTTGAAGACCTGGAGGTTGGCCGCCGCTACGGGCTGCCGTCCCGCACACAGACGGACGCCCTGTTTGCGGCCTTCCAGCTGGCATCCGGCGACAATGATCCGATCCACTATGACCGGGTCTACTGCCAGTCGATTGGCCACAAAGACATGCTGGCGCATGGCATGCAGGTTCTGATCCAGTCAGCCGCGGGTGCCGGCACGTTTCCCGAAGAGGTTGCCGACGCATTAATCGGATTCATTGGACTTGAGTGCAAGTTCATGAAACCGGTCTATGTCGGCGATACGCTCTATTCGGAATTGGTGATTTCCGAGCTGATCGAACAAAACACCACGGGTGTTGTTGTCATGACCGCAACGATCCGAAACCAGGATGGCGTCACCGTACTGACCGGCGAGCATCGATATTTGCTCCGGAAGCGGTCCTCCGTATCCGGCTGACCAACTTTGAAACCGCGTGCTCTTGATCAATGTCATATCCGCGTAATTGAAACTGAATTTAACTGATCCCCGGTTGAGGTTCACCGGATCCTGGATAAAGGCGCGACGGGTTCGACACATATCATCGTCGAATTTTGCCTTGCGAAAAGTCCTTGAAGTGGTTCAAGTTTGTTTCAACAACCACGGTTTGTCATTGGTTAACAGACGCGAGGATCCGCATGCTTGTCTCACACACCCGGATCGTTGACATCGTCGGAGACATCATCCGGATCATGGTGTCCTCAACGAAGAGTGAGGCCGAAGGCCGGCCCTGTCTCGGGGATTTGGCCATTGTGGAAACCGGCGACGGCACGTCTTCCCTCGCCCAAGTGATCAACATCGACCAGGACATGGTATCCCTCCAGGTCAACTCCGGCACAAAGGGGTTGGCCAACAACGCGTCTGTCAGATTTCTCGGAGAACCGGCGAAAGTCACGTACTCCGACAACATCCTTGGCCGCGTGTTTGATGGTGCCGGCACCCCGATTGATCAGGGACCGGACCTTTCAACTGACCCAACTGTACCCATAGGCGGTCCCTCAGCAAACCCGATGAAACGGGTGCTCGCCTCGCGCATGATCCGCACGGATGTGCCGATGATTGATATTTTCAATTGCCTCGTCGAAAGTCAGAAAATCCCGATCTTCTCCGTCTCAGGCGAACCCTACAACGCGTTCCTGGCGCGGATCGGGATTCAGGCGGATGCGGATATTGTAGTCTTCGGCGGCCTCGGACTGATTTTCGACGACTACGCCTTTTTCCGGAAACAGTTTGAAGATGCGGGTGTTTTCCCGCGCACGGTGATGTTCATCAACCAGGCGTCCGACCCGGTTGTCGAACGCCTCCAGGTTCCGGATATGGCTCTGGCCGTCGCCGAGAAATTCGCGGTTGAGGAAGGCAAGCGCGTCCTGGTCCTGATGACAGATATGACAGCCTTCGCCGATGCCATGAAAGAAGTCTCTATCGCCATGGAACGGGTACCAGCCAACCGCGGTTATCCGGGCGACCTCTATTCCCAACTTGCGCGGCGCTATGAAAAAGCCTGTGATTTCAAGGGCTCCGGATCTGTCACGATCCTGACGGTAACGACCATGCCGGGCAATGACGTCACACATCCGGTGCCGGACAACACGGGCTACATCACGGAGGGGCAGTTCTATCTGCACAGCGGTATGCTTGATCCGTTCGGATCTCTCTCGCGTTTGAAGCAGCACGTTATCGGTAAGGTCACCCGGGAAGATCACAACCAGATCATGAACACCATGATCCGGTTCTATTCCGGTGCACGGGACGCAGAACAGAAGCAGTCCATGGCCTTTGAGTTGTCCGATTATGACCACCAGCTCCTGAAATTCGGAGCTCTCTTCCGCAAGCGGTTCATGGATATCGAGGTGGCCATTCCTCTTGAGGAAGCACTGGATCTGTGCTGGCAAACTCTCGCCGAGTGTTTCTTGCCCGAACAGCTTTTGATGAAACAGGGGCTGATCGACAAATACTTCCCTAGCGAGAAAGCTGTTGCCAAGGACGCAGCTAAAGATGGTGCCGACGGGGAGGCAGCCTGATGGCCAAGCTTGCGCTCAACAAGTCATCCCTTGCACGGGAGAGCGCACATCTGTCTGAATACAAACGCTTCCTTCCATCTTTGGAGTTGAAGCGCCTACAGATCATGGCTGAGCGTGCGAAAGCGAAGGAGACGTCGCTTAGGCTTGATGCGGAATATGAGCGCCGCTTTGACGAGATTGCAAAATCATTACCGATGCTCGCAAACGAACAGGTTCCGGTCGAAGGGATCGTGACCCTGAAATCTGTTGAACGGGGTGAACAGAACCTGTCCGGCACTCGGCTGCCGACGCTTGACAACATCGAAGTCGACGTCAAACCCTATTCTCTTCTCGCTAGGCCGCACTGGGTGGATCCTGCGGTCAACGGGCTGAAAGAACTTTTGAGGCTCCACCTGGAACGCGAGGTTGCACGGGAGCGGATCGAAAAGCTGATTGATGCCGAAGCGGTGATCTCGCGGCGGGTCAACCTGTTTGAGAAGGTGCTTATCCCGCAAGCGCAGAAGAACATCAAAAAGATCCGCATGGCTTTGGCTGACGCCGAACGAGATGCCGTGGTTCGCGCCAAAATTTCCAAGCGCAAGACAGCGGCGCGAAGCGCCGTGAAGGGGATGGCTGAGCTATGAGCATAGTGCCCCTCACAAAGGTCAGCCTCGTCGGTGTGCTGGAAGACAAGGAAAAGGTTCTGGAAGCCACACAGGCTTTTGGAGCGCTGCATCTCATCCCCTTGAGCGATGCTCAAAAGGAGCTTGAAGCGGTGCCGGCCGGGACTGGCCGGGAAGCGGTGGAGGCCCTCCGCTGGCTGATGGACGCCCCTGTCCAGCGCTTGCAGGTCACAGACCCGAGCAGCTTTGACCTGAATGAAACAGTCAGCCAATCGGTTGAGAACCGGCGATTGGTCAAAGACTGCGAAGACCGTTTGGCGCGCCTTAAGAAACGCATTCACGATGTCGAGCCCTGGGGCGAATTCAATTTCACCGATCTGGAAAACCTGAAAGGCAACCGCCTTTGGTTCTACGTCGTCCCCACTGGAAAACTCAGAGAGATTGATCCGTCAAACAAGGTCCTGGAAGTCGTGCACGCCGATACTTACCGGGCCTATGTTGTGCTGTTAGCGCCGGACGAGCCGGAGGTTGGCGACATGCCTGTGCCCCGGGTTCATGTCGGCGCGGTGTCTCTCTCAACGCTCAAAAAACACTATGAAGAAGCCGCGATCGAACTGGAAGAACTACAGCTGACGCGTCAAGCATTGACGAAGTGGCGATTTTTGCTGGCATCAAACCTTGCAGCGGCAAGAGATCAGGCCGTCCGTCATCGCGCAGGTCTGGAAACCGGAGATGCCGGACGGGTCTTTGTGCTCCAGGCTTGGGCGCGGCAGGACCAGATCGAAGAAATCGAGGCCCTTTCCGGAGAGATCGGGGTTGCGGCCGTCTTTGATGAGGTAACCGCAGAGGATCAGCCACCGACCTTGCTTGAAAATCGTCCGGGCCTGGCCGCAGGCGAGGATCTCGTAGAATTCTATCAGACACCGGGATATCGAGACTGGGATCCGTCTGTAATCGTCTACATATCGTTTGTCATCTTCTTCGGCATGATCATGACAGATGCTGGATATGGTCTGTTGATCCTGACGCTTCTGTACCTCTTCCGAAAGCGCTTCGGCAGTTCTGAGCAAAGCCGGCGGCTCTTGCGCATGGCCATGTGGCTGATGGTCTCGACAGCCGCGTTTGGTGTCGCAACGGGCAGCTACTTTGGTATTGCGCCGCCAGAAGGTAGTTTCCTGGCGAAACTCAAGGTCCTGCATCTGAAAGACGTCGATACGATGATGAAAATCACGCTGACCATCGGTGTGGTGCACATTGTTCTGGCCAACCTCATGCGCAGCCTCAATGAAACAACCCCGAGCGGGCGGTTTCAGCCGCTTGGCTGGTGCCTTGTCGCGTTGGGGGGACTCGCGACATTCTTGGGGCAAGGCACGATCTTTGCTACCCTTGGCCCCGGCGCCGTTGTTGCCGGACTATTGACTGTCGGTTTTTTCGGAAGTGATCGGAAGGTCAATTCGCTTTCGTCCGGCGGGATGCGTGTTTTCGATGGGTTGGCTTCTTTAGCCCGTGTCGTGAATATCTTTTCCGATGTGCTCAGCTACATGCGGCTTTTTGCATTGGGCCTGGCTGCCGCATCGCTCGCAGAAACCATCAACACGCTTTCCGGTCAGTTGAATGACGCGGTCCCTGGCGTTGGATTGCTGATTGCTATCCTGGTTCTGATAATAGGCCACTCCATCAACATCGGCCTTGGACTGATTGCAGGGTGTGTACATGGCCTGCGCCTGAACGTGATTGAGTTTTTTAATTGGGGTTTGAAAGACGAGGGTACGGCCTTCCGTCCATTCAAGAAAGAGGAGACACGCCTGTGAACGAATTCGTTGTGGCGCTCGGTTGGTTCGGGCTTTATGCGCCGGTGGCTCTGGGCGCGATCGGCAGTGCCTGGGGCTGTGCTCTGGGCGGCAGCGCCGCGATCGGCGCAATGCTCGACAGCGATGGCGGTTACGGCCGGTTCATCGGTGTTTCTCTCATGCCGTCCTCTCAGGTGATCTACGGCATCGTCATCATGTTCTCGCTCCAGCAAACAACTGTCGATGCAGCAAACGGGGCTGCCATGTTCGGCATTGGTGTACTGTCCGGCTTCACCATGCTGTTCACCGGCATTCGGCAGGGCGAGGTTCTGGCATCGGCCATTCACGCGTCCAAAGCAAAACCCGAGATTTTCGGTATTTCGCTCGCACCGGCTGCGGTTCTGGAGGGCTTTTCAGTCTTTGCGCTGGTCTTTGCACTGGTACTCGCCGGAACCATGCCGAGCTAGGAGGCAACCATGTCAGAAACCAAGACCGCCGGAGAGCTTGAAACTGCCGCAGGTGCTGGTGTTCAGGCGCTAATCGACCGGCTAAAAGCCGAAGGCGTTGAAGCCGGCCAATCCGAAGCCGAAGCCATATTGGCAGATGCCAAGGCAAAGGCAGAGGCCCTGGTCGCAGAAGCTGAAAAAAGGGCAGCTGCGCTTAAGGCAGCCGCCCGGGCAGAAGCTGCACAGGAGAAAGCTGCCACCGAAGATGGCCTGAAAGTAGCGGCGAGAGACCTTGTCCTCGATATGCGCAACGAACTCGGCGAACGCATCCAGCAGGAAGCCAAGCGATTGGTAGCCACTACGCTCGCCGATGAGGCCTTTTTACAGAAGTTGATCCTTGCGATGGCGGCCAATGCGAAAGAGAGCGCCTCCGTGAGTGATGCTGAGCCGATGGAGATCGTGCTGCCGGAAAAGATCATGACCTTTGAGGAGTTGAAACAATCTCCGGAAGCGGTCGAGCCTGGAACACTAACACATTTTGTCATTGCGCTTGCCGGGGATGTCTTACGGGAAGGTGTCACATTCTCCACGGCTCCCGGGTTTGACGGTATCAAGATCAAGCTGACCGGGCGGGACGTTTCCATTGATCTGACCGAAGAGGCCATCGCTACGCTCCTAAAGCGCCACCTTCAGCCGAGGCTCAGAGCCGTTATGGAAGGGGTGTTGCGTTAAATCCATGTCCAACCCCCACCAGTACATCGCGCTGATCACCGGCCTGCCGCATCTTGGCAAATTGTTCAGCCGCAAGGAGGTGCCGATATCCCAGTACCGGCTGCGCCAGCGCATGGCCATGCTGGAACCGGGGCATGCAGGCCTGCTGAAAGAAATGGTTGAAGTGACGGCCTGGGCCGGCGTTGCACACATTGAAGACGACTTTGAGGTCATCCAGCGGGCGCGCGAGGTAATCCGTGATCTGGCTGAATACCCGGATCTCCAGCACCTGGTGACCGGTCGCATGGAAACGCGGACCCTGATTGCAGCTCTTCGGCGGCGGCGGAACGGTCAAGATGCTGCAGGCGCGATAGAGGCTTGGGGATATGGCCGCTGGTGTTCGTTGATCAAGGCCAATTGGGCCGACCCGGCCTTCGGGCTTGGGCATTTCATGCCTTGGGTCGCAGACGCGCATCGATTGATCCGGGCAGAAGATCACATAGGCATGGAGCGGTTGGTGCTGACTGAGGTGTACCGCCAGCTGGACCATTATTCCATTGCTCACGAATTCGATTTTGAAGCTGTCGGAATTTACGTGTTGCGTTGGATTATTGTGGAGCGCTGGTCGCGCTACAACGCTGAGCAGGCTCGTGATCGTCTTAAAACACTCGTCGCAGAAGCTCTGAACCCATCGGGCACGGCAGCCGTGGTTCAGTCCGTTTCTGCCGAACTTTTTACCGAAACTTCTCCATCTCTTGAGGGAGTTCTCCCATGACCAGTCATGTTCAGCTTCCGGAGCCGACAGCTGAAATCATCGCCGTCCAGGACGACCTTGTGACACTGGCGCCCCTCGGGGAGGCCCCTCTGATCAAGAACGAGGTTGTCTATATCATCCCGCACGGTCCGGAACGGGAAGGAAAGCCCCGTGAATACCTGAAAGCCGAAGTGTTGCGGGTCCGCGGCAAATCAGCCGAAGCGCAGGTTTTTGAAAATACGGCCGGTGTCCGGGTCGGGGACAAGGTAATCCAAAGCGGCGAGATGTTGTCCGTCGCTCTGGGACCAGGCCTCTTGAGCACGGTCTTTGACGGCCTGCAGAACCCCTTGGCGGATATAGCGGCGGAACATGGATTTTTCCTGCCGCGCGGTGTTTTGACCAATGCGCTTGACCGAACCCGCAAATGGGCATTTGAACCCAAAGTTGCGTCGGGCACCCCGGTCAATGCGGGCGACACGCTCGGTCTTGTACCGGAAGGACGCTTCAATCACCGAATCATGGTGCCGTTTGGTCTCAAGGGAACCTGGACTGTTGAGCGGATCCGGGAAGGAACCTTCACCATTGAAGAGGTGGTGGTCACCTTGAAGGACGATCGCGGCCAAACCCGGGATTTGACCATGGTGCAACACTGGCCGGTGCGCCGGGCAATCCCGGATGCTTTGGTAAAAGCGGGTCAAAGTGAGCGCCTCTATCCAAGCGAGCCTCTGATTACGACCTTGCGTCTGATCGACACGTTCTTCCCGATTGCCCGCGGCGGCATGGGCTGTATTCCAGGGCCCTTCGGAGCTGGAAAAACGGTTTTGCAGTCACTGATTTCGAGGTTCTCTGCGGTCAACATTGTGATCGTGGTGGCTTGCGGCGAACGTGCGGGCGAGGTGGTGGAAACCATCACCGAATTTCCCGATCAGCCGGACCCGTCCGGCGACGGCACCTTGATGGATCGCACAGTCATCATCTGTAACACATCCTCCATGCCGGTCGCAGCCCGCGAAGCCTCAATATATACCGGCATCACGCTCGGCGAGTATTACCGCCAGATGGGCTATGACGTCCTCCTGATCGCGGACAGCACATCCCGCTGGGCTCAGGCCATGCGTGAAACTTCGGGGCGCCTGGAAGAAATTCCGGGCGAAGAAGCCTTCCCAGCCTATCTCGATTCGGCAATCAAGGGGATCTATGAGCGCGCAGGTGTCCTGAAGACCATCACCGGTGATACGGGCAGTTTGACCATGATCGGCACGGTCTCGCCAGCCGGTGGAAACTTTGAAGAGCCGGTGACACAATCGACGCTTGGAACTGTCAAAACCTTCCTTGGTCTTTCTTCGGAGCGGGCCTACAAGCGGTTTTACCCCGCCGTGGATCCTCTGTTGTCCTGGTCCCGCTATCACACCCAATTGCGAGATTGGTATCATGAAAACATCGGGCCCGATTGGGTGCCGCGCGTTGAAGAAATGATCGAACTCCTTGCCAAGGGGGATGAAATCACGCGCATGATGCAAGTGACCGGGGAAGAAGGTGTGTCGACCGAAGACTTTGTTCTGCAACAAAAGGCCCTCTTCCTGGACATGGTCTATCTACAGCAGGACGCGTTTGACGATGTGGATGTCTCCGCGCCGCTGGCGCGCCAGCAAGAGACCTTTGATCTCGTCTACAAGATCGCCCGGACACCTTTTGAGTTCGAGGACAAAGATTCGGCTCGCAAGTTTTTCACCGAACAAACATCCCTGTTCAAAAACCTGAACTACTCGGCAGACGGCAGCCAGGAACGTCAGCAGCTGCTCAAGCGGATTGAGACGGGCGTCCACGCGGCTCCGCAGCGCCTGACGGATTGATATCGCACGCCCAGAAGCTGCCGAACTGATCAGATCACTCATCGAGAAGATCGTTTTGACACCGGACGAACGTGAAGACCGTCTGGTTGTTGATCTTTACGGTGACCTGGCTGGGATCCTTGCGATCTCGACGGACCACCCGTCTCTTTCCAACGTGGACGAGACAGAGATCCTCAAACACAAAAAGCTCCTGGAGCCGGGTAAGGCTGCAAGAGCGTATGATTTTGATGATCAGCAAGTTAAGTTGGTTGCGGGAGCAGGATTTGAACCTGCGACCTTCAGGTTATGAGCCTGACGAGCTACCGGGCTGCTCCATCCCGCGTTAAGGTGGAGGCTATCGTTGAAGAGATGTGCTCAAGGTGCCCGAAGGGCGGTAGCACACTTTGAATGAAGAGCTTTCCAAATTGCGCTTTGCAGGCCTGGCAGCGACCTACTCTCCCACACCTTAAGATGCAGTACCATTAGCGCTGGGGAGTTTCACGGCCGAGTTCGGGATGGGATCGGGTGGGGGCTCCCCGCTAGAGCCACCAGGCCGGCGAAGGGCAATTTGGATGTAAAACTGGTCTGTTTTGTTTTTTTTAGATGATTTCAAACGTGCTCAAGTAGGCCGAAGGCCGGTAGCACACTAAAATGATCTTTTACAAGGCGCCAAGGGCGCTTTTAAAACTCGCGCTCAAGTAGGCCGAAGGCCGGTAGCGCAAGATAAGATGAACATTGACTAATGAGAGGATCAAGCCGAACGAGCTATTAGTAAAGCTAAGCTTCATGCATTGCTGCACTTCCACACGCTTCCTATCGACGTGGTGGTCTTCCACGGCTCTTCAGGGAGAACTGGTTTTGAGGTGGGTTTCCCGCTTAGATGCTTTCAGCGGTTATCCCGTCCGTACATAGCTACCCTGCAATGCGGCTGGCGCCACAACAGGTCCACCAGAGGTACGTCCATCCCGGTCCTCTCGTACTAGGGACAGATCCTCTCAATTCTCCTACACCCACGGCAGATAGGGACCGAACTGTCTCGCGACGTTCTGAACCCAACTCACGTACCACTTTAATTGGCGAACAGCCAAACCCTTGGGACCTGCTCCAGCCCCAGGATGTGATGAGTCGACATCGAGGTGCCAAACAATGCCGTCGATATGGACTCTTGGGCATCATCAGCCTGTTATCCCCGGCGTACCTTTTATCCGTTGAGCGATGGCCCTTCCACGAGGGACCACCGGATCACTATGGCCGACTTTCGTCTCTGCTCGACTTGTCAGTCTCGCAGTCAGGCAGGCTTATGCCATTGCACTCAACGAGCGATTTCCGACCGCTCTGAGCCCACCTTCGCGCGCCTCCGTTACCATTTGGGAGGCGACCGCCCCAGTCAAACTACCCGCCACACACGGTCCCGGACGTTGTTGCGCCGCGGTTAGATATCCATAAGGACAAGGGTGGTATTTCAAGGGTGACTCCACATCTGCTGGCGCAAATGCTTCAACGTCTACCACCTATCCTACACATGTCATTACGAATACCAGTGTGAAGCTGTAGTAAAGGTGCACGGGGTCTTTCCGTCTGACCGCAGGAACCCCGCATCTTCACGGGGAATTCAATTTCACTGAGTCTATGCTGGAGACAGCGGGGAAGTCGTTACGCCATTCGTGCAGGTCGGAACTTACCCGACAAGGAATTTCGCTACCTTAGGACCGTTATAGTTACGGCCGCCGTTTACTGGGGCTTCAATTCGGTGCTTGCACACCTCCTCTTAACCTTCCAGCACCGGGCAGGCGTCAGACCCTATACGTCGTCTTGCGACTTCGCAGAGCCCTGTGTTTTTGATAAACAGTCGCCACCCCCATTTCTGTGCCACCTATACCTGGTTGCCCAAGCACAGGTCTCCCTTCTCGCGAACTTACGGGAGCATTTTGCCGAGTTCCTTCAGCATAGTTCTCTCAAGCGCCTTGGTATTCTCTACCAGTCCACCTGTGTCGGTTTCGGGTACGGTTTATACGGTGGAGCTATTTCCTGGAACACCTTCGCTGCACCTGCAATCCAATAAGCAAGTACAACACACGGCATCCGTCACTACCACCAAGTACAGGAATATTAACCTGTTTCCCATCGACTACGCCTTTCGGCCTCGCCTTAGGGGCCGACTAACCCTGCTCCGATTAGCGTTGAGCAGGAACCCTTGGACTTTCGGCGAGGGAGTCTCTCACTCCCTTTATCGTTACTCATGTCAGCATTCGCACTTCTGATATCTCCAGGAGCCCTCACGGGTCCCCCTTCGCAGACTTACAGAACGCTCCGCTACCGCGCACACAAAGTGTGCACCCGCAGTTTCGGTGTATGGCTTGAGCCCCGGTACATTTTCGGCGCGGAACCCCTTATTTAGACCAGTGAGCTGTTACGCTTTCTTTAAATGATGGCTGCTTCTAAGCCAACATCCTGGTTGTTTTGGGAGTTCTACATCCTTTCCCACTTAGCCATAACTTAGGGACCTTAACTGGCGGTCAGGGTTGTTTCCCTCTCCACAATGGACGTTAGCACCCACTGTGTGTCTGCCGGATAGTACTTCTCGGTATTCGGAGTTTGGTTAGGATCAGTAAGGCGGTAAGCCCCCATAGCCCATCCAGTGCTCTACCCCCGAGAGTATTCATCCGACGCTCTACCTAAATAGATTTCGCGGAGAACCAGCTATTTCCGAGTTTGATTGGCCTTTCACCCCTAGCCACAGCTCATCCCCGACTTTTTCAACAGGCGTGGGTTC